>JAZLHW010000025.1:0-1276 GCA_045617105.1 Selenomonadaceae bacterium | reverse complement strand
TGATGATTTTTATATTGTTGCAAAGGACGATGCACTCAAGCAGCTTGCCAGAGCAGAAGAATTTTATAATGTCATCTTGGGGTATCTATCAGATAAGCCGTAAGGCGATACCGTCAATAGTTTTAAAGATACCCTTTATTTGGATTTTGGAAATGGGCAGGAAATCAGCTGGGCTTTGGTCAGGGATGATTCCCCAAACCGTTTCTTTATGGCATCAATGGCATCATACAGGCTTTCCTTTTTTTCCTCCCGAAAAAGCGATATCTCCCCCGAACGGTCAAAATTCGTCCCCGTCACACCCAACAGGCGGATTCCTTTGGGAATCCCCAAGGCACGGTAAAGCTCTTGAGCGGCATGGTAGATCTCCTCATCGTAGCAGGTTGCTTCCAACAGGGTGCGGCTTCTCGTAAGCGTTGTAAAATCCCCACGGCGCAGCTTCAGCTGTATCGTCCGTGCCTTGACACCCGCCTTTCTCATGCGCCATCCCACCTGTTCCGAAAGAAACAGCAGGACAGCCTCTGCATCCTGTGCGCATTGCAGATCCTCCTCAAAGGTAATTTCCTTTCCAATGGACTTTGCTTCCTCCCGTTCCATCACGGGACGGGTATCTATTCCTCTGGAAAGATCATAAAGCTGCCGTGCCTGTTTTTCCCCAAAAACCTTTCTGAGTGCAGAAAGACTCTGCTTTTGAAGCTTGCCAATCGTATCACACCGCATGCGCTTGAGCTGTTCCTCCGTCCGATGTCCTACGCCCCAGATTCTGGAAACCGGCAGAGGAGCCAAGATTTCATACACCTGTTCCGGTGCAATTACCACCAATCCATTCGGCTTTTTTAGGTCAGATGCCAGCTTTGCCAAAAACTTGTTTGGAGCGATCCCGACAGATGCCACAAGTCCCGTCTTTTCCAAAATTTCCTGCTTCAGCTTCCCCGCATACACCTGCGGATCTTTCATCAGCCGTTCCATTCCCGTAAGGTCAAGAAATGCTTCATCTATGGAAAGCGGCTCTACCACGGGAGAATATCTTGAAAAGATCTCAAAAACACTGCCGGAAACTTCTTGGTAGAGCTTGTAATTTCCCTCAACAAAAATCCCTTGCGGGCAAAGCCGTCTCGCCCTTTCGGTCGGCATAGCAGAATGGACTCCGAAACGGCGTGCCTCATAGGAACAGGTAGACACTACGCCGCGTCCTGAAAGCCCTGCCACGATCACAGGCTTGCCTCGATATTCCAAATGCTCCCGTTGCTCCACAGATGCGAAAAATGCATCCATGTCT
>JAZLHW010000024.1:0-2307 GCA_045617105.1 Selenomonadaceae bacterium | reverse complement strand
AGCGCAACACCTGAAAATCGTGACCGTCCAGAATCACCTTACCGGCGATGGCAGTGCAGAGGTGGGTCTTGCCGAAGCCGGATTGACCGGCGATGAAAAACCAGTGATGCAGATTTGAGTTTTTGTATGCAACAGCCTTTTCCTTGGCGTGTATCTGCCACGCCTCACCAGTGGTGAATTTGGAGAAGGTACATTGCTTGTAGAGGTCCAGCAGCCCACGATTTCTGAGCCGGGAAAGGCTCTGGCGAATCCAGAAGCACTTGCAGGAACGGCAGATTCTGTTACCGTTTTCCACGACCATCCGAAACTCTTTGTTGAGACAAAGGGGGCAGTCATAGCCCTCACGCATATCTTTGCCCTGTTGGGCATTGACCCGTCTGACGAAATCCTCCTCAGAGAACGGTTCCGAGGACGGGGGTGACCTCAGCAGATTGCTCAGCTTGTCCATAGCCGGTTGACCTCCTTCCATATCTGTTTTGCTCGTTGTTTAGCCAGTTCGTGATGAAAGCATCCATTCTGGATTCCTCTCGCTGCTTCTGGGGATTTGCCATCAGCCAGTTTCTCATATCTGAAGAAGACTGATATAAATTGATTTTCGGATATTTCCCCTGCAATTCATCCGCGCTCTCCATGGAAACGACATATTCCGACCCGTTTTTCAGTGGCAGAGCACTATACTGAACTAAACTACTCTTAGCTACACTATACTGATCTATACTATACTGGGTGGCCTCCACGCTGCCAGACGTCAGCGGTTCAGCCGTATCTACGCTGTCATTGGACTGCTTCAACGCATCATCCACGCCGCATTCACAAAACTCGTAAGAACGACTGGGAAGCATCACTTTTGAGCGTTCTTTGAGACAGACCGTTTCTCGAAGCCTGTCCTTGCGGATGTCGTTGTGGATGAACCAATGAACAATCAGTACCACGCCGCTGGGAAAAAGAAGGATGTATTTGCTCCGCTCTAATTCCTTGATGGCGGTTTCAGTGCTACCGAGAATCCGCATAATCATTTTAGGATTCTGGACAAATCCCTCATCATCTGCGTACAGATTCAGATGGAAGTAAAGGCATTGAGCGTGAACAGACAGGTTCAAAAACGCATCACTTGCGATCACATCCTGTGAGAACATTCGTTTTCGTGCCATAAAATCTCCTTTTTTAACAGATTTATCGGTGGTAAAATGGAATTAACTTTGAACCGGTTCATGTTGTTATTATACGGAGCTGCATGACCGGCTGACCTCTGACGGCAAGGTGTTTGTCATCGGCATCGGTGGCGTGGGCAAGAGCGAATTGGTGCAGGAATATGCCAGAAAATATGCTAAACAGTATGTAAACCGCATTTATCTGACCTATCAGGGCTCGATTCACAACACCATTGCCTCCATGAGAATAAAAAATGAGCCGGAGGCTGCGAATCCAAAAAACTTTGAACGCAATCTTCGGCTTTTACGAGGTATGGGGACGGACAGCCTGCTTATCATTGATAATCAGGATGAGTTGCCCGAGAAAAGCAAGGATCTGTCCCTGCTGAATAAGTTCCGCTGTCATGTTCTGGTCACGACTCGACTGAAAACATGGGGAAAATATAGCTATTTTCTCGATATGCTGAACGACAGAGCCGCTTTGCTGGAACTGTTCCACGCCTACTGCCCCAAACGGCTTGCAGGCAATGAGGATGATGTGTGGGAGCTGATTGAGCAGGTGCATCATCACACCTACGCCATCCAGCTTTTGGCTCTGACCGTAAAAGAGGGCTACCGCAGCAGCAAGGAGTTGGCTCAGTACATTCGGGAACGGGGTCTTGCGTTCCCAAACAGTATCTTTATTGAAACAAATAAGGATGGAAATTACGATTGGAAGCCCTTTTATGACCTGCTTGATGGACTTTTCGCCCTGCAAGAGCTGAATGAACGCACCAAGGAGGGACTTATCAACTTTTACATCATGCCGGAGAATGGAGTTCGCAAGCGGCAGTTTGTTCTCTGGACGCAGATGATTTTGGAAACTCAATCCCTCATTCGGCTGGGTTGGATTCAGGAGGACGAAAACACCGGAAAGCTATATATTCACGGTCTTGTGCGTGAAATGGTGAAGGAAACGCTCCATCCCACGGTAGAAAAATGTATTTTTACCATTGATGGCATCTGTGAAACCTGCTACGAATACAGCAGAAATTACCGTTTGGAGGACTATGAGCAGGCACATGAAGCGCTGGAGTGCAAGCCGCAAATTATCAGGCTTATGAACTCCGACCTGACTATTTACAATAATATGTACCTGATGCTGTTTACTCTTTAT
>JAZLHW010000023.1:0-10103 GCA_045617105.1 Selenomonadaceae bacterium | reverse complement strand
AAGGACTTTTTTATTTCCTGTCTGCCTGAACCAGCTGAGGAAGCACTGGCTGCCATGCCGTGAACCCTTCTCTCAAGCCTGTCACCTCGCAGCGACTTGTATTATATTACACGCATTCGCCGCCTCTGTCAATAGCCTTTTTTACTTTTGCCCACATCTTCATATCCTATACTTTGCAGGGTATTTCCATAGGTCCTCCTGTAATTATCTGCTGCCATTTTCCGTCATATTTCCAAAATAATCCACTGCTCTCCTAATGCTTAAGGATCCCTATATCAGCAAATCCATTTGAAAACTACTTAAAAAACAGAAAATGATAAAAAATAAATAAATTTTATCAAATCAAGAAGGATTTTTGTCCTTTCACGGTGAAGTATTAAATAAGGCATGATAATTTCATATGTCATGCTTGTAAAAAGCACTTAGAAAGGAGGTTTGTTTATGATTGCATGGGATCATATCGTCATGCGCCATGACCATCGCATTTTTATTGGCTACGGAAAAGACAAGGATTCTTGTGATGGCAGGCTCCGCTATGACACCGATAATAATAATCTCAAGATTCTTCGCAACCCCAAAGGCATGAGCCAAGCAGTTTCCCAGAAGATTGCAAATGCCATTCAACAGCAAGCAATGGACAATGAATTGTCTTGGCAAGAAACCTGCCTGTTTCTTCACAGCTTGTATTAAACCAATAACAAAACGGATACTCTTCCAATGATGCATGTGGAAATGCCGCATTGGAAAAGGGGCTGCAGCACATATTTGTTTCCTTCATGAACAGATGTGTGTACAGCCCTTTTTGTTTTTCTACATCGAAACATATTCATTTATCAATGTCCCGTCTATAACGAAGCTAAGATGTCCCCTTCTTCAACAGCTTGCTGTAAGTGAGGGAAGCCAAATTTTAACAAGCGGTGAGCATATCTCCCGTTGAACAATGGCGTTATAAAAATTTCTTTCAATTCTAAGAGGATTCCGTCCTTCTTTGACGAATATAAAAATAAAAACTACGCAGCATTTACAATGTAACAAGAGGAGTTTCATATCATGGAGATTCAACTGGACAAAACGCAGATCGTCAACACGTTTCTTGCCTTGGCGAGCATTGATAACCCATCTTACAATGAAAGAATTTTATCCGATGAGATACAACGGCATCTGATAGAGCTTGGTACAGCCTTCCTAGAAGATGATACCTATGCTACAACAGGGGGAATGGCAGGCAATCTTTACGCTCTCTGCCCCGGTGAGATAGATCTCCCCCCTCTGCTTTTCGTCACACACATGGATTCAGTTGGTCCTGCGGAAAATAAACATCCTGTCATTCATCAAGATGGAACTATTACTGGAAGCAATAACACAATTCTCGGCGCCGACAATGTTGCTGGCATTACAGCAGTCTTGGAAGCGCTCCACTACATTTGCAAAAAACGTCTTCCACATCGTCACATTGAATTGATTTTTTCTTGTGCAGAAGAAGACTATTGCCGTGGAATGGAGCTGTACAAATTTCGGCGGATCAAATCGAAGGAAGTCTATGTTGTAGAAGCCGCAGGAAATATCGGAGAGTGTATCCTGCGTGCCGCTAGTGCCATCCCCTTCCAAATCAAAATTACTGGTTTGGAAAAACATGCTGGCTTCCATCCAGAACATGGCGTTCACGCCATCTCTATTGCTGCAAAAGCGATCTCAGAGCTGAAGCTGGGGCAGATCAACAAAAACACTACCGTAAACATCGGTTCCTTGCAGGGAGGTTATGGCACAGACACCTACCCATTCAACTGCACGATATGCGGTGAGATCCGAAGCTATGTCCATGAAGAAGCTCTCGCTGAATTGGATAATGTAAAGAAAACCTTTCAAGCCATAGCCGAAGAACACGGGGCGGGCATAGAAATGAACAGCCGCATTGGAGGTCATTCCTATGCGATGTCTGAACAAGAACCTGTTCTCCAACGCTTTGCCAAAGCGTGTGAAGCACACGGTATTCTGTGTAAGCCACGCAATAGCCTCGACTGCAACGATGCCAATCATTTCAATGAGCAGGGAAAACAGGCGCTTGCTATTTCCTGTGGAGTCCAGAATCCTCATTCTCTCAAGGAATATATCAGCACGGATCAGCTAGTAAAATCGACAGAGCTTCTCATTGCGTTAATGACCAGCACAGAATGATCCCCATACCAAAACAAAAGCGTGCATGACTCATGGAATCTGTTCCAGTTCATGCACGCTTATTCTATTCCAAAACACTTTCCTTTTCCAGCAGTTATTTCAAGAATCCATTGATGATCTGTTCCTCTGCCTCTTTTTCTGTCAAACCAAGTGTCATCAGCTTAATCAGCTGATCGCCAGCAATTTTTCCAATAGCAGCTTCATGCACAAGCATTGCGTCCGTGTGATTTGCCTCCAAGGACGGAACGGCAAGAATCCGTCCTTCGTCCATGATAATGGAATCACATTCCGTATGTCCATTGCAGGCAGCATTCCCCTTCACACAAAGATCAAGCTTCTGATAGGATCTGTCCCTTGCCACAGAACGCGAAACGACATCTGCACTCGCGCCTTCCCCATTCAGGCAAACATCATATCTGCTGACGGCAGATTGCTCCCCATGCGTCATCAGTCGTTCATGCACCACAAGGCGAGCTCCTTTCCCCAAAACTGCCTTGCTCATTCGATTCGTGGAATCTACGCCCTTAATTTGCACCATTTCCATTTCCATCATGCTGTTTTCTTCCATAGTAAGCTCCGTTACAGGATTGAGAATACGCTTTCCCGTCCCATCTCCAGAACCATAATGCTTTTCCACATACTTGACCACAGAATTTTTTCCAAGGAAGAAACGATGAACCCCGTCATGCTCCGAATCCTGCGTGCCGCAGTTGTCAATGCCGCAGCCTGCCACAATGACAACATCGCAGTCGTCCCCGATATAAAAATCATTATAAACAGTTTCCTTAATACCGCTGGCACTCAGTACGACCGGAATATGCACGCTTTCCTTCTTCGTTCCAGGCTTGATATGAATATCAATTCCAGTTCCATCTGATTTGGATCGTATATCTATATTTGCCGTTGTATGCCGTCCGGCAAGCTGGCTGTTTGCCCGAAAATTATATGCGCCCTCCGGCACCTTATGAAGATCTGCCACTTCCTGCAGCAGCCTCAACTGTATTGCATCCATTTTTTCCATATCCCACACTCCCTTGCAGGTTACAGCCGTATGCAGCCACAGCCGCTCCATGCCGATTCTGTACCAATAATTTCAGGAAGGATTTCCTTTCCTGCACCACGCTTTTGAATTTTTCCCTCTGCCAAAACAATAATCTCATCTGCAATACTCAAAATTCGCTCCTGATGCGAAATAACGATAATCGTACTGTCATGAATATCTGCCTGCATCTTTTCAAAAATACGAATCAGGTTTTGAAAACTCCACAAGTCAATTCCTGCTTCCGGCTCATCAAAGAGAGTCAGCTTTGCCTTGCGTGCCATCACTGTCGCAATCTCAATGCGTTTCAGCTCACCGCCTGACAAGGAAGCATTGACCTCACGATTTATATAATCCTTTGCACAGAGACCAACCTCAGAAAGATATTCACATGCCTCTTTTTGCGTCAGATGCTTGCCCGTTGCCAAACGCAGCAAGTCAACGACCCTCAAGCCCTTGAACCGAACAGGCTGCTGAAAAGCAAATCCGATTCCCTTGCGGGCGCGCTCCGTGATGTTCATGCCCGTGATATCCTCACCATCCAACAAGATCTGACCAGAAGTTGGCTGCTCAATGCCGGCAATGATTCGTGCAAGCGTTGACTTTCCGCTGCCATTCGGTCCCGTAATAACTACAAACTTCCGCGGCTCTACCTGAAAGCTTAAATCATGAATGATCTTTTTTTTCTTTTCGCCCTCAGTTACCTCGAAAACAATGTTCTTTAACTCCAGCATTTCAAATGCTCCTCTCAAAACATTCCCATATCCTCTCCCTCACTAATATTCTATAAGTTCCGCAAATTTCCTCCCTGCCTGCCCAAATACACATAGGATAACAGATATTTCAATCAGCAAACCTTGAAACCAGCCCGCACTTATGATTTAATAAGAAGGGTAGAGAAATGCAAATTTCATGATTTTACTGCGGAGGTTTATATTGTGAACGATAAAATCATCTTAACGGGCGACCGTCCTACTGGAAAACTCCATATCGGGCATTACGTTGGTTCCTTGAAGCAACGTGCCAAGCTGCAGGAAACAGGCAAATTCAAAGAAATTTTTATCATGATTGCTGATGCCCAAGCCCTTACGGACAACTTTGACAATCCTGAGAAAATTCGCCAAAGCATTACAAACGTGGCTCTTGACTATCTCGGCGTTGGCATTGATCCAGCAAAGTCTACGATTTTTATACAGTCCCAGATTCCTGAGCTGACTGAGCTGACCATGTACTACATGAATCTTGTAACCTTGGCTCGCTTGCAGCGCAATCCAACAGTGAAAGCAGAGATCCAGCAAAGAAACTTTGAGTCGAACATTCCAGCAGGATTCCTTTGCTACCCTATCAGTCAAGCATCTGATATTACGGCTTTTAAGGCAACAACCGTTCCCGTTGGCGAGGATCAGGCTCCAATGATTGAACAAACAAGAGAAATCGTGCGTAAATTCAATGAGATCTACGCACCAGTTTTGGTGGAACCAGAGATTCTGCTTTCTTCCAACAAGTCTTGCCTTCGTCTTCCCGGCACGGACGGCAAAGCAAAAATGAGCAAATCTCTTGGAAATTGCATCTACCTTTCCGACTCCGCTGACGAAGTAAAGAAAAAAGTCATGAGCATGTATACCGATCCAACACATATCAGAGTTGCAGATCCAGGGCATATTGAAGGAAACACGGTCTTTACCTATCTTGACGCTTTCTGCACAAACGATCAATTCGAGCGTCACCTGCCCGAATACGCAAATCTTGACGAACTCAAGGAACACTACCAAAGAGGCGGTCTCGGTGACGTAAAAATCAAGAAATTCCTCAATGAGGTTCTTCAAGAGGAGCTGGAACCTATCCGCAAACGCCGCGAAGAATATGCAAAAGATATTCCTGCTGTCTACGAAATGCTCCAAAAGGGCTGTGAAAAGGCACAGGCAAAGGCTGCTCAAACGCTTTCCGAAGTAAAGAAAGCAATGCGCATTGATTACTTCAACACCTAAGATATAAAAACAGGCTGTTGCAGGCAATTCTCTTCAAGAAATGCAGCAGTCTCTTTTTCTTGCTCTGTGTTTTCTTTTTGAAAAACTGGTTTTTTCTGTCACAACTGTTTTCAAATGTTCATTTCTATTGTAAAATTTAAGGATAAAAAGTTATTTTCATTGCATTTGCAATGCAGCCTGTTCCTTAGGTTCATTGCAGCAATTCAATAAGGGAGGCTGTAAACATGACAGCAAAGGAATTCTATGAAAAAATTGGCGGAAGCTATGATGAAATTATCCGCCGTTGCCCCAAGGACGAAAAGCTAAAAAAATATGCCCGTCTTTTCCATGAAGATCCCAGCGTAACGGAACTGCAAAACGCACTCGACACCGACGATGTGGATACTGCCTTTCGTGCTGCCCACACATTAAAGGGAGTCTGTGCCAACTTAGCCTACAAAAAGCTTCAGGAATTTGCCATTGATATCACAGAAGACCTCCGTGCTAAGGATATGGAGACGGCAAAGAAAAAAATGCCGCAGCTCCTTGCCTGCTACCAAAACACGATCGCAGTTGTCAACGAATTTTTAGCAGACTAATACAAATTTCAAAAACTGGAGGTATTCCCATGAGCGAAACAATACTAATTGCCGACGATGCGGAATTGAATCGCGAATTGCTGAAGGATATTTTTGATGAGCAATTCAATATATTGGAAGCCGAAGATGGAGACAAGGCGATTGAAATGATTACTTCTCACCACAGTGAGATCTCACTTATTTTCCTTGACCTTATTATGCCAAATTCTTCCGGTATTGACGTTCTCAACTTTCTCCGTCAGGCAGAGCTGAGCCAAAAAATCCCCGTCATCATGATTACAGGCGAAGGAACAGAAGAAACAGACGACAAAGCATACGAATACGGTGTAGACGATATCATCTATAAACCGTTTTCCCCCCGTGTCGTCATGCACCGAACGCACAACCTGATCGAGCAGTACCGCACACGGAACAAAATGGAGGAAATCCTTGAAAAGCGCACGCAGGAGCTTCGTGAAACACAAGAGCGCTTGGCAAAAAACAACGAATTCTTAATCAATGCCCTTGGAAGCGTCATCGAATTCCGCAATCGGGAATCCTATCGTCATGTCCAGCGCGTCAAGATATTCACTAAAATCTTGCTGAAAAATCTTCAGGTACTCAGCCCGGAATACAATCTTTCCGATGAACAGATTTCTATGATTGCTTCCGCTTCTGCTCTTCACGATATTGGAAAAATTGGAATCCCTGACAAAATATTGATGAAGGAAGCTCCTCTAACCTCAACGGAAATGGCTGTTATCCGCCAGCATCCTATTTATGGCTGCCAAATACTGGAGCAGTTCCATCAGGAATCCAGCCAATTCTACAAGTACTGCTACGAAATCTGTCGCTGGCATCATGAAAAATATGACGGGAATGGCTATCCTGACCGCTTATCCGGAGAAAATATTCCTATTTGGGCACAGGCAGCTTCCATTTCAGACTGCTTCGAGGCACTCATCAGCAAGCGTGTCTACAAGGATGCCGTTCCATTCGCAACTGCCATGGACATGATCAATCGTGGTGAATGCGGCATGTTCTCCTCGAAAATTCTTAATGCTTTCAATGCCTCAAAGCTTGAGATTCTGGATGCTGTTCTCTACGGCTGCAAATAATAAAAAACGGATTATCGCAAAAGCGATAATCCGTTTTCTTATGCCTTTTTCTTTTTTTCGACCCACGGAAATGTCTTCAAAAGATGATTTCCAATAGCCTCGCCCATCAGCTTCTTCCCTTCCGCATCCGGATGCAATCCGTCCACAGAATAATCTGCCCGAAGATATCCATTCTCATCTGATAAAAGATCAACAATATCCAGCGAATAAGGCTGCGTCATTATCCATTCATTGATCTGCCTCCGCTGCTCTTGCCACCCCTCTGGCGGAACGTCAATCAAGCCTCGAAGTGCTATCACATCAGGATTTACCGGTGTTGGCGTTACAAGCACTGGATATATGCCGTTGTCCCAGCACTTTTCTGCCAATGTATGAAGGTTCTGTGCCGTCTCACTTGCAGGCGTTCCCCCGCGAAAATCATTGACTCCTCCCATAATAACCAAAATTTTGGGGTGGAATGCCAAGACCTCCGCATCAAAACGATCCAACATATCCTGCGTTGTATTTCCACTGCAGCCAATATTCTTAACAGGAACAGGAGAATACGTTTCCCAGCTGTACATACTGTACCCAGGCGGCACGGAAACTGCACCTCCGCCATGCGTAATACTGTCTCCTATTGCCGCAACCGATACCGATTCCGCAATATGGAACGGACTCTTTTCCGACCACTCGCTCATTGGATCTCCTGCCTCGTTAACTGCACGAACCCGCCAAAAATAATCGCCCGGATAAGTATAGCCCCAGCTCTCGTAAACATCATATTCGCCCCCCATAAGCGTGCGAATCAGTTTCTCTCCGCTTGGGCGATCACGAAAAACCTGAACCTCATGATGAAGCGCACCTCTCACAGGAATCCATGAAAATACAGGATATACTGGGAAATAATCCATTTTTTCAAACTCCGTCGTCACCCTGGGAGAATCTGGGTTGAATTCTCCGCCAGAGGAAATCGGACGAATCTCAGAAAAGGTTCTGATTGCCTTTCCCTCAAAATCCAAGGGACATACCTTCCAAAAAAGATGATTCTTCTCATCTCCAAATTTCGCAAGATTCAGTTCCACGCCATTGGAATATATATAGTTTTGCGTATGCACAATATTTCTCATTGTATTCTGTTTTCCCTTCAGGACAACTACCTGATAGCTGACCGCTCCGGGAACAGGTTCCCACAAAAGACGTACCTTATTTTGCAAAAGTACATCGAGAACCTGCTGCGTTTTTCCATTTGCCTTGCTCTTTACAGGCGCAACAGCCTTAACGGGCTTAACAGTCTCAACAGGCTTGACCGTTTCCGCAGGCTTAGCAGTCTCAGCAGGCTTAACCTCCTCAACAGGTTTGGCAGTCTCGGCAGGCCTCCCCTCCGTCTCTGCCTTTGGCTTAGAACTCTCCTGCTTTTGCTTTACTTCCTCTGCCTTTGATGACGAAGAATTTACATTTAACGGGCGACCCTGCGATGGAACGATCTTTATCGTCCGATCCTGTGCTTGTGCCGTTTCGCTCATTGGAATTATCATCGTTGCCGCTGCAACAGCAAGGATTATTTTTTTTGAAAAAAACATCATATCTGCGCTTCTCCATTCTTTTCAAAATCGGTATATTTTCCCCTCAATGCATAACCATGCGAAACAGGTCCGCATCCGCTTCCCAAATCCAGTTGAGCGGCAAGTGCCCCTGTCAAATAATCCTTGGCAAGCCCAACAGCCTCCCGCAAATCATATCCCTTTGCCAAATTTGACGCAATCGCACTGGAAAGTGTGCAGCCTGTACCATGCGTATTTCGATTATCAATACGTTCCGAATGATACCAATAGCATGACCCCTCAAAGAAAAGAACATCATCTGCACAGCCGTCAAAATGACCGCCCTTTCCTAATACAGCAACATGATAGGCTCTGCCAATCTCGCAAGCAGCCTCTTCCATGTCTCCCGTGCTTTGGATCTTCTTCCCTGTCAGACATTCCATCTCAGGAATATTCGGTGTCAAAACTATTGCCAGCGGAAAAAGCTTCTCCTTTAATGCCTGTACTGCATCCAGCTTCATCAATCTTGCACCGCTCGTTGCCACCATAACAGGATCCACCACGACATTATCTGCTTTGTATTCCTTCATCTTTTTTGCAATCACATCAATAAGCTCTACAGAAGAAACCATGCCTATCTTCACGGCATCTGGACGAATATCTTCAAAAACAGCATCTAATTCCTGTGCCAAAAAATCTGGTGTTGCTTCCATGATACTGCGAACACCCATCGTATTCTGTGCAGTCAGTGCCGTAACAGCACTCATACCAAAAACCCCATGCGCCAGCATGGTCTTTAGGTCTGCCTGAATCCCTGCTCCACCGCTTGAATCGCTTCCTGCAATCGTTAGAACCTTTTTCATCTTATTCCTCCCTACCTGTTTTATTAAAGCACAAATAACAGGCAAGAATCAATACAAAAAACAAATTCAAAATTGCAGAAATACTCTGAACCCGACCATTCCTTCAACAGCACTATGCGGCATTTGCAATCCAGCCATATCCCTGAATCGCCATATCCATAAAATAATTCACAACAATAATATCTTTGCTTTGGAGGATTCCTTATCATAGCTTTCCGGAAGATCGGCATCAAGAGATGTCATAACCGCATCTTTGACTTTTTCTCTGGGCATGTCATCCTTATAACGCCATTGTTCAAGAAAATGCCGTAAGCATTTTCCCTCCAATTTGCGTTTCAACGAAGAGGGAGATATGCTCACCGCTTGTTAAAATTTGGCTTCCCCCACTTACAGCAAGCTGTTGAAGAAGGGGACATCTTAGCTTCGTTATATAATCTCTCGTTTCTTTTGCCTTTTCAAAACACAACTCAGGCTCTGCATCAGGATATTTCCGAAAGCTTGCGTTTTCAAAAGCACGTTCAACTATTCTTTTCCCTAAACTGTAGTGGTTAAACCTTTTGAAACAATTGTGGACAAAAAATCGAAAGTGTGTGAAAAAACCGCCAGCCTTTGTACCGATTCCCAAAAGTTAGACCAAGAAATCTAACTTTTGGGAGGTCGGTACACTTCGCCAGCGGTCAATTAACCAATCCTCCTACAACACCCCTGCCTGCTTGCCGAGTGCCGTTACCTCCTCCACAGGCAACCCAAACCCAACGGATATTGTCTTAGAGTCAACACCTGCCCTCAGCATACCTATGATTCCTTCCATTCGCCCCTGTTCAATACCTTCCGCATGTC
>JAZLHW010000022.1:0-1548 GCA_045617105.1 Selenomonadaceae bacterium | reverse complement strand
CGAATTGAAGAAGTTCCGTTCCTGCCATACATGGATCGTCCCTGCGATACCCAGCCGGGGATGAAGCACCGTTGTACCAGTGCTTCACTTCGTTATCTCCGAAGCGAAGTTATGGAGATGTGTCACAGGGAGAATCTGTATCAGATTGATCTGCTGAATGGCAGCAAGAACAGGATTACAGATAAAGAGTATCATGCACAACGTCGTGGGCAGTTGGAACTGGATAAGCAAAATGCGGAAGCTGTTGCCGTTGGATTGCCTGTTGTGAAAACGAAATTTGAGACAGATAAGGATCGGCTGAGAGCGGACATAAGAGCGGTTCTTTCGGAAGCAACCAGCTTTGATGACTTTACACAGAAGCTATTGCAACGAGGAATCACAGTAAAGGAAAGCCGAGGCCGGTACAGTTATCTGACCGCGGACAGGACGAAGCCAATCACTTCCCGAAAGCTGGGGGATGACTTTTCCAAAGAAGCTATCACGGCACAGATTGAACGCAATGCGGAAAAGAAAATCCGTGAGTTACCTGAAGTTCAGCCTTCTCTGAGTGCATCTCCTTCTGTCATTCCGTCCGTCAAACAAAATTACTCCCAGCAAAGCGATATTCAGAAAATCGTGGATATGGATTACGCTGCAAGCAAGGGTGCTGGCTATGTCCATTGGGCGAAAAGGCACAACCTCAAAACGGAGGCGGCAACCTTGTTGGCATATCAGCAAGCCGGATTTCGGTCACCAGAAGAATTGTCAACCGCAATTTCCGATGCACACGATTCCATGCTGGCCGCTCGCAAAAAGGTCAAGGAGTTAGAAGCTGTCATAGGCAAGAAGAAAGAATTACAGACTCATGTGCAGGCATTTCTCAAAACCTCTCCAACTATTGCCGAATATGAAAAGCTCTCAAAAAATCCAAGCAAGATGCATTCCGTAAGGCGCACCAGTCAGACTTTATTCTTCGGGAAGCGGCAATTCGATATTTCAAGACGAATGGTTTTGAAAAGGTCCCCAGTGGAAAGAAACTGCAAGCAGAGATTGAAAATCTGATTTCCGAAAAGAACGCTGCCTATGTTGTTTACCATGATGTGCAGGGCGAAGAGAAACAATTACGAACCATCCAATCCAATTTGGAAAAGATGCTCCAGAAAAATCAGCCTGAGCAAACAAAAGAAATTTCACATGAAAGGAACGATTAAATATGTCAGAAGAATTATTAACGCCTGAAGAATGGGAGGAACTGTTTGCTGAAACAGAAGTTGAGCCTGTCCCTCCTGTATTTGCATACACGAACACGGACCCTTATTTCAAATTACAAAAAAGCACGCAGCATTTCGATTGCCGCATGGATGATGCCGGTTCCATAAATGCGCCGAATTGTTCGGCGCTTTTCCTGCCGGAGTTGAATCTGCGTATGGAGATTCACGGGACGATTTACAGTGTAACAGGAGTTTATGCAGGCAGCGAAACACTGGATCAGAAGCTGGAACGCAATTTGCCAAAATCAATCTGCTTTGAAGGCGAGGAGGAAATGCGACAAGAATGACAAATCCAGAA
>JAZLHW010000021.1:0-1931 GCA_045617105.1 Selenomonadaceae bacterium | reverse complement strand
GATGCACATGGCGTACTACAGTTCAAAGCACCCACACAGGCTCTTATTACATCGAGAAATGTTTGGTACGGAGTGCCTTGCAGTCAGCTCGACTTCGCCGTAAAAGCCGCTATGTGCGATGGCGTTGGTGCGGCGTGGACAGCAGAAGAACAGGCGGCGGCACAGGCACGGCTTGGCATTCGCAGTGTGGAAGGAGTTGAATTCTGATGGCTGATATGTATGCAGTATCTGAACAGGCTCTTACCGACATTGCAGATGCTATCCGGCTAAAACGTGACATCACCACACCGCTGACAGTGGATGATATGGCGCTGGAGATCAGCTTGATTGATGGGGGCGGAAGTGGTGGAAGGCTTGTGACCATCGAAAAACTTGTGACACCAGAAACCGACCTTACCCTGATGTCCATTACCACGGACATTCCATACAATCTGGACTTGCGTGACAAGATAACGATTGCGAGGGTTCTCGAAAACACCAGTGAAGCACCGCCTAATAAAATGAGGGAAATCGATTTTGGACGGCTGTGGAATCAGGGTAGGATCAGCTGGAGCCAAATGTATTACAACGCCGCCGGGTATAATGTAAGCGCAGCATTGCCAGCAACATTTGCAGCCACGGGATGCGGAATCGTGAATGTAGGGGGAAAAACAAGGTTTGATTTTGGCTCGACGAACAATGCCAAATATCCTGCCGGGGATGAATACAAAGTAACTATTCAGTATTTTATGGAGAGATAAAAAATGCACACTTATAAAATTGAAGTTTTTCTGAATGACATCAACGGCAACCCCACCAAGGGGCTTGTCACCACGCAGTACTGTGACAACGCAGACAAAGCGGAAGCACTGTACAACCAGTACCACGATCCCTTTCAGGTGGGCGAGGAAACTGGCGAAAAGCTGACCGTCCGGGTGTACACCGTCCGGGTGAATGTCCTGTGCTATAAGCGCATCGCAAGCCCCACGGACTTCTTCGCACAGTTCCACGCCTGACGGAGCAAACTGCGGCGGCTCAGTTTAATTTACAACCGCCAAATACCCCGAAATGAGGTTATCCAAATGATTGAAACGATCAAATCAGCCGCTGCGGTGGCATCCAGTTTAACAGCAATCGCCACATTTGTTGCGGTTTTCGTGAAGCCCGTTCGGGAAAAACTGTTCGGACTGAAAGCACGGCGGCTCGGCGATCAATCCACCCTGCGCCATCTCATCACGGAGATGTACTACAGCAACAAAGACCGGAAGAAGCTGCACAGCTACGAATACCAGGACTTGGGCTATATGTACACGGCCTATAAGGCACTGGGCGGCAACAGCTACATCGAAAAGCTCTACACCGAAATGAAAACATGGGAGGTCACCGAATGAAGCCGGACACCGCACCGATCATCGTCAGCACCCCGGAGGAGAATGAGGCAATCGAAGTGTATTTTGCCCATGACATTCACTACGGCAGCGAGGCAACCGATATCAAACGGTGGGACAGGCTCAAACGGCATATCCTAGCCGAACCCAGTCGGTATCTTATCCTTGTGGGCGATTACATGGACACGGCACTGATTGGCTCCAAATCGGACTTTTACGCCGCAAAGGAATCCATCCAGTCACAGCAGATATGGCTTCAGGGCGAACTGAGCGACCTGAAGGAGCATATCCTGTGTGTTGTGCCCGGGAATCATGAGAACCGATTCTTGAAATCGGTGGGGCTGGACATGGTCTATGAGGCCTGTGTGATCGCCGGAATCCCTGAGAAGTACCGGCAGCGGTGTGCCTTTGTTGACATCGGCGTTGGCTCCGGTGGGCACGGCAAGGGTAAACAAGTTCGGTATGTTGGGTTCGTCACCCACAAGGCAAAGGATATGAAGAACCTCTCCACGGCTGATGTGGTAGAGGGGATCGACTTTGCGGCCTTTGGGCATGACCACGCTC
>JAZLHW010000020.1:0-1193 GCA_045617105.1 Selenomonadaceae bacterium | reverse complement strand
CAGTTCCTCCTCATACTGATGGAGGAAAAAGGAAAAGTAATCTAGATTCTTTTCCTGAATTGCTTTCACAATGTAGGTGCTGCTATCTCCCTCCGGCGGCGGTGGTGGTTCCAGCTGGAAGAAATAATTTGCCATCTCCTGTGTGATGCAGCCGTCCTCACACCAGGGGGCAATTTTCTGTGTGTATCCTTTCAGTTCCCACAATAATTTATCCTGCATGGACAGTAAGCCCTCTTTGTTTTAGTCGCTCTTTTGCTTCTGCGATGATGGCATCCTGCTGCATTTCCTGCTCATAACAGTTCACGAAATATTCGTTGTCCATAAACGCCCGGAACTGTTTTTCTTTTGCCAGGGCTATCACCATATCTGCAAACGCTTTGCCCATCGTACCCCGGTTGACACATTTCCGAATGGTACTTCTTCTTGTTTCGTAAATCCGCTTGATGGGATGGTTCTGCGGATCTTCCTTGTCCGCCTGACTTCGCTTTGCTGCAACACTGCGGCAAGTTCGCCCTTTCGGATCGTTGGGGTCAATGCCGTTGCAGTATTTGGTCAGATAGCCGTCCGTAGTCAGGAACCATCTGCCGCAGTTCAGGCAGCACTTGGGTGCGTTGCCGTTACGCAGTCCCTCAAAGAAATCACTGCGGAGCATCCCCACAAAGCTGACATAGTGCATTCGCTTGACCAGTACCGGGTAATCCTTTTCTGGATGAATGATGGTGAGATATTGCATCGTGGCATTGGTCATGGACATCCAACCACCGGCATCCTCAAAGGTTGGCTCCTTTGGAAAATACTCGTTGAAGATTTCTGCATAAGTCACATCCAGCCGCCGCTCTGCTTCGTGGAGCTTTTGGGCAAAGGGCAGCATGGTTTTCTGAAATTCACCCAGAGAATATCCCAGATGAGCCAGCACCGGCAGGAACCGGGTTAAAAGAATGCCGTACTGATATTTATCCGAAAGCTGATCTGTCAGCTTCCCCGTGCGTTGTGACTGAATCAGAGCGTTGGCATTCTTCACACTCTCCCGGGTGAAGGCTTTGCCCACCATTGAATGAAAGTGTTGGTTTGGAATCAGCGAAAACGGCTTGTGCTGTCCCATGAGTTTCAATAGCTGCATAGCACTCTGTCGTGCCTGGGGCAGGAGCGTTTCATCACCTTTGCCCGAATTGAAGGTACTCATGAAGTGATTC
>JAZLHW010000019.1:0-3336 GCA_045617105.1 Selenomonadaceae bacterium | reverse complement strand
GAGCGTGTTGCTGCAGAAGGTGCCGCTTATCTGTGGTATTACATCTATCGTCCTGTAGGAGCTAATCCAAATCCTGAGGTTGCACTGAGCAAGGAGCAGGTTCGCAGTTTCCGTGAATTTTTAGTAGAAGAGCGCCGAAATGCCCCAGTAGTGATAATTGATACGTATTGGGACGATGAGGGTAAGGCTATGTGCCCTGCTGCAACAGGCATGAGTCATCACATCTCTCCATCAGGGGCTGTGGAATTCTGTCCGCCGCTGCAGTTGGCTCGCGAGTTCATCAATGAACAGGGCAGTAATGCTTATGACCTGTTCAGAGACAGTACATTCCTGGCTGATCTTCGCAAGATGACGGCAGAGACTAGCCGTGGTTGCATCTTGCTGGAAGACCCAAAGCGTCTAGCTGATTTCCTGCGTGAACACGAAGCTGTGGAGACCACCTCTCGTGGAACGGTACTCCAAGAGTATGATAAGATGTATCCGGTGGCAGGCCATGATATGCGCAATGAGGCTATCCCGGAAAAGAGTGCGCCTTACCGTTGGTTGAAACGAAACTATTTCTTTGGTTTTGGAGTGTATGGATGATAAGAGATTGATACCGTCAACAGCCGGGGAGCGTAAGGCTTTGCGAGAACAGTTGGACAGTTATGTGGCTGCTCAAGAACTGTGTCCGCCACTGTCATTAAAACAGTTGGAGGAACTGGCTGATGCGTTCATTATTCAGCAGCAACTGCCTGTGGGCATGCGCGACTGGCTGATGGTGGAGATTCATAACCAGGTTTGGAAAGACGTGGTGGCAGGCATTCCGTTTGAACGCCGTCTGCTGTTGCTCCCCAAGTGCTTGAGTAAGTATGGTGGCTGCAAGGGTGAATACGATGAGTTCGGCTTGTTGTGTCACCGCTGCGGTTCATGCTTGATTCCTTCTTTGCAGGATGAAGCTGACAAATGGGGCATGCTGAGCATGGTGGCCGAAGGTTTCACGCAAGTCATTGAGCTCATAGAGAATCAGGTGATTGATGCTGTGATTGGTGTAAGCTGCCTGGATTCTTTAGAGAAGGCATTCCCACTATTGGTTCGTCATGCCGTGCCAGGTTTAGCTATAGCACTGAATGATGGCGGTTGCAAGGATACTCATGTAGACGTTACGTATGTGCGTGAACTCATGGGTATGGAAAAAGAAGATGAGCAGATTACACTCATCAACCACGATCAGATTCGCGACCGGATTTCTAAATGGTTCTCTCCAGTAGAACTAAAATATATCTTGAGCCCTTTGACCGATGAGACTAGTAAGGTGTCTTTCAATTGGATGAATGGTGAAGGCCATCGCTGGAGGCCATATCTGGTAGCTGCAGTGTATCAGAGCTTGACTGGAGATAGTGTCATGACCGAGGATGTACATAGGGCTGCTGTGGCAGTGGAGTGTTTCCACAAAGCAAGTTTGATACACGATGATATTCAGGATGGAGATTTGGTTCGTTACGACAAGCCAACCATCAATGCAATGTATGGAGATGCATGGGCTATTAATGCGGGAGATTTCCTGTTAGGTGAAGGCTATCGCATCTTGGCGCAGAGTTCCAATCCGGAGTTGGTGCGTGCTATTGCTAGTGCTCATTTAGCTTTGTGTAAGGGACAAGGCGCAGAGCTGACATGGTGTGCTAATCCTACACCGGTGACCTTAGAATATGTGAAGGATATTTTTATACATAAAACGGTACCAGCTTTCGAGGTTTCGCTGCTCTTAGGCTTGATGTGTACGGGAAATCACGTACATCTTCGTCCCATTCTTAAGCAGTATTCCGAGGCGTTAGGCATTGCCTATCAGTTGAAGGATGATTTGGATGATTTCTCAGAGAATCATCCGGTGACTCTGCGTCCTAGTGCTGTGTTGGCATTGATTTGTGAGGATGAGCAGAACAGCGAATTGGTGGATGAACTGCTGCACGCATCAGAAATGAAAGCGGTATTGGAGAAACCGGAACATAAAGCAGTGCTGAAAGAGACATTGCGGCAGGTAGAAGAACTGCTGGATTTTTACCATCAGCAAGCTTTAGATGTATTAAAGAATGTTGAGGTTCTGGAACTTAAGCGTTTGTTATTCCAGGTAACCGAAAAGATATTAGAGAGATAAAATGAGATTGCCCCTGACCATAAAAATCTGGCAGACCTTGAGACGAGCTGTGAAGGCATTGAGTCCTGAGGGCAGAAATGCTATTGTCTGTTTTGTCCAAAGTCAGAATCGCCCAAATGGCTATTGTGGTGCTGGAGGTCAGGTGGAGCCTTATTATACCCAGTTTGGACTTCTGCTAGAATGTGTACTTTCGCAGCGTGTGGGATTAAGAGAAATGAAATTGCTCTTTGCTCTCTTGAAAAGTGGGTTTTATGTACGCTTTCTGTCTGAATCCAAACAAGATACAGGAGTGTTATACGACTTGTTCTTCCGTTTTATAAATGCGGAATTGCGTTTGAGAAAGCCAGGGAAGGAAGAACTGATGAGCAGAATAGAAGCTTACCGTTTGAAAGATGGAGGCTATGTCCATTCAATCGGTCGTCCAGAACCAGGAACAAATGCTACTTGTTCTGCGCTGACGATGCTCCATCAGATGGGTGCGTCCGATGAGGAATCGGTGCGCTGGCTGCAGAGCTTGCAGGATGAGACGGGTGGTTTCCGTGCCACGAAGGAAGCTCCTATACCAGATTTGTTGTCTACGGCTGTGGCAACATTTACCCTGAGTGTATTGGGGATTAAACCTCCTATTGCTGTGACAGATTTTGTTGAGTCTCACTGGTTGGCAAATGGTGGCTTTTCCCCAACTTTGCTGGATGAGTACAGCGATGTAGAATATGTATTTTATGGATTATTAGCGTTGGGTTCACGATGAAGACAGAGCAGTTGAAAGAGATGCAGGCAGATGCCATGAAGCGGTTGATGGCATTACGCTGTGACGATGGCATGTGGAGGGGATTGCTTTCCAGCAGTGCCATCTCTACATCGGTGTCTGTTTTTGCGTTGCATAGCATCGATGCCCAGCGATACGATAAAGAGATTCGTGGTGGAATCCAATGGCTTAAAAGCACCATGTGTGCCGATGGCTCTTGGGGAGATTCGGTAGAGAGCCCATCGAATATGACCGCTACGCTGCTGACCTATGTGTCTTTGGTAGCGGTTGGTGAGCAGGCTGCGGAGACTCGTCACTATTTAAATAGTAAATTTGGCGGAGACTCGGAGGAATCGCTGATTCAGGGCGTACTGGACTATTATGGAAAGGACTTGACTTTCTCGGTTCCTATCCTCATGATGTGTGCGCTTGCCGGGGTGGTGAAGGACTGGAA
>JAZLHW010000018.1:0-1345 GCA_045617105.1 Selenomonadaceae bacterium | reverse complement strand
GATTTGCACGGTTCTACAATCTCCCGGAGCTAATGTCCATGTTCAAAGAGGTTGCCGATGTGCAGACAGCGGATATGCTGAAGCTGCCGGTGCCGGAAGCACACTATCACAATGTGGTGCTGAAGCCTTCGGAATATCAGAAAGCAATGGTTGCGGAGCTATCCAAACGAGCGGAAAAGGTTCGGAACAGGATGGTTAATTCCACCGAGGATAATATGCTTCTGATAACCAACGATGGGCGGAAGCTGGCTCTGGATCAGCGAATGATCAACCCGATGCTGCCGGATGATGGCACCAGCAAAGCCGCTGCCTGTGCGGATACGGTGTTCTCCATCTGGGAAAAAACCGCCGAGCAGCGTTCTACCCAAATGATTTTCTGCGACCTCAGCACACCACACAACGATGGCAGATTTAATGTTTATGACGATATAAGGAGCAAGCTTATCTCCAAAGGCATCCCCAAGGAGGAAATCGCCTACATTCATTCTGCGGACAGTGAAGCCAAAAAGAAAGAACTGTTTGCAAAGGTACGCTCCGGTCAAGTCCGTGTGCTGCTGGGTTCCACCGCAAAAATGGGAGCCGGGACCAACGCACAGAAAAAACTGATCGCATTGCACCATACAGACTGCCCATGGCGACCCTCTGACCTCCAGCAGCGTGAAGGCCGCATCATCCGTCAGGGCAACGAAAATCCAGAAGTAGAAATCTACACCTATGTCACCGAAAACACTTTTGACAGCTATTTGTACCAGCTTGTTGAGAGTAAGCAAAAATTCATCGGTCAGATTATGACCTCTAAATCGCCGGTCAGATCTGCGGAGGACATCGATGAAACGGCGCTAAGCTATGCGGAAATAAAGGCTCTGTGTACGGGAAATCCGTATATCAAAGAAAAGATGAATCTGGATACAGAGGTCAGCAAATTGCGGCTTCTGAAATCCAGCCATCTGAGCCAGCGTTACGCATTGGAAGATCAGATTGTAAAGGAATTTCCCCAAAAGATCGCTGCCATTGAGCAGCGTATGGCCGGCTACGAAGCGGACATTGCCCTCGCCGCAGAGCATACCCACCGGAATGAGGTCGGATTCTCTCCCATGATTATTGAGGGTACTCTGCACACTGAAAAAAAGAGTGCCGGTTCTGCCATTTTGGAAATCTGTCACGTCATGACAAGTCCTGATCCCATTCCCTTGGGTCAGTACCGTGGTTTCCCCATGACACTTCATTTTGATACGATGACAAAGGAGTTCAAAATCACTTTGCAGGGTACGCTGAACCACTCTGTCAGCCTTGGAACGGACATTGTGGGCAATATACTTCGACTGGACAACCTGATTTCTGGCTT
>JAZLHW010000017.1:0-1754 GCA_045617105.1 Selenomonadaceae bacterium | reverse complement strand
CCCCAAACCCTGCATCATACGCTGCAAGCAGCGGAAAGGAGGTGCGCCTAACGAAGAAATCTTATCAGACTCCGTACCGCACCCATGTTATTAAGACAAGATTGGATGACGAGGAGTGGAAGGATTTCAACGAAAGACTATCTGTTCATGGAATGAATCAGGCAGAGTTTTTGAGAAAGGCAATTAAGGGAGCGGTCATCCGTCCCATCATCAAAGTGTCCGCTGTCAGTGATTCTTTGCTGGAATCCCTTGGAAAAATGACTTCCGAGTATGGCAGAATCGGCAACAACCTGAATCAGCTTGCTCGTCATCTGAATGAATTCCGCACACCGTATCCCCAGCTTGCGGAGGAACTGCGGACGGCGGTCTCTGATTTGAACACGTTGAAATTTGAAGTCTTTGAGAAAGTGGGAAACGCCATTGGCCACGACCAAACATATGAGCTCTAAGAACGCAAATTACTGCGCCGCGGAATTGTATTTGACCTTTGAACACGATGAATTTTCCAACAAGCCCATCCGGGATGCACAAGGACGGCTGATTCCGAGAGAGAATTACCGCCTGGAAACTGTGCTGTGCGGGGAAGAAAATTTTGCAATCGCCTGCATGAGAGCGAACTTGCGTTACGGCAAGAATAATCATAAAGGCGATGTAAAATCCCACCATTACATCATCAGCTTCGATCCACGTGATGCGGTTGATAACGGACTGACGATGGACAGGGCGCAGGAACTTGGCGTTGCATTTTGCAAAGAGCATTTCCCTGGACATCAGGCATTGGTCTGTACCCATCCCGACGGACACAATCATAGCGGCAATATCCATGTGCATATCGTCATCAACAGCCTGCGGATTGAAGAAGTTCCATTCTTGCCTTATATGGATCGTCCTTGTGATACCCAGCCGGGAATGAAACACCGATGTACAAGCTCCTCATTGCGTTACCTTCGAAGTGAAGTTATGGAGATGTGTCACAGAGAAAATCTGTATCAGATTGATCTGCTGAACGGCAGCAAGAACAGAATTTCAGATAAAGAGTATCACGCACAACGCCGTGGACAGTTGGAACTGGACAAGCAAAATGCGGAAGCAGCTGCCGCCGGACTGCCTGTTGGGAAAACAAAATATGAAACAGATAAGGACCGGCTGAGAGCGGAGATAAGAGCGGTTCTTTCAGAAGCCACCAGCTTTGAAGATTTCGCCCAGAAGTTGCTCCAACGGGGAATCACTGTAAAGGAAAGTCGAGGACGGTACAGCTATCTGACAGCAGACAGGACGAAGCCAATCACTTCCCGAAAGCTGGGGGATGACTTTTCCAAAGAAGCTGTTCTGGCCCAGATTGAACGCAATGCAGAATACAAAGTACATGAAATATCTGATGATATTTTGGCTCAGCCTTCTCTGAAAACTTCTCCTTCTGTCATTTCATCTGCCCAACAAAAGCAATCTCAACAGAACGGTATTCAGAAAATTGTGGACATGGACTACGCCGCAAGCAAGGGTGCAGGCTATGTTCATTGGGCGAAGCACCACAATCTGAAAGCAGAAGCCAAGACTTTACTTGCGTACCAGCAAGCAGGATTCCAATCGCCAGAAGAACTGGAGGCGGCCATTTCGGATGCACACGAATCCATGCTGACCGCTCGTAAGAAGGTTAAGGATTTAGAAGCTGTCATAGGCAAGAAGAAAGAATTGCAGACTCACGTGCAAGCATTCCTCAAGAGCAAACCTATCATTGACGAATACGAAAAGCT
>JAZLHW010000016.1:0-97874 GCA_045617105.1 Selenomonadaceae bacterium | reverse complement strand
CTTTGCCAAAGCTGTAATATTCTTTTCTGCCGAAGAGTACCGTTTTACTTCCTTGTCTTCTTTATCCGACTTTTTTTCACTTTGATAGACAGCATTCCCATTAAACGGCTGATACATCCTCTGAGCTCCACGAACGACCTCTCGAATGTGATTTTCTATGCTTGGATAAACAATTCCATTCGGTGTCTTGTACAAAAGCCCGCTTACCCTGCTTTTCGTGTTCTGCTTTCCAACCGCCACTCTCGTATGCTTTACCTTTGAAATTTTCATAGTTTCCCCTCCTGCCAATATATTCTCACATTAAATATTATAAACTTTTTCAATCTTTTGAACAAGCCTTGGGTACGCCAAATCAGCTATAGTATACTCATTGCTATAGGAATCTATTGCAGTGTTATTTTGACTTTAGAAAGGTGGAACGTCTAGTGCTTACCATTGCCTTGGATGAAAACGGTGATTTTGAAGGACTGAAAAAAGAAAAAGAGCCAATATTTATTGCCGGTCTCTTGTATCAAGATTTCGGGCATGAAGGCGAAACCGAGATGGAACGAAAGCGAATTGAAAAATATTATGAGAAAGCCTGCCAGTCTGCAAACACAAAATACCCAGAGGATCTGCATGTAAACCATGAAGGCTCCAATATGAAGCAAGTAGGTAAAACAAAGCAGGAAATTAACCAGACATTGGGCGAATTCTTGCGCATGGGAACCTACGGCAAAAAGCCGCTTCACTCCTCCAAACGTCAAGGAAGATACACCCTGTTTCTTTACCTAAAAAGCGGTTCCGGAAAGTCCTCCCTGCTGGTCAACAATATCTGCGATCTGATCAAAGACAACATTGCCAGTAATCTCTATACACACATGGCTGAAGGCGTTGTATCCCGTCTTCTTTTTCACAATCCATACGAAAAAGATATCCAGCATGTCAGCATAGATCTTCCCACCCGCTTGGCAGTGCTGGAAGGAGACAGCCTTTCCAAATATGAGGAGTACAAGAAGCTTGGTTATAAAGACTATCATCCCACAGGAGATAAAACTGGCAAAGAAATTCACGATGGAAAGAAATATCTTCAGATAGCAAACGATTCCACCTATCGTGGAGCTATCGGAAGAGAAATGCTGGCATCCGGGAAGTATACGATAAAGCTTGACAAATTAAATGTAGGTTCCATCAAATATTGGAGCAACGCTTCAAAAAAAATGGGCTTCTTATATCTGGCAGACTCTATCTGCAGCCTGCTGAATCGTGAGAAGACCGGAGAAAATCCTGCCGAATGGCTGGAAAGCTTTTGGAAGCAGGCAAAAGAACTGACGGGTTCCCAGCGAAATCTTTTTTTTGCCTACGACAGTATCGATGTTTACTTTGATTATGCATGGAAGGCACTGGAAAAGAAGGACTATTTTGAAGCATGGTCACAAATCTATCATGCAAGGCAACAGCCATCTTCCTTCAAACATTTCTACGAGGAGCATTGGTTCTCTCTTTTAGAGCAGGAAATAGAAACATCCGCAGAAAAGGATGCGTTAGAAATCGCAATTCAAAGAATGAACCAATACGCTCACATAGATAATCAGAATCAGGGCTTTTTCCTTTACCTGTTTGAACGCTTGCAGTCTGTCATGCAAAACCAACAAGAGCATGTGATAAACAAGGAGACCGAGTTCAAGCTGTACAATGCAGGAATTTCTGCCTTTAACCATATCGGACAGTCAGATAAGGCAGATGCTTGTTTCCAAAAATGCAGGACTCTGGCAAAACATGCCCATATAGAAGACTATCTGCGTGCCTTAAATAAGCAGAGCGTTCAAAAAATGGACAGATACCAACTGGAAGAAGCCTGCGAGAGCGCTGAGGAAGCGATTGAATACGAAAAAGAGCTTTCCTCTTTGAAGCAGCTTCTTTATCAGGATGAAACAGGCAATTTCAGAAGCTATGCAATTTCGCTCAGCCAATGTGCTCAGATCTATGCAGCAATGCAGGACAAAAAGGCGGAAGATTATTTTAAAAAAGCACTTTCACATTTTGAAAAAAATTCAAATGACTATTTTATCACAATGTCCTATCTGCTCCACTATTACATCATCCAAAACGAAAAGGATTCCTACGACCAATATGCGGCAGAATATTTTGGAGGAAACACAGAACCCTTGCAGCAGTTTGATTATCTGATGAAGGAAGGGGCAAAGGAACATCCATTATTCTCTCTCAAATTTGCATTTTTTGTATTCCTAAAAGGCACATTCCTTCTGCATCGAACAGATATTGCGAGAGAACTGCAGGTAAAGCTCTTGGAAATTGAAAAGACCTTCAAGAAATATGGTGCAGTAAAAGAAATCAATGGGCATCCATGGGAACTGATCTACAAATATTTGGCATTTCTGGCATTTCAGCAGGGAAAGGAATCCCTTGCACAGGACTATATGGCAAAGGCAGAAACCATCGTCCAAAACCAAGGAAAAGTCATAGATAATATTGTACTGAAAGGAAAATGGCAATTTGCACACCTTTCCGGTCAAACAGAAAAATGTCAGGAATACATCGAGCAAATGGCAGAAAACATACGAAACCTGACAGGAGATACCTCGGAATACTCCGAAAAGGAGCTATTGGACAAAATAAACTATATGTATGATTGAGCTGTCACAGAAACAGCTCTTCAAAGGCCGGTATGGAGCTTTTCCATGCCGGCTTTTTTCATGCACAAAAGAACAAAAAGCGGAATGACGGTACTAACACTAAACAACTACAAAAGACTGTTCCTCCTCCTTTGGCTTCCCTACCTTCCACATTTTTTGCTCACAGTCATAACAGATTGGAGTAATCAATAATCTTGGCTCCTCTGCCTCCTCAAGCATCTTACAAAGCACTTGTTTTATGTTTTCCATCTTAGCAGCGGAACATTTACAGGAAAACACACTGCATTGATGCCGATATGCAAATGCTTCAAGATATTTGACGATCCTTTGCCGAATTTTATTTTCCGAAATATCGTAACAGATCAAATAAGTCATAATTTCTCCATCTCCTGTCCAACGTATTTACCATTCCCGGTCCCTTATTCGGTTTCTGTTTTCCGGTTATTGTTAAAAATAGCAAAAGCCGCATCCTGTATTCTATCTCGTATATAATTCCTTGGTGTACATCCGTTCAGATATTGATTCTCTGCTTCCATATATTCCTCATATTTAGAGATCCAACGCTTTTGCTTTTTGGGCGATAGACAGCATCCCTTTTCAGCATCCTCTTCCTGAAGGAAATCGGTTTCGGTAAATATATTGAGATTCAAAAGCTTAATAACAAATTTATCAATGATCGGCTGGCGAAAAAGCTCCATAAGATCATAAACCAGACTGTCCTTCTTCCCATTGTTGCTATGAAAGAAGCCAAATCGCTCATCCAAACCAGTTCCGGCAATCGCCGTTCTTACTTCCCGTTCAAGAAAGGCATATCCATAACTCAGCAAGGAATTGACAGGATCTTTGGGCGGTCGGCGGTTTCTGCCATTCCATTCCCAATGCGAATTCAGCAGAAAGGGAAATGCAGAAAAATACTTTTTGGAAGAGAATCCTTCCAGACCACGAATCACTTCTTCATCTGATTCTGTTAAAAGCTTCTTTTGCAAATAATGAATTTCATCTGCCAAGTAGGAAACTTCTTGGTCTTTTTTTATTTTTGCATAGTATTTCAGCAGTTTGTATTGATGCTCGAGCTTTTCTCCCAAAACCATATGGATAAGCTCCAGCCTAACCTGTCTGTCAAAAAACAGTTCCATTTGCTGTTTGATACGCTGCCATGAAATTCGATTCTCGCAAATACCGGCAAGCACTTTTCCATGAAAGTCAACAAAGGAGATCTCTGCATGATTCTCTATCAGAAAAAACAGCAAAGGTGTGGAAATATTTGCACCAGAGCCAATCACCACATGATGAACCTGAAGAAGCGGCAGCGAAGCTTCCACAGAACCTTCCTTTTCAATGACGAACCGACCTCCATCTTTTTTTGCATGAGAACCTTTCGACAACAAATAAACGACACACATATCGAACCCTCCCTCTCGGTAAATATTGGATATCTTTAGTTTACAAGAAAATGCCGTTATTTTTCCATTTTTCCGTGAACTAAAAAAACCACCGAAATCGGTGGTTTTTTTAGTTCACGGAAAAATGCCCATAAACTGGACTACATCAACCATGCTATTGAATTTTCACATCAGATAAACACAAAAAATTGCCCAGACGCTAGCCGCGATTGTCTTAGCAACTGCAATATCGCCCGGTATGTCGGGCTGTGCTCTGTCAACTTCGCCCGTCCATCCAGTTGACTGAACACAATCTGGTTATCGCCCGGTATGTCGGGCTGTGCTCTGTCAACACAAGGCAGCACGTAAGGTACGTTGGGATCGGGGTTGTTATCGCCCGGTATGTCGGGCTGTGCTCTGTCAACAATGATGATGCCTATGTGCTTCAATTTAAACTAAAGGTTATCGCCCGGTATGTCGGGCTGTGCTCTGTCAACTTTGGCCATGGAAGAATCCATCGAGGTCATCCAGGGGTTATCGCCCGGTATGTCGGGCTGTGCTCTGTCAACACAAAAAAGGCTATAAGATAGCAAGGTATCAAAAGGTTATCGCCCGGTATGTCGGGCTGTGCTCTGTCAACAGATTACAACTACGACGTCGCTCTAATCGTTGCTTGTTATCGCCCGGTATGTCGGGCTGTGCTCTGTCAACTCTTGATTCTGTAACCCGCATGGTTACTGGGCTCATTCGGTGGTTTTGGAAAACCTCCCCCTTTTTTGCCCCTGCAAGAGCTGTGCGAAATATCCCACATCACGGCAACATGCCACGAAGCCACTATTTTCAAGGCTTTCGGGGTTTTCGCTAGTTTGGAAAACCTACTTCGATTTTACTGGGGTTTCGGCACCCATCGGAGGTTTTCCTTTTTGTTATCTCTCAGAGGTATTATAATAGAATCTTACAATTCTGTCAACAAAAAGAAAAAGTGTTGAAACATAAACTGCTTAATTTCTTGAGTACATCCTGTTAATTCAGTTTTTCCAATTCACGGATTCTTTCGTTTCTTTCCTGCATACAAGAAAGGAACATTGCATCACCGAATGAAAAGAAACGATACTTTTGGTCAACAGCTGTTTTGTACGCATCTAACACAAATTCTCTTCCCGCAAAGGCACTGATCAGCATAATAAGCGTCGATTTTGGTAAATGGAAATTTGTGACGATTGCATCAACGATCTTGAATTCATAGCCGGGATAGATAAAGATATCCGTCCAGCCGCTGCATCCCTTGATATCGTTCTTTCCTGCTGCAGCCGATTCCAAGGTACGGATACAGGTCGTTCCTACTGCAACAACACGATGTCCCGCTTTTTTGGTATCTCGAATCAGCTTTGCTGTTTCTTCGGAAATAGAAAAATATTCTTTGTGCATGACATGATCTTCGATTTTATCAACATTTACTGGACGGAACGTACCAAGCCCAACATGAAGCGTGACAAACCCAAGATGGATACCTGCATCTTTCAGCTCCTGCATTTGCTCTTTGGTAAAGTGCAATCCTGCCGTTGGTGCTGCCGCAGATCCCTCCTCACGATTGTAGACTGTTTGATAACGTTCCTTATCTTCCAGTTTTTCATGGATATATGGCGGCAAAGGTGTTTCTCCCAGCCGATCGAGAATTTCTTCAAAAATTCCATTAAAATGAAATTCTACAACACGTCCGCCAAAATCTGTATGCTCTTTAATTACGCAGGAAAGTTCTTCACTAAAATAAATCTTGTTTCCTGTCTTTGCCTTTTTTCCAGGCTTAGCCAAGGTTTCCCAATGCGTTTTATCAATGCGGCGAAGCAAAAAAATTTCAACACGGCCGCCTGTTTGCGCCCGATGACCAATCAATCTGGCAGGCAATACACGCGTATCATTGAAAATCAAGGTATCTCCTGCTTCCAAAAACTTTCCCAAATCATAAAAATGTTGGTGAGAAATCGTTTTGTTTTTAGGATCCAGCACCATCAGCCTAGAAAAATTTCTCGGTTCTATGGGAACTTGTGCAATACGTTCTTCTGGAAGTTCATAATCAAAATCTGACAATAACATCTGCTTGCACCTCAATAAATTTTTTGGACGACAACATTTGTAAAATAATGCCCAAGAATTTTACGGTAATCATAGCCCTTTTCCGCAAATGCCTTTGCACCGTATTGGGACATTCCTACCCCATGCCCCAATCCATACCCATTAACTTGAACCTTTCCTTTCACAAGCTTTAAATCAAACAGCGTGCTTTTCAAGCCAAGCATAGAACGAAAATTTCCTCCCGACAACACTTTGCGTCCCTTGTTCCCCACAAAAACGATCGACTTCACTCGACCGGAGGCAGTGCGGTCTTTTGCTCCTTTTCCAATGCTCAAAGGAGATAGTTCAATTTTTTTTATTGCCCCAATTCCAAGCTTGTTTTGGACATCTGCTGTTACCGTCCACGGCTGAGTTCCCTTTCTGAGTTCCTCTGCTGGCTGCAAATAGAAAAGCTTGCTTCCCCACACGGATTCATTGCTTTCTGTCATTCCTCCGGAATCTGAATGAAATGGTGCAAAAAGGACTTTGCCATTTCCGTAAATGACCTCCCCAGCTGTTGCTTTGATAACAGCATCTGTTTCAGGGCGTTCTCCTGCAATTCCATCATATACCTGGCAATGTGATGTTGCGCACACATCATATCCTTCGCTCGAATGTGGATGCCCTGTTTCCTTGGAATAGAGGACAAAGCTTCTTGCAGCCACCGTTTGGGCTTTTAAAGCTTCGGCATGCCAGCTCTGCGGCATTTCTTTGGAAACGACCCCACGAAGATAATCTTCTGCGGAAATGAGATTTATTACATTTAATCTATCTTTCTTTTGAAAAATTTGCATATTGCCGCGATAACTTTTTTCTCCAATTTTAGTTACTAATGCGGTCTTTTTATCCGTTGGATTTATTTCCAGCTTAGTTCCTTCTAAATACGTCCCATTTACTTGGAAACCGTGATTGGCCGGAAGAACTTCAATGGATTCTTTGGCATTCACCTTTAATGTCTTGGCATCAGAAACAACATTGCATGGACAATTCACCTGCAGTCTTGCCGACTTTTGCCCCGTAAGGATTCCAACCGAGATATTTTTTATATTTTCTGCAGAACAAGGTGAAACAAATGATATACAAAAAACAGGCAGCAAAAACAGGGAAAGCAGTAAACTTCGTATCATACACTCCCATCCTTTCCGTTCTTGAGAGATACCTTTTCTTTTTCTAAGCGTAACCTTTTCTTGGCTTTGTTCTCTTTTTTTCTCCTCTTTCTTAGTTCCTTGCTATAACGTTCTTCCTCCGAAAAAATACAACCACAATACGGTTGGCGATAAAGCTCCAGTTCATGGCTGATATCAATGCCTTCCTGCCACCCCGAACGGAAATCTTCATAATAAAACGGAACTCCATATTTTTTTGAAAAAAACGCTGCTGTTTCTTTCATCAATTCATGTTGTTGATAAATACTGTAGAACAAGGTAGAGCTGAATGCCTCAAAACCTTGTTCGGCCGCAAATCTTGCGGTTTCTTCCAAGCGCCATGTATAACACATTTGACAACGGCCATTTGGTATCTGTTCAGCAGCTAATGCTTTTCTCAAAAAATCTCGAAGCATGTAGATCTCATTTACATGCATCTCCATGTTCACTTTATCTGCAAATTCCTTTGCCGTCAATAAGCGTCGCTCCCATTCTTTATAGGGATGAATATTCGGATTAAAAAAATATCCCACCGGTTCTATACCCTTTTCCCGTAATTTTTTGACAGGATAACAAGAGCAGGGACCACAACACATGTGCAATAAAACTCTCATGAAAGATCCCCTCATTCTGGATATGGTATTCCAAGATGCTCGTAGCCAGCTCTTGTCACGATTCGTCCACGAGGAGTACGATTGATAAAACCAAGCTGTATAAGGTAAGGTTCATATACATCCTCGATAGTATCTGGAGATTCACTGATTGCAGCAGATAACGTATCAAGCCCAACCGGTCCTCCTGCAAATTTTTGGATCATCGTATCCAGCATACGTCGATCTGTATAGTCAAGCCCTGCTTTGTCCACCTCAAGCATTTGCAGTGCCTTATCAGCAATAGCATCTGTAATGATACCAGCCCCTTCGATCTGGGCAAAATCCCGAACACGTTTCAAAAGTCTATTGGCAATACGGGGCGTACCTCTAGAACGCTTTGCGATTTCCAAAGCACCATTTTCTTCTATACAGATTCCTAATATTTCCGAGGCTCGTTTAACAATATGCACCAAGGATTCGGGATCGTAGTATTCCAATCTTGAAATGACGCCAAAACGGTCTCTCAGCGGAGGTGCAAGAGCGCCTGCTTTCGTTGTCGCTCCAATCAAGGTAAAGGGCGCAATATCCAAGCGAATAGAACGAGCGCTTGGCCCCTTGCCAATGATAATATCCAACGCAAAATCTTCCATGGCAGAATAAAGGACTTCCTCCACACTTCTGGAAAGCCGATGAATTTCGTCAATAAAAAGGACATCTCGTTCCTGAAGATTGGTCAAGAGGGCAGCAAGATCGCCAGAACGCTCAATAGCTGGTCCTGATGTTACACGAAAATTTACACCCAATTCATTTGCAATAATTCCGGCAAGCGTAGTTTTGCCGAGACCGGGCGGTCCATAAAGCAATACATGATCAAGGGCTTCCTTGCGGGCAATCGCCGCTTGAAGAAACACAGAAAGATTTTTTTTTGCTTTCTCTTGCCCAATATATTCTATCAGCTTTTTCGGACGAAGACTGTATTGCCAATCATCTGCCAACTGCTCATCACTCAAAACAATACGTTCTTCACTGTCATCGTATAATTCCAAGAATCTGTCACCTCCTACAACCGATTTAATTCCTTGAGTCCCAACTTAATACATTCTTGCACAGACTTGCATTTTCCTAGTTTTTTTAATACTGATGAAATTTCTGCTTGCCTATAACCTAAGGAAAGCAATGCCGCTTGTGCTTCCATGACCATATCATCACCATCCAATGTTTCTATTTCAAACTCTAATTCATCAATTGGATTCAAAGAAACAGGAAGGCTGACTTTATCTTGAAGTTCCAAAATCAAACGCTCTGCTGATTTTTTTCCAATTCCTGGCAGTTTTGTCAAAACAGATGATTGTTTTTTATGAATGGCTTGACATAAATTTTCTACTGTAATGGATGAAAGGATCCCTAACGCAACCTTTGGACCGATACCAGAAACAGATATCAATAATTGAAACAAGTCATATTCTTCTTGCGTGAAAAAACCATACAGTACAATAGCATCTTCTCTCACGCTCGTATGAATGTAAAGCTCTGCATCTTCACCCTTATGAAGCTTATTATGTTCTGATGGAATCATAAAGATACGATATCCTACTCCATGCACATCTAAAAGGAAATGATCTGTATAAACCTGTAATACCTTACCGTGCAAATACCCTATCATAACGGACTCATCCTCATATCAATTTATTTTCCAAGCCAAGCTATTTATGCAATGCGCAGTACAGATTGCAATCGCCAGTGCATCAGCAACATCATCCGGATGAGGCTCTTTTTTTAAGTTTAAAAGCTTAGTTACCATGTAAATTACCTGTTTTTTGTCAGCTTTTCCATAGCCTGTTACCGATTGCTTCACCTGTAACGGCGTTTGTTCCACGAGCCTGAGTTGATTTTTGGCAGCAGCAAGAAGTACAATTCCTCTGGCCTGCCCAACTGGAATTGCCGTTGTCACGTTTCGATTAAAAAAAAGTTGTTCTACTCCCATAACATCTGGTTTGTATTCCTTGATCAACATATCCAGCTCATCATAAATCTTCAACAAGCGATCCTCCATACGAGCTTTTGAACTTGTTGTAATTGCACCATAGGCATGCGGTATCAGACGACTGTTTGACGATTCGACAAAGCCATACCCGCAAATTGCCGTTCCAGGATCTATACCCAATGCCAGCATAAAACTCCTCCTTGCAGAAAACACGAGCGGCCTGTCAGCCGCTCGAAAAAAGTATCCTATAGTGATAAATTACTCATCATCTATTTCGTAATTCCCATAGACGTTCTGTACATCATCGTTTTCTTCCAAGGCATCTACTAGGTTTTGAAGCTTTTCGGCATCCTTTCCTTCCACTTTTACCGTATTCTCAGGAACCATCGTTACTTCGGCAGAAGCTGCTTCTATCCCTTTCTCCGCAAGAGCTGCTTCAATGGCCTCAAAGTCACTTGGTGCAGCAGTTATTTCAAAAACATCAGCCTCGGATTTCATATCTTCTGCTCCAGCTTCCAATACAATATCCATGAGTTCGTCTTCATCATCAAAAGTTTCTTTTTCCACAATAAAAACAGCCTTTTGTTTAAACATCCATCCAACGCAGCCAGTTTCTCCCATATTTCCGCCATACCTCGAGAAAAGATGTCTCACATCTGCTGCCGTGCGATTGCGATTATCTGTTAAGATATCCAACATGATTGCAGAACCGCCAGGACCATATCCCTCATAAGTAATTTCTTCATAGTTGCTGCCTTCTGTAGCACCCATTCCCTTTTGAATAGCACGATTGATATTATCCTTTGGAATGTTGTTTGCTTTAGCTTTGGAAAGAGCCAACTTTAAGCGCATGTTTCCTGTCGGATCAGCACCACCCATACGAACTGCAATAGTAATTTCACGGCCAATTTTGGTCGTGATTTTTCCGCGAATGGCATCATTCGCTCCTTTTTTTCTCTTGATATTTGCCCATTTAGAATGTCCTGACATAAAAGAACACCGCTCCTTCTCGCTTCTAAAAACTATAACTTTGTCAGTTTAGCATACTTTTTGATTTTCTGCAAAATAACTTTTACATGATTACTCTTGACTGTTGCTTGCAGAATTTCTAGTCAGCTTATAGAATTTTTTCTTTCCCTTTTTTATTACAATAGCATTTTCTTGGAAATCGCTTTCCTGCAAAATATAATCAACATCAGTTACTTTTTCGCCGTTCATACTAATTCCACTTTGTTGGATCAGCCGTCTTCCTTCACTCTTGGAGGCAAAAATTTTATTTTGGGCAAGCACATCCAACAGCTTAGTTCCAACAACATTATCAATATCGACTGTAGGAATTTCAGCTGTTTCCGCTCCACCAAAAATGGATTCCGCAGCTTTTTTTGCCTTTTGAGCTTCTTCTTCCCCATGAACAATTTTTGTGACTTCGTAAGCAAGAACTGTTTTTGCTTCGTTTATTTGTTGATCCTTCAATGCTCCCAGCCGTCTGACTTCTTCCATAGGCAGGAAGGTTAAAAGTGCAAGACATCTCTCAACATCCGCATCATCAACGTTTCTCCAATACTGATAAAAGTCATACGGTGAGGTTTTATCGGGATCGAGCCAAAGAGCACCGCTCGCTGTTTTTCCCATTTTTTTGCCATCGCTCTTAGTAAGAATACAATTCGTAAGACCATATACACTCTTATTTTCTTTGCGGCGGCAAAGCTCAACACCAGCAAGAATATTAGACCACTGATCGTCTCCTCCCATCTCAAGCTTACAGCCATAACGACGGTTCAATTCCAAGAAATCATATCCTTGCATGATCATATAATTGAATTCAAGAAAAGTAAGCCCCTTTTCCCAGCGCTGTTTGTAGCATTCTGCTGCTAACATACGGTTGACAGTAAAGCATGCACCTACTTCCCGCAAAAGGCTAATATAATTCAATTTGCAAAGCCAATCAGCATTATTGACCATAACCGCCTTGCCATCACTGAAATCAATGAAGCGCGCGATCTGCTTCTTGAAGCAATCACAATTGTGTGCAATATCTTCATCCGTTAGCATTTTTCTCATATCGGTACGTCCAGATGGATCCCCTATGGTTCCAGTTCCTCCGCCGACAAGGCAGATAGGACGGTGCCCTGCACGCTGCATATGTGCCATTGCCATCAGAGCTAAAAAGTGTCCGGCATGAAGGCTGTCCGCTGTAGGATCAAAACCAATATAAAAGCTTACCTTCTCTTGTGACAGCACCTTCTTTAACTCGGTTTCGTTGGTACACTGAGCAATAAATCCACGTTCTTGTAAAGTATCAAAAACATTTTCCATAAAAATCGCCTCTTTATCCTATAATATGCGCAAACATCTAATTTTTTCCTTTGGAAACACCACGTGTTGGAGCAGGGCCAGATACCGCCGGCTGTTCTGCTGATGATGCCGATGGAGTATTTTGTACAGGAGTTGGTGGTGTTTCCGTGGCTGGTTTGGATTGCGATGCAGATGTTCCGTTGTCAGGAGATGGCGTATTTTTAGCATCTTGTTTTTCTTTTTCATCAGCTTGAGGTTTTTTCTCATTATTGTTGTCATGTTTTACGCTATCACTGTTTTTTTCATCAGCAAGCTCACCAATAGCATCCGTACTAGAAACGTGCGTTCCATCAAAACCATGCACAGGAATATCTTTTAATGCTTTTGTCATAAACAGCTTCCATATCTCTGCTGGCTGATTACCACCGCCCATGCCATTGAGACTGGTATTGTTATCATTTCCGATCCATACACCGGCAACAAGATCCGGTGTATATCCTACAAACCATGCATCATGGTAATCACTGGTCGTACCAGTTTTTCCCGCAGCAGGCCGCCCAATATTTGCACGTGTACCAGTTCCATGCTGAATAACTCCCTCCAACATGCCAGTCAATTCGGAAGCACTTGCTTCACTGATAACACTGCGTTGTTCTGCTGCAGCCTCTTCCAAAACTTTTCCATTGCGATCTAAAATTTTTACAATAGCAACTGGTGATACATGCACACCTTTGTTGGCAAACGTACCATAAGCACTCGTGATTTCGAGTGGTGTTACACCCTTAGTCAATCCACCTAAAGCTGTTGACAAGTTTTTGTCATTCTGTGGACCTTCCATGACAAACGTGGATATGCCCATTTCTTGCGCATAGTAAATAGGCTTTTCAATCCCTAACTTTTGAGCAATCTTAACCGTGGGAATATTTAAAGACTGTTCGGCAACCTTTCGCAGAGAAACCTTTCCAGAGAAAGTCCTCGTATAGTTTTGCGGCGCCCATGAACCTATTTTTAAAGGACTGTCATCTATGACAGTAGATGGAGTAAACTTATTCTCCAAGGCAGCTGCGAAAACAAAAGGCTTAAAAGCAGAACCTGGTTGGCGCTCTGCCATGGTTGCACGATTAAACTGATCGGTCCCTCGTCCACCAACCATAGCCTTAATATGTCCTGTATGGGGATCAATACAAACCAATGCTCCCTGTGGCTGCTTGACACCATTTTCATCTGTCATATAAGTTGGCAAATGCTGCATGGCTTCTTCCGCTGCACGCTGCATATCAATATCCAAGGTCGTGTAAATCTTCAATCCTTCCTTGTAAACTGCGTCAGCACCATATTTATCAATTAAGATTTGCGTCACATAATCTATAAAGTAAGACGCCTCGTTCGTTTCTTTTTGTGTCGGAGAAACCAAATTCAAAGTTTCTTTTTTTGCCTGTGAAGCATTTTGGGAATCTATGTATCCATACTTGACCATTTGCTCCAGTACAGTCGCTTTGCGATCCTGTGCTGCCTGAAGATTTGTGAGCGGGGAGTAATAATTGGGGCTTTTAGGAATTCCAGCCAACATAGCACATTCATTCAAGGTTAAATCTTCAACGTTTTTGTTGAAATATGTTTTAGACGCAGCTTGAACACCATACGCACCTTCGCCAAAATAGATCTGATTCAAATATAACTCCAAAATTTCTTGCTTTGTATATTGGCGTTCCAACTGCAAAGCCAAGAAAACCTCCTGTACTTTCCGTTTTAGAGTACGTTCCTGAGTTAAATATGCATTTTTTGCTAGCTGCTGAGTAATAGTAGAGCCGCCTTCCGCAATGGTACGTCCACTGATATTTGACCATACAGCACGCAAAATTCCACGAAAATCGATGCCCATATGATCATAAAAGCGATTGTCCTCAACGGCAACAAAAGCATTCTGCAAATTCTTTGGTACTTGGGCAATCTTAACAGGCATACGATTTTCTGTTGCATGAACATTAGCCAGTTCATTGCCATTGATGTCATAAATTGTTGACGTAGCTGGCGGTCTAATATCATTTGCCAAATCTGGCTTGGTATTCATGCTGGCCGTCAAAAATCCACATCCAATCCCTGTTACCATGACAGCAACAATAACGAAAAAACTGAGAACAACTCTCTTGCCTGTATTGCTTTTGGATTTTGATGTTGCTTTCTTTCGGCTTGTTTTTGTACGATTCTCCATGAAGAGCCTCCTTGAGAACAGAATGTTTCCGTTCAAAAATCTATGCTACATTATTGTACTACCTGCTTTGCATTTTTTGCAATATGATATTTATGCAATTATTTCAAAGTCACCAAAGTAGCTCCGGTTCCGCCTTCTGCAATGTCGGCAAAGGTATAATTCAAAACATTTTTATGATGTTTGAGATAATCTTGTATTCCTTTGCGAAGTGCACCTGTACCTTTTCCATGAATTACAAGTACTCGCTCAAGACCTGCAATCACCGCATCATCAAGGAATTTTCCTACGATACCTTCTGCTTCATTCACCATCATGCCGCGAATATCCAGTTCCTGCTGAACACTGGCTGCCTTCTGCAAAAAAGCAGCGGTTTGACGCTTTTCTTGGCTGGAGGTCACTATACTATTTGTTGCTTTGGACTTTTCTACAAAACGGCAATCAGAAACCGCAACATTCATTTTCATGCTTCCGATCTGTAATTCCAATTCTTTTCCCTTGATTCGCAATATCGTTCCATTTTGTGCAATCTTTGCTACGTAAACAATATCGCCTATTTCCAAGGTTTTTACATCAATTCGCTTACCAATACCTTTTTGCGGCATAATGCCTGGATTTGTTTTGTCTGCTGCCCTATGAAGGCGTTCCCTTGCTTCCTGAATGGCTTGTTGACGTTTTTTTATACCTTGGTCATCATACTGCTCTTTCAAGGAACGAATAATTTCTTCTGCTTCGCGGCGTGTCGTGCGAACCATAGAAGCACACTGTTCTTTGGCTTTGCGAATTAAATCTCCTTTCTCTTTAGAAAACTGTGCTTTCATATCGGTAACTTTTTTTTCTAATGCTGTTACACGCTGCTGTCGTTCTAAAATATCAGCATTTCTTTGCTCATACATCATTCTTTCGTTTTCCAGCTGGTTTATGACATTTTCAAACTTTGCATGGTCTGCCTTTACTAGCTGTTTCGCCCGCAAAATCAATGAATTGGACAAACCTAACCGTTTGCTGATATCAAAAGCATTGCTGGCACCTGCAACACCAATGAGCAATCGATACGTCGGAGAAAGTGTTTTTATGTCAAATTCCACACAAGCATTTTCAATGCCTTCTTTGGTATAGGCAAATGTTTTCAGTTCTGAATAATGCGTTGTTGCCACCGTACTTGCTCCAATCTGCAACAGGCGCTCCAAAATGGACATGGCAAGAGCGGCTCCTTCTTCTGGATCAGTTCCAGCTCCTAATTCATCCAAAAGAAGAAGATCGTCCGTGTCTACCTTATCCAAAATAGCAATCAGATGTTTCATATGGGCAGAAAAGGTACTCAGGCTTTGCTCAATGCTTTGTTCATCTCCAATATCTGCATAAATATTTTGATAAATGGAAATCTCAGAATCGGCTGCAACAGGAATATAACAGCCAGATTGCACCATCAACACCATAAGCCCCAATGTTTTCATGCTTACTGTCTTTCCGCCTGTGTTTGGACCAGTTACCAAAAGCATGCGATAACCTTCGCCTAGAGAAATATCAATGGGAACAACACGTTCTGCAGGGATAAATGGATGCCGTGCAGACAAAAGCCTTGTTCTTCCTGTAGAATTCATGATTGGCTTACATGCATTCATTTCACGTGCCATTTTAGCTTTTGCAAATGTAAAATCGATCCTCGCTAAGAATTCTGTATTTTCCAGCAGAATATCAGCGTTATTTGCAATTTGCTTGGAAATTACACGAAGAATCCGCTGCACTTCATTCATCTCAGACAGTTTAAGCTGTTTTACGTCATTATTTAACTCCACGACAGCAATTGGCTCAATAAATAAAGTAGAACCGCTGGCTGACTGGTCGTGAATGATTCCTGGGAAATTTGCTCGGTATTCTTGCTTGATTGGAATTACATAACGTTCATCACGCATTGTAACAATGGCATCACGAAAATATTTTTGATATTCTGCTGCATGCAGAATCCCATTGATACGTTCCTTAATATGGCTTTGGAATTTACGAATGTCCTTGCGAATACGGCGAAGCTCCACGCTGGCATCATCACGAAGAACACCATGTTCATCCACGGTATTTTCTAAATTGCGTTCTAACTGCCCGAGAATATCAATACTATGTGCCCATTGCTTCAAAATAGGCAGCTCATCGTCCAATTCTTTAAAAAACTTCTTTATGTTCCGCATGCCATACATGGTGCTTAAAATGTCCACAAGCTCATTAAGCTCTAGGGTAACACCCATGCTGGCACGTTTAATATATGGACGAATATCGACAATGCCTCCAAACGGCGGACTCGTCACATGAAACACCTGTACAGCTTCTTCTGTCTGTGACATCCAGTCTTGAATCTCTGAAAAATCACTGCTAGGCAAAAGCTCCTTTGCCTTTTCTTTTCCAAGTGAAGAACTAGCACAAGCTGACAGCTTTTCTATAATTTTATGATATTCTAATACCTTAAATACTTCTTTTTCCACGTTATTGAACTCCCCGAAAATAGTGTCCTCTTGTAATGTCATTTCCTTCAAAATTTTTGATGTCATTCTCATGAAGCATGAGCTGATGTTCATTGTATTGCATGACCATCCGATATTCTTGCACAAGTTCTTTTATTTTTTCTGCAGATTCTGCTTTTCCTTCGATACGAATACGGGAAATTCCCATGGCAGAAAATTTATTTACATGTGGGAGCATGGAAAGTGTTATTCCATTTAAGACATGCATATGGCAAAATTGATCCATCACAAGGGGGAATAAAACATTCTTGCGATCCTTTAAATAATACTTTTTTTGCCTGCAAGGCTGACGGCAGGCTTTGTCTCCTGCATTTCCGAGAAAGCTTCCTGTCACGCAATACTCTGATACCATTAATTCCAGTTTGCCATGTACAATACATTCCAAAGGCAATAAGTTTCTCTCAGCTAACTTCTCTACTTGCTGCATATTCAATTCTGGAGAAAGCGTTGCGGAACAAATGCCATGTTTTTTCAAAAAATCCAATGTTCTATGATTGTAAGAAATCAAGGAATAATCCGTATGTACTGGAATATTAGTTAGCTTTTTCACAAAACGAAGTGTACCGATATTGTGTACATAGATTGCTTTGGGCGCAAATTTTTCAAAAACAGACAAAAGCTGCTCCAGCAGCTTTTGTTGATGCTGCCGGACAATACGCGGGGTATTGAAAAAAATATTCTTCCCTTTATTGCGAGTGAGCTCCCATGCCATGTAATAATCTTTTTCTGAAAGAATTTCATGGGAATAAGATTCTCCGCCAAAAAGAATATTATCCGCACCAGCTTCCAAGGCAGCCTTTACTTTTTCAATGGAATCTACAGATACGATTAGTTCCATTTTTGAGTGTGCCTTATTGTCTGTAATTTTTTCTGAATGTATCGAGCGAAACGGCGGCAAGGAGCTTCTCGTAAATGCTTGAAGCCTTTTCTCTTCCATTGCTTCCACTGCTCTTCGTCTCACATCATTCATTTCACTGATGGGAATCATGACATTTCCACGAATATCAATTTCTAAATGCTTTAATGAAAAAACGGACGCGCCTAATCGAGAAATTTGTTTTTTTACAATCTCCTCCGAAATGGGATGCTTTTTTGCCTCTTCACCAATGAAATTCGTTTCTGCTATGATATGATTTCCATTTATATCTTTCATGAGAACACGCATTGGTTTTCCAACAGATGCAAAAACTTGCATTTCAACAGGGATTTTTCGTACTGGCGCACCGAAAGCATAAAGAGGCTTTATTTTTTCCATCAGTTTTGCGTCATATACCTTGAATGCACGGTCATGGAGCTGGACTGGATCAGGTACAGGAAATACTACTTCCCTACCTTTCTTTCCATATTCCAATGGCTTTCCGTCTATCCCCATCAAATCTTGAATCGTTACTGTCACGCGACCGCCGACCTTCACCCAAAAATCGACTTGATCTCCACGCGATAATTCCCCTGTCAGTTTCAAGGTAACAAAACGATGCGCCTTATCATATCTCGTTACTCGTCCAATCAGCAGACCTCGGTTGTTGGGACGCCTATCGCTGATCATATGCTTCCCTGGATACTGTTTCAAGTATGCCGTTGTAAAGCCTCGATTGAAAATTTGTTCCAGATTCTTTTTAATATCGTCTGGCACAGAATATCCTGTTCCTGACAAATAGCTGTCTATGGCCTTTCGATAAGAACTTACTACCGTTGCCACATATTCCGGACGTTTCATACGTCCTTCAATTTTTAGGGAAGAAACTCCTGCATCTATCAGCTCAGGCAATATATCGATAGTATTGAGATCACATGTGGAAAGTAAATATTTTCCAGCACCATCGTTTATAAGATCCGTTCCTGCTTCATCCACCAAAGTATACGGCAGTCTGCACGGCTGCGCACATCTTCCGCGATTGCCCGAACGACCGCCGATTAAGCTGCTCATCAGACATTGTCCTGAATAGCAGACACAGAGCGCCCCATGCATAAAAACTTCAATTTCAACTTGACAGTTTGCGCAAATATAGCGAATATCTTTCAAGGAAACCTCGCGGGAAAGCACAACACGGGAAAAGCCTAATTCCTGCAAAGCAAGCACGCCTTCCAAATTATGCACTGTCATCTGCGTACTGGCATGCAACGGCATATCAGGAACCAGTTCCTTTGCCAATGCAGCTACACCCAAATCCTGCACCAACAGGGCATCTGCACCAGCTTCATAGAGAAAACGCAAATAGTCCGCTAAAATAGGAAGCTCCGTATCATCAACGATCGTATTAACTGTGACATGAACATACACCCCACGAAGATGTGCAAAGCGAATGATTTCGCACATTTCATCTTTCTCAAAGTTATTGGCATACGCTCTAGCTCCGAACATGCTTCCTGCTAGATAAACAGCATCTGCACCGCTTTCTACAGCTGCTATGAAGGCTTCACGATTTCCAGCTGGTGCCAACAATTCTACCAAATCTTTCCCTGCTTTCCTAAATGATAAATGTCTAAATATCGCTCAAATCACAAAAAGTATTATAACGCCCTCAATCAAGAAAATGCAACAAGCATTTTCTTCATATATTTATGTCACTGTTTATCCAATGAATGACAACATAGGGCTTGCAATACGCATTCATTACATCTCGGCTTCAACGCCTTGCAAACATTTCTTCCATGCCAAATAAGCCAATGATGTGCATCTGACCACTTCTCTTTTGGAAGTATCTTTTTTAAGTTTTCCTCAACTTCCAGCGGATTTTTTCCAACGGCAAGTCCCAAACGATTTGAAACTCGAAACACATGTGTATCCACCGCAATAGCTGGATGCCGAAAACCTACACTCATCACCACATTTGCAGTTTTCCTTCCAACGCCTGGAAGCTTTTGCAGCTCCTCAAAACTCTCCGGAACCTCTCCCCCGTACTGATTACAGAGAATCTGGCACGTTGCCAAAATGTTTTTTGCCTTGTTATGATAAAATCCGCACTCCCTGATTTCTTTTTCCAGTTCCTGCACATCCAATTCCAGTATGCCCTTTGCCGTGTTTGCTTTTCGGAAAAGACGTTCCGTTACAAGATTCACCCGTTTATCTGTGCATTGGGCTGACAAAATAACAGCAACCAACAATTCAAAAATGCTAGTAAAATGCAAAGCAGGCTTTGCATCGCTATAATGCTGTTCCAACAAAGCAATTTGCTGCTTTTTCTGCTTAATCGTTGCCCTCATATTTTCCACCAACCTTATTGCATAAAGATGCTTATTTTTTTATTGATTTCTTCAGCTATCAACTGTTTCATCCTGCAATCCCCATGCAATCCATCTAAAGCCAACTCTGCCGAAATTTCCGTCATCCATTCAAAAGGAGCCGCTGTATCTATATGTGGCTGACTCCTGATATAGTTATTCACCATCTCAAAATCCTTTTGCCATTCAGGTGAGGACTCTTCTTGAAATGCTTTGTCAATAAGTGACGGATTGATGGGAGGAAGCGTCAATAGAATCGGCACAATATGATAAGCACGGCATTTTTCTTGAATTTGGCTCAAATCATGAATAACAGTCAGTGCTCCAAATCCGGCACGCAAGCTGTTGGTTCCTCCCATAATCAACAAATATCTGGGACGAAAAGGAAGAACATCCCTTTCGAACCGATTCACCATATCTTCACTCGTATTTCCACTTTCTGACAAATTGATAGTTGGAAAATCTAAATAATGCCCATAGCTATACTCTAAATCATTTGGTGAAAAAGATATATGTCCTCCTCCGTGGCTAATGCTGTCCCCATAAATAGCTACCTCACCATAGCCATCTGTATTAACTGTAATCATTTGGGGCTCGCTCCATACGCCAACAGGTCTTCCCTTTTCATCCATACCACGCACACGCCAATAAAATGTACCAATACGAGGAAATTCATCATAAATATCCGTCAAAGGCTCAATTCTCGAATAAACACGATAGATAGATGGTCTATGATCCAACAAATTTTCAGGATAATGTCCTAAAACTTCAACTTCAAACGTTACGGCATCTGGATTTCCTATATATGCATAAACTGGATACAGCAAGACGGCACCCTTTTCTCCTTGCGAATTAATGACAGGAAGAGGTGCATTTCGAGTCACCAACTGTTTCTCTGGCTGCAATAATTGTGGTGCTGTATAAGCTGAAACTGGATTTTCATTTTCATCCAATGCACGAACACGCCAAAATATTTCTTTATCAAGGTAGGATCTAAACATCCTCAATTTCAGCATCTTGCCCGACGTAAATACCTTTTTATTTCGATAAAATGCATTTGTGACAGATTGATCAGCCCGCAAGTCAGACGGATCTCCCTCAAAAATCTCAAGTTCATAGCTTACAGCGTCAAGTTTCTTATCCCACCGTAACAAGACGATCTCATCCGAATTAGTCAGCCGAACATAATCTATTGCTTCCTGCATTACCTGTAATGGCGAATTTTCCTTAATCATTTCCATGCAGAAAATAAAAAATAAAGTAAATACCACCACAATTAAAATGAAAAACGCAACCCACTTCTTTATTGATGTTTTCTCAATTTGATACATCTTCATTCCTGCTTTCAACAGTTCTGCTAACCTATTCTGTTACATCCCTTTGATGTAGAATATCATGAAATTACCCTGCATTGCCTCTGTATTAGGCTTTGCAGGGCATTCTTTTTGATGCTCGCCTTGATGTATTACTTGACTAGCCGCAAACAAACCGTTCCTTCTTTTGATATCGCAGTATCAGTAACAGTAGGCAATAATTTCATGGAACTTACTCTTTTGACAGGAAACATGATAATATCTGACATATCAATACGCCGCATATAATCACGAAGATAGCCCATCTTCCTAGCATGCTTTATATTTTTTGTCATAAGCACCCCAACTGTTTCCCACAGCTTATGGAAGCCTGCCATGTCAGATGGTTCTTCAGCACGAACGTCCAAGCCTACCTTATCCAAATAATTTTTTAATTCTCCGCGCAGATAAGCATATTTCATACGGCCATGCAAACGACGCAGGGCACGCTGAATAACACATTCCAGCTTCTCATTGAATCTCATTCCTTTCAAAAGTTCTCCTCCCTTCCCTAAATATGTCCGCCAAAACCATACCTCTACTTCTTTCTTCTATATTTTTTCTCAAAATCCTTCTTTCTTCAAAATTATTTCTTGGCAGCTTCTCGCTGCAACATTAAATTTCTCCATGCATCAGACATTGCTTTAGCAGCTTGATATGGATTTTCCGCCTCTGTAACCGCAGTAACCACAAAAAAACCATCTACTCCCGACTGTGCAAGTGCTGGCAGATCCACAATTTTAACACCGCCGCCAATGACAACAGGAATCTTACTGTATCGAGACAATTCACATAATTCCTCTAAGCTTCGCTCAATGACATTTCCATCATGATTACGTCCACAATCCAGCTTGGTCAATGTCTCATGAAGCGGACTCACTCCAAAATAATCAATATCGGAAATATCGCAGGACTTTACATAATTTATGAGTTGTTCTGTTCGAGCAGATAAACCGACAATAGCATCTTCTCCCAAATATTTTCTGCAAACAGACACTGGAATATCTGTTTGTCCTACATGAATTCCATCTACTTTGATGCCTTGTTCCCTTGCTGCCAAAGCAACATCTAATCTGTCGTTAACCAACAAGGATACTTCCTCTGATTTTTTCAGCAAAGAAATCTCCTCCGCTGCTTCGTGCATCAGTTGTATCATCTCTTTTGCTGATGCTGTTTTAGAACGAAGCTGTACGCATGAAAAACCTCCCCTCACTGCCTCAGAAACGATCTGCCTAACAGGTCTCCCTAACGTGTTTTCTGGACCAATCACTAAATATGATGATAAATCAAGCATATTGCGCATATTCATCATTGCTTTTCCTCCGTAAAAATAAGCCATCATCTCGCAAAAGATGATGGCTATCTTTTATTTCGTATGATGTGGATTCTTGCGAACGATCTCAATAGCTGCGGTGAGAGCCTGAATGACTTCGACTTCCGACTGCACAGACATGTCATCTATCCTTGCGTACATCTCTCCCCTATCAGTAGCCACATACTTAGGTTTCAAGTTATTTAATGCAATACTCACAATATCCCTGCGGCATTCTTCACAAGTGCAGCAATCCTTAAAATTCTGCATAACCATATCCACTTTTCTCTCGACAGCATCTTCCATGAAATTCTTGCAATCCACTATACGTTCCTCCCCAATACAATCAATTTCATAAACAAGGCTGCCAAGCAACTCAACAACCTTCTCAAGTCAAATTATAACCGAAAATTTATTTACCTGCAACCTTAAATAGGAGAACTGCCATTATGTGCAGCTCTCCTACTTTATTGACACATTCCTGCTTTCCAAATCCATTTAGGTCAGCTGAGCATCTACCTTCCCCTATTTTCCAACAATTTTTGCAGAAATTTTTTCGGGTACCTGTTCATAATGATCAAACTGCAAAGTATAAGTACCACGTCCTTGTGTTTGCGAACGCAGATCCGTTGCGTAACGGAATAGTTCAGCTTCTGGAACATAGGCATGTATCGTACTGATATTTTTTTCATTGCTGTCAATACCAAGAATCTTGGCACGCTTGGAATTCAGCCTTCCCATAACATCGCCCATATAATAGTCTGGTGCTGTCACAAATACTTCATCAATAGGTTCCAAAATTACCGGCAATGCATCCATAACGGCCTTACGAAGAGCTATGGCTGTCGCTGCCTTAAATGCAGCCTCCGAGGAATCCACGCTATGATATGAACCATCATAGAGATTGACTTTTACATCTACCACAGGATATCCTGCAAGAATTCCTGCCGACAAAGTTTCCATTGCACCCTTTTCTACAGCTGGAATAAATTGGCGCGGCACGCTTCCACCAAAAATAGTTTCTGTAAATTCATTTCCCTCTCCTGCACCTTTAGGGGAAACCTCAAGGAAAACATGCCCAAATTGACCATGTCCTCCACTCTGTTTTTTATGTTTCCCTTCTGCCTGTACCGACTTTCTGATTGTTTCCCGATAAGCCACTCGCGGTTCAACGAAATCTGCCTCTATTCCAAATTTACGCAAAATCCTATCGGAAAGAATTTCCAAATGCACTTCTCCAATGCCACGGATAATCATTTCCTTAGTCTCTTCATTTTTTTCAAGCAGCAATGTTGGTTCTTCTTCGCACTGCTTCATAATTGCAGCAATGACCTTATCATCTTCACCCTTTTTCTTGGAATTCACTGCCATAGATAACATGGCTTCCGGATATTCCGTCTTTTCATAGCGAATAGGATATTTTTTATCACAAAGAGTATCTCCCGTACAAGTTGACTGCAGCTTAGAAACTACCACTAGATCCCCTGCATGTGCTGCCTGCAAATTAAATTGCTGTTTTCCTATCATCGTAAAAATGGTTCCAATCCGTTCCATTGCATCGCTGTTGGAATTGTAATACGACACATCACTTCGCATATCTCCTGAAAGGATACGAAGGAACGAAAGTCTTCCGATGAAGGGATCTACCATGGTTTTATAAACCTGTGCCGAGAAACCATCTTCCGTCTTTCTCTCCAAAAGCTCATCCGTTTTGGGATGAACACCAATGGAAACCTTGAAATAAGGGGTAGGAAGATATTCTACAATGGCATCCATCATTTTCTTGATTCCTGCATTGCGAAGCGCTGAACCACAAAAAACAGGGAAGATCTTTCCTGCCTGAATACCTTCTATCAAAGCTGCGGCCACTTCAAGCTCAGTAATCTCTCGTCCTTCTACATACTTTTCCAACAACTCATTATTAAACTCTGCAACTGCCTCAATCAATTTCTGCCTAGCTTCCTCTACATCCTTTTGAATGTATTCTGGAATCTCATCTTCCTCATGGCGAACAATTTTCATGCGAAGCGAAAGAAGATCTACCACACCCTGAAAAGCTGCTTCCTGTCCGATCGGCAGCTGAATCGGCACTACTCCATTTCCAAAACGAACCCGAAGTTCTTCCACAACACCTTTAAAATCGGCATGCTCGCGATCCATTTTATTTACAAAAAATGCACGGGGAAGTTCTCTGTTTTCGCAAAATCCCCACAGCTTTTCCGTCTCCATTTCAATGCCTGCTGGTGCAGAAATAACAATTAGCGCGCTGTCAGCTGCCTCCAAAGCACCTAAAACATCCGCAACAAAGTCGGGATATCCCGGTGTATCTATAAAATTCAGCTTATAGTTTTTCCACTCCGCAACTGCCATGGAACATCCAAGCGTCATTTTACGTTTTGTTTCCTCAACCTCATAATCCAATACTCCACTGCCATCATCCACCTTACCAAGCCTTTTTACTGCACCTGCGTTATACAAGCAGGCTTCCAAAAGACTTGTCTTGCCTGTTTTCCCATGCCCAATAACTGCCACATTACGAATATTTGCGCTCTTGTATTCCTTCATTCAAACACCCTCCCTATAGCATTGTCACAAGAATAATTACATCGTTCTCCACTTACTTTTTTTATTCTCTGAATTATTTGATAATCCTTCCTGTTTCTTGAAAAAAGGAAAATAAAAACCATTGCATGAGTGGCTTTCACCCATACAATGGCTTACATTCTTCTATTCCTTATCATTTTGTACCAATGGCAGATCACCTTGCGTAATCCAGCCCCCTACCCATTCTTTCTCTCGAATACGAGCTTCCTTCAAATATTCGATAATTGTCTTCCCTGTCTCTTCCGGCGTATAATTTTTGGGAAATGGAATATTAGCACGAGCTTCATCATTAGATGCAACTAAATTGTTCCGCACAATTCCCTGAATAATCAGCTCTCTCATTTGCCGCAAAAGTTCCATAAACTCAATGCTATAGTCAATGCCACTCATGTCCTCATCATTCAGCAGCATATCATGAATCTTCGCCGAAATAAAAATCTGTTGCTTATGCAGGGACAACAACTGCAAGTATGCCTGTTTCAGTTGTTCTGTATGTTCTGTCATACAAAGGACCGCCTCCCTAAAACTCTTACAGATTATCTATTCGACATGTGATTCAAAAATCCTCTTTTTTCAATCATACTCCCCCACTTTTATTTTATAGCTGATTCATCATGCGATGTGTCTGAGGTATCACACGAACCTCAGGCAAAAAATCTAAAGCACAAGACTGAAGCTCCAACAGCTTTTGGGGAGAAACTGCCTTGCAGCCGCCAAAAGGAGTTACTGGCTGAATGATAAACCATGCACAAGAAGCCGTTTCAGCAACCATTCTCACTGCTTGAATGAATTCCTCATCTGTAGTTTCCTCCGAAACGACCACTTTGACATATACATCCTTTTGACTTGCTATCTCAAGGAATTTTTTATGTTCTGCCCAATGACTCCCTCTGACCACACTGGGCAGCTTGATATCCATACTGATAATATCAATATCATCAATAATTTTTCCCAATGCTTGATACAAAGTCCCATTTGTTTCCAAAAAAATTTTTGTATCCAGCATACGAGAAAGCTTTTGAATAAACTCTGCATGGAGCATCGGCTCTCCGCCCGTGAAGCTTACTGCCTGATGTGGCGATTCAGCCAACATTTTCTGGACGATACCGCACACTGCATCTTCTGACAGTGGATTTTCTATTTCCTTAAAATCCCTCATTCCCGGATGCTGTTCCCACATGCAATAGGGATGTGTATTGGGCAGATTTTCCGTATCACAATATTTGCAATCGAGATTGCAGCCTTCCAATCTTACAAATACCTGACGGCATCCAGCATATTTCCCTTCCCCTTGAATAGAAGAAAATATCTCTATAATGTTTCTTTCCATATCATTTCATTCCTCTGGAAAATATGTCACGCAGGAATTGGGTGATTCCCAAACACAAACTGAACGCAAAGCTGCATTTCCACAAAAAATTTCTGCTTTTGCAAGTTCCTCATAAAAACACCTTGCCATATTTTCTGCAGTTGGATTCATCTTCCCCAAAAATGGCTCCATTTCATTTAGATATTGATGATCCATGCGTTGAAGGACTTCCTTCAGTTCTTGCTTAACAGCCTTAAAATCCACCAACATGCCCAAAGAATCTAATTCTGTTCCCGTCACAACAGCCTCAACCACCCAACTGTGACCATGCAGCCGATTGCATTTGCCTTCATAGCCTTCAATCCGATGAGCAGCTTCAAATGCTTCTTTTACTTGAATCTGATACATATTTTTCCTTCCTCACGCAAAAAACTGCGGAACGTATCCGCAGTCCTGCTTACACTTCCTTTTCTGTACTGCTTGGAAGACCTCTTGTATTTTTTACATTCCCCATGATATCGTCATAACTCATAGCTCTTGTATGCTTCGTATGACTCCATTCGTGCTCATTCCGATGAATAAATCCAAGGAAGATAATCGGGATCCATGAATAAATAAACAACGGATAAAGAAGCATGTAAAGCCATGCTTTCCACTTAGCACGAATTTTAAACAAAATAATCATTGGCAGAATATACTGCCCCAGCATAATCGCTGTCATCAACTGAGATGGCATGAAATTATAAATGTTGGTGTAAAAGGGAGGAAATGCCAACTGAATATAGCTAATAATGATAAACAGAGTAGACACCATCAAAAAATGTGGCTGAAGAAGATAAATACAGCCATCCCAAATGCGAATGTCTTTCTGTTTCCAGCCCTCTACCAGCATTTTAGGGATATAACGATGTGCCACATCAAACTGTCCCTGCGCCCAACGCCTGCGCTGGTTCCAAGACTGTTTGAAGGTCAATGGCTTCTCATCGTAAACAATGGCATCGTGTGCCCAAGTAGTCTTGATTCCTTCCGCCAAGGATTCCATCGTAAATTCCATATCTTCTGTCAGGCATGTTGCTCTCCAGCCGTATCTTTGCAGAACATCCGTAGTAATGCACATACCAGTTCCGCCAAGAACAGCAGAAAGACCAATATTCGTCTTCGCCAAATGTGAAATATGGTCAATGACCCAAAACGCAATTGCAAAAGTACCAGCAACCCATGTATCATAAGGATTCTTTGCATCCAAATACCCCTGAATGATCTTATCGCCCTTGCAAAGACGATTATTCATCTCCGCAAGGAACTGTGGATGCACAAGATTGTCGGCATCAAAAATAACGACCGCATCATACTTTCTCTCCATCTGAAACAAACGCTCAAACATCCATTCCAAAGCAAACCCTTTGCTCTTTTTTGTAGGATGCTCCCGCTTGCATACAATAGCACCGGCAGATTCTGCAATTTCTGCTGTATCATCAGAACAATTATCAGCTATTACGAAAATGTCATAAAGATCCGATGGATAATTAAGATTTCTCAAATTATCGATCAACTGTCCAATAACTGCATGCTCATTGTGAGCAGCCACAATAACAGCAAACGTCTTCTGCGGTGTCAGAATCTTATCCTCTTTTTTCCTCCACATACCGCAAAAACCGATCACAAAAAAATACAGCGTAAAGAGAAAAATCAAAATCTGCATTGGAACCATGATGATATCAAAAGGATGTATCATGAATCTCTTTCTCCTTTAGAATTACTAGTGATTAGTTCTCTTTATGAAACAACGTAAAGAGAGAATTCAATATACCAAAAAACGCATAGGTGCAAAACACTGCAGCCAAAACCGCCTGCCAAACGGCAGGATAACCTATATAGAGAATCCAAACAAACATAACAACAGAAACGATCTTCGGAATAAAAAACAACGTTTCGCCTTTGCCCTTGAAATCAGGATAATGCACATGACTGATCATGAGGTACGCCACCACAGCCATAGTAACTGGATAAGCGTGACCAAAAAACTGTGGTTCCATGCCTATAGCAGAAAACAGCAAGGTCGTAGTTGCCACAATACAACCGCCAGCTGGAATGGCGAGTCCCATAAAATACCCATGCACCACATCAGTATTTACATTGAAACGTGCCAACCGCCACATTCCGCAAAGTGCAAAAAAAATTGCGACTGCCCATCCAGAATAACCATAGGACTCCAAGCAAAAACGATATGCCAAAAAACTAGGCGCAATTCCAAAGGAACCTAGGTCACAAAGAGAATCCATCTCCTTCCCCAGTTCACTGCTTACACCGAAATACCTTGCCAATCGCCCATCCATTCCATCTGCCACAAGAGCAAGCAAAATAAACACCGATCCCATAAAATAATCATCATGGTATGTAGAAAGAATGGAACACATGCCAAAAAACAAATTTGCTGATGTACAGGCATTTGGTATCAAATGTTTCAACATTCGTCCTTCATCCTCCCAAGAATGGTCTTTCCTCCAACGACCTTATCGCCCTTCTGCACCATCACTTCAACATTTGCAGGCATAACGATCTCAAGACACGAACCAAACCGAATCATACCATAAAGCTCTCCCTGCTTCAGCGCATCATTCAGTGTCACCCATGAAACAATTCTGCGTGCCAAAATCCCCGCAATCTGCGTCACGGTAATACGCAAACGTTCATTCTCAATGCCAATCAAGTGATGCTCATTTTCAAAGCCAACCGAATCTTTGTAAGCTGGCCGAAAACGCCCGCATACATACTTTTGGCATTTGATTTCGCCCGTAATCGGACTGCGATTCACATGCACATTAAATACTGACATGAATATCGTGACCTTGTTCCCAGGACCTTTGATGAAATCATCATACTCTACGGAAGAAATTTCTTGAACCGTTCCGTCAGCTGGAGAGATCACCGCCAAATCGTCCAATACGATCTCCCTCTTGGGATTGCGAAAAAAATATGCAAAGTAGATTGCCAAAACCAAGGGAAAAATAGCAACATAAGGTCCACATGCCACACCTAAAACAAATGCGAAAGCCAGTGCTATACCGATAAACATATAGCCTTCATGCACGATAGGAGCCATTGATTCACCTCCGAATACCTTTTATTGTTAACCATTAAAACATGTACCCCAAAAGCTGTCAAGCATTTTCAAGACTTCTTATAGGCATGCACCTTCATAACAAATTTAGGAAGTGCCAAAAGCCTGCCTGCCCTCTTTGGCTGCAAAAGCCCTCGGAATAGCCACTCCAATTTTGCCTTCTGCATCCACAATGGAGCCCGTTTCATAACACCAGCCATAACATCCAAGGTTCCGCCCACACCGATAGAAAGAGGTACACCCAGCTTCTCTCGATATTTGTCTAACCATTTCTCCTGCTTCGGAACTCCAAGCGCAACAAAAAGTATATCTGGCTTTGCCGCCCTGATTGCCTCAACGATTCCAGACTCCTCGGTTTCCTTGTAATAACCATCACGAACACCAACAATTTCAATTCCAGGGTACAACGATTCCGCTTTTTCCTTTGCTTTTTCTGCAACACCAGGAGCTGAACCAAAAAAATAGATTCTCTGGTTTCTTGACGGAGCGAGACGCATCAACTCCTGCGCCAAATCATACCCTGCCACTCGTTCCGGCATATCATTTCCCAAATGGTGTGCCGCCCAAACTGTCCCAGCTCCATCCGGAACCACCAATGCAGCAGAATTTAATATTTGCTTGAGTTTATCGTCTTTCGTTGCACGCATAATCATCTCTGCATTTGCTGTTGCGATCATTGCATTTGCTTTCTCTGCAATATACTGCTCAGCCTTTGCCACGGCTTCAGCCATCGTAACGGCATCAACATGCACACCTAAAATATCTACTCGTTCCGCCACTGGTCATCCTCCACACATCATAACAATCTATGCACCATTATAACGCAACATCTTGAGAAAAGGCAATGCGTTTTCTTACAGATTCTTATTGCTAAAGAAATGGACGCTCCATTGAGCGCCCAATAAGAAAGCTTTAGCACATCACTGCTTCTTTTTTGCCACAGCAGTACGAATCGAAAGCTCGCGAAGCTGCTTATCATCCACTGGAGAAGGTGCATCCGACATAACATCGCGCGCACTTTGATTCTTAGGAAATGCGATGACATCACGAATAGAAGAACACTTCGCCATAATCATAACAAGACGATCTAATCCAAAAGCCAATCCTCCATGCGGCGGCGTTCCATATTGGAAGGCATCCAGCATAAAGCCAAACTTCTCATGTGCTTGCTCCTGCGTAAGTCCCAGAGACTCAAACACTTTTTCTTGCAGCTCTGCATTATAAATACGAAGACTTCCGCCGCCAATTTCCACACCGTTCAGAACCATGTCATAGGCATTAGCCTTGACTCTGCCCGGATCCGTGAGAAGATACGGGATATCCTCATCACGCGGAGCAGTAAACGGATGATGCATTGCTTTCCAGCGCTTTTCTTCTTCGCTGTACTCGTACATTGGGAAATCAACGATCCACAAAAAACGAAGGCTATCCGGATCAATGAGACCACGACGGCGCCCCATTTCCAATCGAAGCTGTCCGAGTGCATTAGCAACGACCAAACGTTTGTCAGCAACTACCAGCAAAAGGTCTCCTGTCTTTGCACCTGTTGCCTCTGCGATTTTCTGGAAGGTCTCATCGCTGTAGAATTTCTTGAACGGACTCTTCACACCTTCCTCACAATACTGAATCCATGCAAGCCCCTTTGCGCCATAGGTTTGAACGTATTGGACAAGGCCATCTAACTCTCTGCGAGGGATATCAGCATATCCATCTACCTTTATGCACTTAACCTGTCCGCCACTTTCGAGAACTGCATTAAATACCTTGAAATCTGAACCCTGAACATAGCTGGAAATATCCATCAGCTGCATATCAAAGCGGAGATCAGGCTTATCAGAACCATAACGATCCATCGCATCATCCCATGTCATGCGCTGAAACGGTACTGGAATATCCGCACCAATGGATTGCTCAAAGAGTTCTTTAATCATGCCTTCCATCATAGTCAAAATGGATTCCTGATCCATGAAAGACATTTCTATATCAAGCTGCGTAAATTCTGGCTGACGATCCGCACGCAGGTCTTCGTCACGGAAGCAACGAACGATCTGGAAATATTTTTCAAATCCAGCAACCTGCAAAATCTGCTTGAAAATCTGCGGAGATTGAGGAAGTGCATAAAATTCCCCTGCATTTAAGCGGCTCGGCACAAGAAAATCTCGAGCCCCCTCCGGCGTGCTCTTGCAGAGCATTGGTGTTTCAATTTCCAAGAAGCCATTGCGGTCAAAATAATCACGCATAATCTTTGCTACGCGGTGACGCAGAATGATATTCTTCTGCATTTCAGGTCTGCGAAGGTCAAGATAGCGGTAACGCAAACGAACCATCTCATCCACGTCAATACCATCCTGAATATAAAACGGCGTTGTCTTTGCCTTATTCAAAATACGAAGCTCTTGGCAAACAACCTCAACTTCTCCTGTTGCAATGTTTTTGTTGATTGTTTCCTCATCACGAGCACGAACCTCGCCGCAAATAGCAATACAAAATTCTGTACGAAGAGATTCCGCCTTCTGAAACGTTCCCTCATTCATAGACGCTTCATCAAAAACGACCTGCGCAAAACCAGACCTATCACGCATATCAACAAAAATCAAACCACCATGATCGCGACGACGGGACACCCATCCGCAAAGCACGACTTTCTCTCCGACATTTTCCTTACGAAGCTCACCGCAATGGTGATCCCTCTTCATACCTTGCAATGTTTCCATTAACCCTTCACCTCAGCAATTATTTTTTTCACAATTTCCTCTATGGCAACCTTCTGCTGTTCACTCTTTTCCATATCCCTCAGCATAACAACAGATTCCCTTACCTCATCCTCACCAAGAATTAAAGCAAAACGAGCTCCAGCCTTGTTAGCCTGCTTCATCTGCGCCTTCATGCTGCGCCCTGCATAATCCATTTCTGCATGCAAGCCTGCATCACGAAGCTTCTGCAAAAGCTGAAATGCCGGTATCTTGGCAAAATCTCCTAAAGCTACCACAAAAGCATCTGCCTTAGTTTCTTTTGGCGGAAAAAGCTTCTGCTGCTCCATGACAAGCAGGACTCTTTCCAAACCAGCTGCAAACCCCACAGCTGGAGTCGGATTTCCTCCTATCTGTTCAACCAGACCATCATAACGCCCGCCGCCGGCAACTGCACTCTGCGCACCAAGCAGATCATACTTGATCTCAAAGGCAGTCTTTGTATAGTAATCCAGCCCACGGACAAGCCTCGGATCAAGCTCAAACTCGACACCAGCCTCAGTCAAATATCTTTGAACCTGCTCAAAATGCTCCTGACATTCATCACACAGGCAGTCCGTAATCTTAGGTGCATTTTCTATAAAATCCTTCCCCGCATCTGCCTTGCAATCCAAAATACGGAGAGGACTGCGTTCAAAACGATCCCTGCAATCACCGCAAAGCGAATCCAGCTTATCCCTGAAATGATCCTGCAATGCCTTTCTATAAACAGGACGGCATTTAGGACACCCCACCGAATTCAAGCTCAATTTCAAATCCGTAAGCCCTAAAGACTTCAAAAAATTCACAGCAAGCAAAATAACCTCGGCATCTGCTGACGGATTCTCTTCACCGATAGCTTCCACACCCATCTGGTGAAACTCCCTCATTCTGCCCGCCTGAGGACGATCATAGCGGAACATAGAGCCAACGTAAAAAAGCTTTGTGAAGGAATTTTCTGCATACAGCTTATTTTGCAAATAAGAACGCACGACCGATGCCGTTCCTTCTGGGCGAAGAGTTATACTGCGGTCGCCACGGTCAAGAAAAGTATACATTTCCTTGTCCACAACATCCGTTCCCTCACCAATTCCGCGATGAAACAGCTCTGTATGCTCAAAAATCGGTGTACGAATTTCCTTGAATCCATACTTTTTACAAATATCCCGTATTTTTTCTTCCACAAAAAGCCACGCATCAACATGAGCCGGCAAAATGTCCTTTGTGCCGCGCGGTGCATTCGTCAACATGTAACCTTCCTCCTATTCTCCATAAGCTTCTTCCAAGAGCTTGTTTCGCTTGTCAATATAAGTATCAATATCACGCAAATAGGTAATGAGATCCTTTGCATTGAACGAAGATTTCATTCTCTTCGCCTTAAAATCAACGACCTTTGTCGTTGCAGCACCGCCAACCCCAAGAATTGTCTGATGCTCCTCCATAATCTGGATATTGTACATGCCTTCTGATCCTTCACGGCAATAACCAACATTCTCCAACTGCCCGCTCATATATCCTTGCCGATAAAGGTAATATGGACGCATCCCAAGCTTTGTCACATACTTATTTGCCACCTCAGACATGCGCCTCGTTTCTTCATCGCTAGGAAGATTCACGGCTTCGTTCTCATCAAGCTTCAATTTGAGCCGTGAACCACGCTTGAGTGCTAATGCATGCAAAGTAATATCATCTGGAGCAAGCAAAGAGAGCTTTTGCATGGTATCTTCCACATCCTTTGCGGTTTCCCCCGGAAGTCCCAAAATCAAATCCGTATTGATATGGGGGATTCCCGCAGTACGCAATGCATGAAACATTTCCACGATATCCTCTGGCGTGTGCCGCCTGCCGATCAATCGGAGCGTGCGTTCCTGCATTGTCTGCGGATTGACACTCACGCGCGTCACATGAAACTTCTTCATGCAAGCGATCTTTGCAGGTGTCATGGTATCCGGTCTTCCAGCTTCCACCGTAAACTCAACAAGCCCAGACCCATAAAAAGCATTATATACCAAATCCATCATTTCAGCAAAAAAAAAGTCAGGAAGGCTCGTTGGAGTCCCCCCACCAACATAAATACTCTGTACCTGAAAACCAAAACGCTGGACAGCAGCTTTCACCGCAACGATATCTTTTTTCAGCACATCCATGAATTCCCGGATCTTCTCCTCCGAGGGAATGACATTAGACGGAAAGGAACAGTACAAGCAGCGAGTCACGCAAAACGGTATCCCAACATAAATACTGACAGTTTTCTCATCAGAAGTTTCCAAAAAAGGAATCTGGCGAAATGCCATTGGCGTGATAAGAGAAGCTTTCTCCACACTGCACTCATAATCCATTTGCAGACGAGAAATAATTTTTTCCTGTGACAGCCCTTCCCGAATCCACCGATGAACAATCTTCGTTGGACGTACTCCGTGAAGAATTCCCCAAGGAGCAGGAGGAAAATGAAACCTTTTCCGAAAAATACGGTACAAATTCAACTTAATAATTCGATGAACTGCCGCACTGTCACGTTCATCCTCCCCGCCATCATCGACAAGAGAAAGCCTCTCCTGATCATCCAAAGTAACTGTCGTAGCAACACGCACGGGCTGGAAAGAAATCTGCTCGTTTCTGATATCCAAGGAATCAATATCTGCATCAACAGCCGTCTCATCTACTTCCATCCGAAACAATGCAAATATTTCCTTTACGATCTTCACTATTACTTGATGGTCACTATTCAACGAAACCCTACGAATTTTCACTCTTTTTCTGGCACTCCTTACAATAGCCCAAAAATTTCACTTGATGATCTATCGTCTTGAAACCACACTTGCTGGCAATATTTTTCTCCAAATGATCCAAGAGATCATCTTCAAATTCCGTAACTTTTCCACATGTTACACAAATAAGGTGATGATGATGATGAACATCTGGATCCAATGCATTCACCTCATACCGATTGCATCCATCACCAAATTCCATTTTCTGCAAAATACTTAACTCACTGAGCAATTCCAAACTACGATACACTGTAGCTAAGCCAATTTCTATCTGCTTATCCCGAAGAAGCCCATGCACATCCTCTGCACTCAAATGTTCGCCCGGATGATCTAAAAAAATCTGAAGCACAATCTGTCTCTGAGGAGTCATCTTATGCTGACGTTCCTGGAGCTTCCTTCTTAAATCTTCCATTGTAAACGTCTTGGACATGATAGTTTTCTCCCTTGCCCATAAAAATCAACAAACACATTCATGGAACTAAAGTCAAAAACATTATAACGCAATCATTCGATAAAAAGCAATGCATTTTCTTTTCAGAAATCAAGCGGTACGACAGGCTTCCCCTCTATCCTGCATCTTAAGACGCATACCCTTTACCTGCCATCAAAAAAGGAGAACCCTTCCTATCATCGAAGAATTCTCCTAATGTTATCCTAGATATGGTTATTTCCCTTCAACTGCGTTCAATGCCTTATATACCTTTTCTGCAATTCCGCTCATTTTCTTTGAGGCCACAGAACAAGCCGCAATGCGGACACCCAGCTTCAACGGAACCGCAAAGATCAAATCATCATGCAGCTTCTCGCAAACAGCAGCAGGATCGTTTGCAGGAACCGAAAGGAAAAAACCTCCCTTGTACGGCAGAGCATTCAGTCCGCAATTTCTTGCCTCTGCCATAAAGATTTCTCCACGTGCTTGAATCATCTTATAAAAATCATCACGTTCCTTCTCAAATTGTGCCAAAGCAGCCTTGTCCTGCTGAATACGTGTAAGAAGTGTCATCGCTCCACGATTGATATTAGACCAAGTTGCACGGCTTGTGTACTTGTTGATCTCAGCAAATTCTGTAATCACTTCCTTGCTGGAAGAAACACCGACAATGGCACCGGTACGCTGACCATAGAACGTATATCCCTTTGACATACTAAACGAGAACATAGTCAAAATATTGTCAGGCAAATTACCGAACTTCTTCATAAACTTGCGCGTTTCCTGCTTTTCGCCTGCATAGTCAATATATGCAATATCAACCAAAAGGCTCATTTTCTTGCCTTTTGCCGCATAAGCCTTGAAAATATCAAGAACATGATCCCAATCCTCGTCTGTCAAACTGAATCCAGTAGGATTATGGGCAGGTGTATTGATAATCGTCAGCAAAGAATCCTGAGAACGCATCAGTTCATCAACTTTATCCTTAAAATCTGCAATATTGAAATTTTGCTTTTCATCAAACAGTTTATAATTGACAAGACCGCAGCCTTCCTCCTGGCAAATAACATTATAGGTACCCCAGAACCAATCAGAAGTCAAAACCTTGTCGCCTTTCTCAGCATAATTTGCAACTGCATGATGAATGGCACCTGTTCCGCCAGCCGTCGCAATTGCAGCAGTATACCCTTCCGGCTTCTGCTCGGCAAAAGTAAGATCAATTACGGCATTCAAATAATCCGGAAGACCTGCAATAGGAGCATAAGCAATCAAATCCTCCATTGGCAACGAACGATAAACCCGTTCCATCGTTGGAAGGCAAGCCAATTTACCTTCTTCATCCATCATAACACCCATAGTTGCGTTCGTAACCTTATCAGCACCAAATTTTGCTGCTGCCTCACGACATGCGGAAGCCGCACCAAAAATAGCATCCTTCAATCGCTTGCTCGCTGCGTGAGATGCTGCCATACTTGTTGTCATAAAATGATACCCCTTTCACCGTCCATCGACGTAATACAATGCACAACACTTACATTTTCCTATAGCATTATAACAGGTTTAGAAAAAAAATATAGGGATTCCATCTTTGTATACAGTATTTTTTCTTTGCAAAAGAAAAATGGGAATATCAAAGACTTAACTGTTTTGATACTCCCATCATTTAACTGGATCTTAATTATGCCAATGGAAAGAATTCGTTATGGATCGCATTGACAGCCTCTGTCAGCTGTGATGCAGGCACCAAGCAGGAAATACTGATTTCCGAAGTGCTGATAATGTCAATGTTCACATTCGCCTTGGAAAGCGCACCAAACATTCTAGCAGCAATACCAGGATTCCCAAGCATCCCAGCACCTACGATAGAAACCTTTGCAACGTCCTCTTCCACCAAAACATCAACTGCATTGAGCTTCTTGCTGACCTCGGCAACCACCTGCTTTGCCTGCTCCAGATCATCGGTTGCAACAGTAAACACCATATCGGTAACATTTTTTTCGATATTGCGTGTACTCTGGACGATCATATCAACATCTACATGAGCTTTTGCGAGTGCGGAAAAAATCTCATAAGCAATACCAGGAACATTAGATACGCCGCGAACTGCAATTTTTGCTACTTTTTCATCATGAGCAACGCCACGAATTACAAAACTTTTTTCTTCCATTGTGTATTCCTCCCTAATAACAGTACCTGGATTCGTAGTAAAGGTTGAGCGAACATGAATAGGAATATTGAAATACTGCCCCATCTCCACAGAACGCGGCTGCATAACACCAGCCCCCAAACGAGCCATTTCCAGCATTTCGCTGTAAGTGATTTCCTTCATCTTGCGTGCGCCCTTGCAGATTCTCGGATCAGCAGAAAATACACCTTCCACGTCCGTATAAATTTCACAGCTATCTGCTTTCAATGCACCAGCCAGTGCCACTGCCGAAGTATCGGAGCCGCCTCGCCCAAGCGTAACCGGATCTCCATACTGGTCTTCTCCCTGAAAACCAGCCACAACGACAACATTCCCCTTGTCCAATTCTTCCTTTACTCGTTCTGGCTGAATATCCACAATACGGCCCTTGGTATGAACAGAATCCGTCTTCATGCCAACCATCGGTCCCGTCAAAGACACTGCAGATTGCCCCAACGTTTTGAAAGCCATCGTCAACAACGCAATAGACACCTGTTCTCCCGTTGTCAAAAGCATATCCATTTCTCTTGCAAAACGATAAGGATTTTCATCAATGCCCTGAGCCAATGCAATCAGATCGTCCGTCGTATCACCCATTGCAGAAACTACCATAACTATTTGGTCGTCTGGTTTCTTTTCTCCAAGGATCCTCTTTGCAATCGCCATGATTTTTTCTGTAGTAGCAACAGAACTGCCGCCGAATTTCTTAACAATAAGTGCCATGATTCTCCCCCTAATGCAAGGCAAGTCCCTGCAAACTATTTGTTTCCGTTTTCTATAAATATAAGACCAAAATTTTAAACCGTCTAATATTATACAAAACTTTTTATCAATCGTCCATACAAACTAGTGCTTAAAATTTCACTTCATTTCGTTCATGCAATTTATATCATGCGATTTATATATAGAAAAAACATTGTCTTTACTTCGGCAGAACATGAAAACACATCGACTTTCCTCGTATAATATGCTACCTTTAAAATAAAATTTATCTTACCGAAAGTAGGAGAAAAAATGACAGAAATTTTAATTCCTGATGAGGTTTCGCCGCAGCCCGTCAAAAACTTTTTAAAATCGCAAGGCTTCTCCACAAATTACTGGAAAAAAGCAAAATTCTCCGGAACCTTTCGCTGTAATGGGGAATTGATCTCTCATCCGGCAAGATTGATGATCAAAGGCGGAGACCTGATCTCATGGGAATTATCCGAACATACGGACATCATTCCTGAAGCTATCCCTATTTCCATCTCCTATGAAGATGATTTCCTCTTGTCCGTTGATAAACCAGCAGGTCAGTTAGTTCATCCTACGGGGCATGAAGTAACTGGCACACTTGCCAATGCAGTTCTCGGATATTATCAAGGAAAAGGATTTTCTTATGCCTACCATCCCATTCATCGTCTCGACCGCAATACCACCGGATTGCTGTTGATCGCAAAACAAGCATACATACACCACCAGCTCTCCCCAAAAGGAAAGAAACTATTTCATCGTGAATATATTGCACTGGTATCTGGCATAATGGAAGAAAAGAAAGGAACGATCGACAGCCCTATCGCAAGAGATCTGACCAGTATAATCAAGCGAAAAGTCTCTGCAGAAGGCAGTCCTGCCATAACACATTTCAAAGTAATTGCAGAATTCAACAACATGTCGCTTCTCTGGATACGACTGGAAACCGGACGGACACATCAAATACGTGTGCATTTATCCTCCATCGGCCATCCCCTGATCGGCGATGACCTATATGGCGGTAATCATGAATTGCTTTCCAGACAGGCATTGCACGCCGCACACATTTCTTTTTTTCATCCGGTAACGAAAAAAACGGTAAATATCTTTTCCCCCATTCCAAAAGATATCACTTTCTTGCTTCCAAAGAATTTACAAGAAACTTTATTCTGTGAAATTTCTAAAAATATTTAAGGAACCCTACACCTTGCCCCATTTATATGTTATAATAGTGACAGTTCATTAAGGACAATTTATCTAGGGGGTAATGAAAAATGCCATTAGTCGGAACGAAAGAAATGTTTAAGAAAGCCTATGAAGGCGGCTATGCAATCGGTGCTTTCAACGTAAACAACATGGAGATCGTACAGGGTATCACGGATGCTGCTGCAGCAATGAAGTCTCCTGTTATTCTCCAGTGCTCTGCTGGTGCCCGCAAGTATGCGAATTCGCACTATCTTGTTCACCTCGTAAAAGCAGCACTCGAGATCAACGATATTCCTATTGCACTGCATCTCGATCATGGCGCAGACTTTGAGATCTGCAAGTCCTGCATTGATGACGGATTCACTTCCGTTATGATCGATGGTTCCAAGTATGATTTCAATGAGAACATCGAGCTTACGAAGAAGGTTGTAGAGTATGCACATGCTCATGGCGTTGTCGTAGAAGCTGAACTTGGCAAGCTTGCCGGCATCGAGGATGACGTAAATGTTTCTGCTCATGATGCAGCTTATACGCAACCGGAGGAAGTTCAGGAATTTGTAGAAAAGACTGGCGTTGATTCTCTCGCTATTGCTATCGGCACGTCCCACGGTGCATTCAAGTTCAAGCCAGAGCAGTGTACCCGCAATGCAGACGGAGTTCTTGTTCCGCCTGAACTGCGTTTCGATATTTTGGCTGAGATTGAAAAGAAGATTCCGGAATTCCCGATCGTTCTTCATGGTGCTTCTTCCGTTATTCCTAAGTACGTCAAGATCATCAATGAAAATGGCGGAAAGATGGATGATGCTGTTGGTATTCCTGAGGATCAGCTCCGCAAGGCTGCAAAGTCCGCAGTTTGCAAAATCAACATCGACTCCGACCTCCGTCTTGCAATGACGGCTGGTATTCGTGAGCATTTCTGCGCTAACCCAGGTCACTTTGATCCGCGTCAGTATGTTGCTGATGGCCGTGCTTACATCAAGGAACTCGTTGAGCACAAGATCAAGAACGTTCTTGGTTCCGATGGCCGTGCTGACGAGGTTATGGCTCTTATCAACAAATAAGACGACCGTTACAAATCGTTATCAAAAGAACCGCATGCGGATGCATGCGGTTCTTTTTACAAACAAAAAGCAAAGACTATGACACATGGAAAGGAGTGCAAGAGACAATGATGGAGCAAAAACAATATATGCAGGAAGCCAACACGGAAGCTCAATATAACCTCAAAAATCGAGAGGGCGGTCCTTTTGGTGCTGTAATTGTCAAAAACGGAAAAATCATTGGCAGAGGGCATAACAGGGTTCTAAAAAAACATGATCCAACGGCACACGGAGAAATAGAAGCCATCCGAGATGCCTGTCAAGCACTTGGTACGCATGACCTTAGCGGATGCGAGATCTATACATCCTGTTATCCCTGCCCCATGTGCTTGAGTGCAATTATTTGGGCAAACATCAAGCATGTCTACTATGGAAATACTGCCAAAGATGCCGCTGCCATTGGCTTTCGAGATGATTATATCTACCAATTCATCGAAGATAAAAAAGCAAATACAACTGTACTGGAACTAACGCAAATAGAACGAGAATCTACCATTAAAACATTTGAAGAATTCCAAAAAGATACGGAGAAAGAGCTTTATTAACATGCCATATACATTTTATATGACAAGAGGGCATGGATGATTCCAAGCGATGAATCATCCATGCCCTCTCTTTCCTTCAGCGAGCTATTCCAACATACTCACTTTTCCATCTTCATACGGTTAACAGCACTAAACAAAGCTTGTGCCGATGCCGTAAATACATCCATATCCATGCCAGCACCCCAAGTTACTTTCCCATCCTCTCCCTTGATACTAATGTATGCCATAGCATGAGAGGACTGACCTATTTCCAAAGCATGTTCACTATAGCTGAGATCCGTGTACTTCACACCAAAATTTTCTTGAACAGCATTGCTGACAGCATCAAGACGGCCATTTCCTCGTGCCTCATAGGTATATGGCTTTCCATCGATCTCAACTTCTATCGTTCCCTTTCGGCTTCCATCCGGTTCCTTGCGAAGCATCACGTCCACCAACTTATACGGGGTTTCGATATTTACATACTCATCTTGGAAAATCTGATAGACCTCATCCGGCAAAAGTTCCTTATGCTTATGATCTGATATACTCTTGATGCAATATCCAAAACTCTCCCGCATTTTCTTTGGCATTTCGATACCATACTTTTGTTCCATAATGTAGCCAACACCGCCCTTGCCGGATTGGCTGTTAATGCGGATAACATCACCATCATATTCACGTCCCACATCCTTTGGATCAATTGGAAGATATGGCACCGACCAACGGCTGGGATCTTTTTCTTCCTTCCAATGCATACCTTTTGCAATAGCATCCTGATGCGAACCAGAAAATGCCGCAAATACCAAAGAACCAGCATAAGGCTGGCGGGCATGTACCTGCATCCGTGTTACACGCTCATACATCTCTACCAGCTCCGGCATATTGGAAAAATCCAATCCAGGATCAACTCCAAGAGAAAACATATTCATGGCAATCGTTACAATATCAGCATTTCCTGTACGTTCCCCATTACCGAAAAGCGTACCCTCGATACGGTCTGCACCGGCAAGAAGCCCCATTTCGGAATCTGCAACTCCACACCCACGGTCATTATGCGGATGGAGAGAAAGAACAACATTCTCCCTGTACTTAAGGTTTTGGGAAATATAAGCGACCTGCGATGCATAAATATGCGGCATAGACATTTCGACCGTTACAGGAATATTGATGATCGCCTTGCGGTCAGCAGTCGGTTTCCAAACATCCAGTACAGCATTGCATACCTCAAGTGCATACTCTGGCTCTGTTCCCGTAAAGCTCTCCGGGGAATACTCAAAACGATAATCCGCTCCAGCTTCCTCAGTCAACTGCTTCAAAAGCTTTGCACCATCGACCGCGATCTGCTTGATCTCATCCTTGGATTTACGGAATACCTGCTCACGCTGTGCTACAGAAGTAGAATTGTAGACATGTACGATCGCATTCTTTACGCCCTTCAATGCCTCAAAGGTTTTCTTGATAATATGCTCTCTCGCCTGCGTCAAAACTTGAACCGTTACATCGTCAGGAATCAAATCCTCATCCACTAAACGACGGAGCAACGCATACTCCGTCTCTGATGCAGCTGGAAAGCCTACTTCTATTTCCTTGAATCCAACCTTAATCAGCATTTTATAGAACTCGATCTTCTCATCCAAGCTCATAGGAATAATCAAGGATTGGTTGCCATCGCGCAAGTCAACACTGCACCAAACAGGGGCTTTTTCCGGATATTCCTTTTCTGCCCAGCTCATATCCATAACAGGCGGTAAATAATATCCTTTGCGATACTTTGTATAATTTTTCATATTGCAACACTCCTATCCAAACCAAAAACTAAACTACAACATACAAAAGCCTTGCATCTCTCACAAAGAGACGCAAGGCCTGCTCGCGTGTTACCACTCAATTTCGTATTAAAACAATACGCACTCATTACGGATACCAACATATCCTCCTGCTGTAACGGCCAGTTCCCGTTTCTGCCTACTCTACATTTCAGCGAACCGCTTCAAGGCGAGTTCAAACATGCTTCCTGTCTGCTTTCCACCACACAGCAGCTCTCTATACATTCCACAAGTCCTACTATTCCTCTTCTTTGCGTTTTATATAAAATTATTTACGTTTTTTAGCATAACACACAAAAATAGCTTTTGCAAGTGCTTTCTTTCACAAACATTTTGTATATAATGAACCATTCATGATAATCTCCTAATATGATACAATTTACATTCCTAAACTGAAGAATACATGCTATACTGTAGATGATAGATTTTTACGGAAGGAATGAATCTTATGGGACAGCATCAACACACGATTGAACGCCAACAAGAAATTTTTCAATACATCAAAGATTTTTTACTGAAAAAAGGTTATCCTCCGTCTGTCCGTGAAATAGGAAAAGCCGTTGGCTTAAGATCCAGTGCAACTGTACATGGCTATTTGGAAAAGCTGGAAGCAAAAGGCATGATCAGGCGTGATCCGTCTATGCCTCGTGCCATTGATATTCTTGAAGAAAAACCATGGGAAAAAAATGTATCTGTTCCGCTTGTCGGCACAGTAACCGCAGGACAACCCATTCTCGCAGAAGAAAACATTCAAGATTCTTATTCCTTTCCTCAACAGCTTCTCGGTACAACAGAGCGTACCTTTATGTTAAAGATCCAAGGCGAAAGCATGATCAATGCCGGTATTTTTGATGGAGATTTTGTTTTGGTAAAGCAACAGCAAGATGCACATGACGGAGAGATCGTAGTGGCTCTTGTGGACAACGACTCAGCTACCGTAAAGCGATTTTTCCGAGAAAAAGATTGCATTCGATTGCAGCCCGAAAATGATGCCATGTCTCCGTTTTACGAAAAAAATGTTTCTATTCTTGGAAAAGTTATTGGCGTCTATCGACAGCTCTAAAATAAGCATCCGAAGGAATGGCAGTTCCTTCGGATTTTTTTGCAAAAATTTAGTTTTCCAAATCTACAATGGCTTGTGCTGCCCCCATAATGCCAATCATCGCATGTTCAAAGGTCAAACCTCCCTGCAAATAGACATTATATGGAACACGCAAAGGACCATCGGCACTAAACTCTATGGATGCACCTTGAACGAAAGTTCCTGCTGCCATGATGATCTGGTCTGCATATCCCGGCATATCCCAAGGCTCTGGCGCTGCAAAGGAATCTACCGGCGAATATTTTTGAATTCCACCGCAAAATGCGATGAGCTTTTCTGCTGTCCCAAGCTCAATGGCTTGAATAATATCGCCTCTTGGCTCTGTGGGCAGGGGAAGTGTTTTATACCCAAGCTCCGCAAACATTCCAGCTGCAAAAATAGCTCCTTTAATAGCTTGTGAAACGACATGGGGGGCCAAGAAAAGTCCTTGAAAAAGCAGCCTGTTATTAGATAAGCTGGCACCCAATTCATCGCCCATTCCCGGTGCAGTCAGGCGATACGAGGCAAGCTCCACCAAGGAATCCTTTCCAGCAATGTATCCGCCAGTCGGGGCAATACCGCCGCCGGGATTCTTGATAAGAGAGCCTGCCATAATATCAGCCCCCGCCTGCGTAGGCTCTTCGGTATCTACAAACTCACCATAGCAGTTATCAACAAAGCAAATGCAATCCGGCTTATGCTTCTTGACCTCCTCTGTAATCTCACGAATCTCTGCAATCGAAAGCGGAGAACGCATGCTGTAGCCTCTGGAACGCTGAATCAGTACCATCTTCGTCTCAGGCTTGATTTTTTTCGCAATGCCCTTTACATCAACCTTTCCCTCAATCATCGGAAGCTCATCATAAAGAATCCCAAATTCTTTCAAGGAACCAGAACATGTATTATCATACCCAATAACCGTCTGCATGGTATCGTAAGGCTTTCCCGTCAAAGAAAGAAGCTCGTCCCCTGGTCTCAAAATGCCAAACAGAACCGTTGCCAGTGCATGCGTTCCTGATACGAACTGCGTCCTTACCAATGCCCTCTCTGCTCCAAAAATATTTGCATACAACTCCTCCAGCTTGCTGCGGCCGATGTCATCGTATGCGTACCCAGATGAAGTAGTAAAATGTGCTTCTGAAACCTTGCATTCCCGCATTGCATCTAAAACCTTCAACGTATTGATCTCTGCAATTTTATCTACCCTTTGAAATAATTCCTTAGAATTTTCCAGTACCTTTTGTTTTAGATCCCTTATCTTTTTTGAAAATGCCATCTTGTTTTTCTGCTACTTAAAAACGGAACAAATATGCCATATATAACTCAGCACAGATATCCGTCACCTCCATAGGTGGCGGATATCTTATGGAGGAACGAGGCGGCGGGCATATCCACCGCTTCGTTGAAACGCTGATGAAGGAATTTCGCTGCAATTTCACAATTTGCAGTTCCTTGTTCATCGTGCATATTTGGGTCTTGGACAAGTCCAATTACATCAAAGTAGCTTTCTCCTTTCATAATAATTCTCGTGTTTTTTGCATATAAACTAGCCAACCTTGCTTGGTTTTCGCGTCAGTATTATTTCTGTTACTTATTTACTCATTGACTCCAAATATTCTTCCAATGTCAAGTTGCTTGCCGAAATTTTCATGGCAGCCTCCTCGCCCACATAACGGAAATGCCACGGCTCGTAGCTATAGCCCGTAATTTTTTCCTTGCCTGCGGGATAACGCAGAATGAAACCGTACTTTGGCAAGAGCGGGTGGATTTGGGCGAAAATATCTTTTTGCGCAATCATTTCATCATTGTCATCAATGACGTTTCCATTGACCACAAGGCAAATGTCAACTGCCATTCCCGTGTGATGCTCAGAGAAACCGGGAACAGCGACATATTTTTTTACATAATCTTCCCCGTATTTTTCCGTAAACTCCTTGGCAATTTCCTGTTGGCGGCTTACGCTCCGGTATACGGAATCAAGTTCGACTTGAATCCCGTTTGCCAACAAGGCTTCACGCAGCTTCACAAAATGCGCATGAGTTTCCCGCTCAATTTGAAATTCCCTTCCGAAGGAATTTTTTACGGTAATGATCGGTGCCTTGCCCTCATAATCATCCGGAAGTTTTTGGATCTTATTAACCAGCATCAGATAATTGATTCCAGCTTCGTTATTAGCTATTGAACCCACCTGCCTCCTCTCGGCGTTTAAACTTGGTTCCAAAATAACATCTGGCACAGACTCAGACAGCACGACAAAATCCGAACAATTTTCAGTAGAAAGACATTCTTCCTGTGACACGGCAATTTCTGGCTGTGCGGCCTCGATTGTCATTGGCATGACGAAAGAAATGCCAGATACCAAAATTGCTCCATAAATCACGTTCTTCAAATTCGTTTTCATAAACAAATCCCCCTTTTGTCAAGTTTTTGTAATCGCCAAGAAATGTTCCCTGTATCGCAATGAAATCTCATTTACGATGTCTGACATATCAAAGTGCCGTTCTTTTGCTTCCATAGCCGCTTTTCTGGCCTCCAGCAAAAGTTCCATATCCGAAAGCACATTTGCAATTTTTAAATCTGGGAGTCCATGCTGCATGGAACCAAAAAACTGCCCAGGTCCTCTCTGCTTTAGGTCTTCCTCTGCAAGAAGAAAACCATCTGAAATCGATTCCATAATATGCAATCGTGCTTTTGCACCTTCCAAATGGCTATCGGAAACAAGGATACAATACGACGCATAAGGACCTCGCCCAATACGCCCACGAAGCTGATGAAGCTGTGACAATCCAAAATAATCGGCATGTTCAATAACCATTGTATTGGCATTTGGTACATTAACGCCAACCTCAATCACCGTAGTGGAAACCAAAAGCTTGATATTTCCTGCATAAAAATCCTGCATAACAGCTTCTTTTTCCTTGGAATTCATATGCCCATGAAGCAATCCGCATTTCACACCATAAAAAATACCAGTACTTAGCTCCTCATAAACTTCTTCTACAGAAGGAATCGTCCCATCTTCCTTTGCTTCGATTCGTGGACAAACTACATACGCCTGCCTTCCCTCACCAATCTGCTGACGTACATATTGGTAGATCAAAGTTCTGCGTTCCGAGGTTCTGACAAAGGTACGAACAGGTTTCCGTCCGGGCGGAAGCTCGCGAATCAAGGAAACCTCCAAATCACCATAAACCGTAAGTGTCATAGTACGTGGAATCGGTGTTGCCGTCATCACAAGCACATCAGGAATTCGATTGCCTTTCTTTTCCAATGCAGCTCTCTGTGCAATACCAAAACGATGCTGCTCATCTGTTACTACTAAGCCAAGCTGATGAAACCTTACCCCCTCTTGAATCAGGGCATGTGTGCCAACCAAAACATCAAGCTCATGCAAGGATATCTTTTCATAAATTATTTCTCTTTGTTTCTTTGTCAGTTTTCCAGATAAAAATCCAACACGGATTCCGCTATCAGTGAGATTACGAAAAAAATTATCATAATGCTGTTCTGCTAAAATTTCTGTTGGTGCCATCATAGCCCCTTGAAAACCATTTTCAACCGTCTTAACAAGTGCCAGCATGGCGATGACCGTCTTGCCGGAACCAACATCTCCTTGAACCAACCGCCGCATAGGTATGGTCCTTTCCATATCACCGCAAATTTCAAACCATGTATTTTCTTGATCCTTCGTCAAATGAAACGGCAGTTTAGACTTTACTTCCGCTACCAATGCACCATTTGCTGAATGGCAGATACCTTCCTGCTGCTCTTGATTTTGCTTTTTCAGTATCATCAATCCGCACTGTATTAAAAACAATTCTTCAAAAGCCAATCTTTTCCGTGCCTGCTTCAAGCTTTCTAGGCTGGAGGGAAAATGAATCTGGTGGAATGCTTCATTCCTGCTCATCAAATGATATGTCCTGCAGATCTCATCTGGAAATATTTCCTTGATTTTTCCAATATCTAAAAATAACTGGGAAATCAATTTCCGAAATTTTTTTTGATTCAAATTTTCAGTCGTTGAATAAATTGGTAAAATACCGCAAAAATCCTCTAGCTTATCCGAAGCCTCCAGTATCTGATAGGATGATATTTGAGACATAGCAAGCTGTCCGCGTCCGCCATAAGCATATGTGATTTTTCCACTGAGAAAAAGTCGTTTGCCAACTATCAGTTGCTTTTGCAAAAACTTTTGATTGAACCACGTTACCTGCAAAAATCCTGTACCATCATCAATCATTGCCGTCAACATAGATATTCCCCGCCAACCAGCTTTTTTCTCTGAAACATGGAGGATCGTTCCCGAAACGGTTGCCGTTTCTCCTGCGGAAAGTTCAGCAATCGGAGTCATGACACTCTGATCGTCATACGTTCTTGGATACCATGTCAGCAGGTCATATCCTTTTTCTATACCAAGATGCCGTAAACATGCAGCCATCTTTGGTCCAACCCCTTTTAAGGAGCTTATCTTCTCATTCGTATTCATATCTCTCAAATCGTTACATTCTTCAAACACAGAAAAGAGGTACCGCAAAAGCGATACCCCTAATCAAACACAAATCGATTATGGAATTAAAGCTGCGGACCTGCCGAAACCAAAGCCTTACCAGCCTCATTTCCTTCATACTTCTTGAAGTTCTTGATGAAACGCTCAGCAAGATCCTTTGCCTTCTTGTCCCATTCAGCACCATCTGCATAAGTGTTGCGAGGATCAAGAATATTGGTATCTACACCTTCCAGCTCTGTCGGAACTTCCAAGCCAAAGAAAGCAATCTTCTTGGTCGGAGCATTCTTGATAGCACCACTGTGGATCGCATCAATGATACCGCGCGTATCCTTAATGGAAATACGCTTGCCGCTGCCGTTCCAGCCAGTATTTACGAGATATGCCCTCGTACCATTTGCTTCCATCTTCTTGACGAGCTCCTCAGCATACTTCGTCGGATGAAGTTCGAGAAATGCCTGTCCAAAGCAAGCAGAGAAGGTAGGCGTAGGCTCCGTAATGCCACGCTCCGTACCAGCCAACTTAGACGTAAATCCGGAAAGGAAGTAATACTTCGTCTGCTCCGGAGTCAAGATGGAAACCGGAGGAAGAACACCAAATGCATCAGCAGAAAGGAAAATAACGCTCTTAGCTGCAGGAGCTGCAGAACGATCATTTACCGAACCCTTGACAATGCCATTGATATGGTCGATAGGATAAGACACACGCGTATTCTCCGTGACGGACTTATCTGCAAAGTCAATCTTTCCATTTTCATCAACCGTAACATTCTCGAGAAGAGCGTTACGCTTAATTGCACCATAAATATCAGGCTCAGACTCCTTGTCAAGGTTGATAACCTTTGCATAGCAGCCGCCTTCAAAATTGAACACGCCGTCATCATCCCAACCGTGTTCATCATCACCAATGAGCAGACGCTTCGGATCTGTGGAAAGAGTCGTCTTTCCTGTGCCGGAAAGACCGAAGAAAATAGCCGTATTCTTTCCTTCCTTGTCCGTATTAGCCGAGCAGTGCATAGCAGCAATTCCCTCGAGTGGGAGGAAGTAGTTCATCATGGAGAACATGCCCTTCTTCATCTCACCGCCATACCACGTATTGATAATGACCTGTTCACGGCTCGTAAGGTTGAATACAACTGCCGTTTCAGAATTAAGCCCCAATTCCTTGTAGTTCTCTACCTTAGCCTTGGAAGCATTGTAAACCACGAAATTTGGCTCAAAGTTCTCCTGCTCCTCTGCTGTCGGCTGAATGAACATGTTTCTTACGAAATGAGCCTGCCATGCAACCTCAACAATAAAACGAACCGCCATACGGGTATTCTTGTTTGCACCGCAGAATGCATCTACAACATACAGCTTCTTGTTGGAAAGCTCCTTCTTTGCTATCTCCTTGACAGCATCCCAAGCTTCCTTCGATGCCTTGTGGTTATCATTCTTGTACTCATCCGAAGTCCACCAAACCGTATCCTTGGAAGTATCATCCTCAACGATGAACTTATCCTTTGGAGAACGTCCCGTATAAATACCCGTCATGACGTTCACAGCACCAAGCTCCGTCAGCTTGCCGACTTCATAGCCATCCAAGCCTTCTTTTGTTTCTTCAGCGAACAATTCTTCATAGGAAGGATTGTATACGACTTCCGTCGTACCAGTAATACCATACTTGCTCAAATCAATGTTTGCCATACACACTAACCTCTTTCCAACAAAATTTTCCAGCCCTGTTTTCCTGCACAAAGACCGTAACTATATCAGGATGCCCTGCTTCTGCCAAAGCAACGCATTGATAGCATATATCACAATGAATACATCTAATATTTTAGCAGAAAACGACCTTTTTTTCAAATATTTTTGAAACATTACACCACAGGTGCCAAACATTCCTGCACCCTAATACTTGTTACGATATCTTATCTGATTTTTTCGTAAACGCAAGTACTTCTTTTTCCATATTTTCTTTCTCACATATTCCTTGATGAAGGAGTTCTGCCGTGCGCAGGGCATCTAATCCTTTTGGAATCTCCATTCCGCTCTTTTCCTTAAGGGCATCAAGAAGCTCAAATTCATCCATTCCCTCCGTTGCGACCTCAAGGGCAGAAAGCACGCTTTCATTGAATTTATATGGGCTTGCTGTAGAAACTACGACCATAGCATGATTTGAAATCCTTTGCTGCCGATAGCTCTCTGCAACTGTCCATGCAACAGCGGTATGTGTATCCGGCACATAGTGCTTATCTGAAAAAACATGCGAAATGGTTTCTTTTGTTTTTGCATCATCAGCCCAATCAGCCCAAAAAATCTTCTGGATTTTTTCGAGAATCTCAGCACCGACCTCATACCTTCCCTTTTCTGAGAGTTCCTGCATCCAGCCATTCACTCGCTCTGCATCGCCGGTAAGATGATAAAGCAATCGTTCCAAATTAGAGGAGATCAAGATGTCCATAGACGGCGTAATTGTCTTGAAAAATTCACGGTTGCGGTCATAGACACCAGTACGCAAAAAATCTGTCAAAACATTGTTGGCATTGGAAGCACAAATCAGCTTGTGGATCGGCAGTCCCATGAGTTTTGCATAATAGCCCGCCAAAATATCTCCGAAATTCCCTGTTGGTACACTGAAATCAATTTCTTCTCCAAGCGTGATCCTTCCATCCTTCAGCAGATCTGCATAGGCACTGAAATAATAAACGATCTGCGGAACCAGACGTCCCCAGTTGATCGAATTTGCCGAGGATAACTTGATACCATTTTCTGCCAACTGCTCATTGAATGCCTTATCGCTAAAAATACGCTTAACTCCATTCTGGGCATCATCGAAATTTCCCTTGACCGCAACAACATTCACGTTGCTTCCCTGCTGGGTCAGCATTTGCAGGCGTTGGATCTTGCTGACTCCGCCATCTGGATAAAACACCATGATTTTTATTTGGTCAACATCACAAAAACCTTCCAGTGCTGCTTTTCCTGTGTCACCGGAAGTAGCCACCAGAATAAGAACATCGTCCTTTTCTCCCGTTTTTTTCAGTGCTGTACTCATCAACTGCGGAAGCAGCTGCAATGCCATATCCTTAAATGCACTTGTAGGACCATGCCACAGTTCCAGTACGGATATGTCATCAAACATAAATACCGGTGCACGCATTGCGTGATCAAATTTCTGATTTCCATAAGCAGCTGCCACGCACTTCTTGATTTCTTCCTTCGTGTAATCTGTCAGGAATTGACCAAGCACACGCTCTGCCCGTTCCTCATAAGAAAGCGCCTGCAAATCGTGGATAAATTCCAAATTTATCTTGGGTACTGTCTCCGGAACAAACAATCCCCCATCCTTTGCCAATCCATGAATAATCGCTTGTGCAGAATCCAAACATTCCCTATTTCCCCTTGTGCTGATGTATTTCAATGAAAACGCTCCTCTCGTTATTCCTTGCTTTTTATGATAAAATAATGTTACTCACGTGCAATGCTTGAAACGACCGCTTTGGTTGCATAAATCAGATCCTTTGGTGCAATTAAAATCTGTGCCCCACGAATCCCGGCACTGACAGCGACCTTTTCCTGCAAGCTTACATGGCTGTCAATATAAACAGGATAGTCTTTCTTGGCACCCAAGGGAGAACATCCCCCTCGCACATAGCCGGTCAACCCAAAAACTTCCTTGAGGTGAACCATCTCTACTCTTTTGTTTTGAGATATTGCCGCCAATGCTTTCAAATCAAGTTCTGCTGCACCAGGAATCACTGCCATGAGAATACCATTTTTGTCACCTCGTGCAACCAGAGTTTTAAACACCATGTCAATGGGCATTCCTACCGATGCAGCTACATGGACAGCACTTAAATCACTTTCATCTACTTCATATTCCTTAATTTCATACGCAATCCCAAGGCGATCCAAAATACGTGCCGCATTGGTTTTCTTTTTATTTTTCATAAATATCACCGGTCTTTTATCTTCCTTTATTTTTATGCAATTTGTGATATATTATAACATAGCTTTTTCAATAATCCTATAAAAAATACTTCCCTTATAGAGAAACACATCCTATAAGGGAATACAAAAACATTGATTCTTAAAAGAGGTGCTGAATTTGTTAAAGATCGCATTAGCGCAAATGAAAGTTATTCCTGGACACCCAGACAAAAACACAGAGAAAATCCTTCAAATGATTGCAAAAGCCAAAGAGCAACAAGCAAATTTGGTTATTTTTCCAGAAATGGCAGTTCCTGGATATTTCCTAGGCGACACATGGGAGCAGCCTGCTTTTTTACAGGATTGCGAGGAATACGGCAGAGATATCATCGCAGCATCCGATGGAATCGCTGTTATGTTCGGCAACATCGCCGTTGATTGGGAAAAGAAAAACAACGATGGCCGTGTACGCAAATATAACGCCTTCTTTACTGCTCACAATGGAAAGCTGGTTCATCCAGACAATATGCCATATCCCTATGTGATAAAAACCTTGATGCCAAACTATCGGGAATTTGATGATACCAGACATTTTTTCAGCTTGCAAAAACTTGCCCGTGAACTTGGTACAACGCCCGATCAACTGATTTCACCTGTTACCTTAAAATTTGACAATAAAAAATATCGAATCGGCTGTCTTCTCTGCGAGGACGGCTGGAGTGATGACTATGAACTAACTCCTTTGGATATGCTGAATCGGCATCGTTCCATAGATTTTTTTGTAAACATCTCCTCGTCCCCTTATACACTTGGAAAGACAGAAAAACGGCATCGTATTTTTGGGCAGCAAGCAAAAAATACAAAAGCACCTCTTTTTTACGTAAACAATGTAGGATTGCAAAACAATGGAAAGACCATTTATACATTTGATGGTGCCAGCACGGTTTACAATACAAAAGGAGATATCGTTTCTTACTGCAAGGAATACGCAGAAGAGCTTTCCAGCATTGAGTTAGAAGAAATTGATCACCTACCAGTAATCCAGCCTAAAAAAGAATCAGACATTGCACATATTTATCAAGCACTTTCCTATGGCATAAAAAATTTTCTGGAAAGCATCCACATGAAAAAGGTTGTCATCGGCATTTCTGGAGGCATTGATTCCGCCGTTGCAGCAGCACTTTATAATCATATTGTGGGACCAGAAAACCTGTTGCTTGTCAATATGCCGACCATATTCAACTCTGAAACGACAAAGACGCTGTCCCATAAACTTGCCCATAATCTTGGATGCAAATATACCGTAATTCCCATTCAAAAAAGTGTGGAACAAACGGTAGAGCAATTAGAAGGTGCCAATATTGAATTTTTGAGCGAACACGCCGTTTCCCATCTCAACGTATCATCTTTTGTAACGGAAAACATTCAGGCTCGTGACCGCAGTGCACGAGTTCTCGCTGGTGCAGCAGCCTCTTTCGGCGGTGGCTTTACTTGCAATGCCAACAAAGCAGAAACAACGGTCGGTTATTCCACACTTTATGGCGATCAGTCCGGATTTCTCGCAGCCTTGGCCGATCTATGGAAATTTCAAGTGTATGAGTTAGCGCATTATCTGAATGATGCCGTCTACCAACGAGAAGCAATACCGCAAGGCATTATTGATATTGTTCCAAGTGCCGAGCTTTCCAGTAACCAAAATGTTGACGAAGGAAAAGGCGATCCCATCAAGTATCCTTACCATGACTACCTTTTCCGTTCTTTTGTTGAACATTGGAAAAAAGCAACTCCACAGGATATTCTCGCATGGTATCAAGAAGGGACATTAGAAAAACATCTTGGCTGCACCCCTGGTCTTGTAAAAAAATATTTTCCAACACATGAAGATTTTATCAACGACTTGGAACGATGGTGGAATCAATTTACTGGCATGGCTGTAGCAAAAAGGATACAAGCACCTCCCATTCTTGCCGTAAGCCGTCGTGCTTATGGTTTTGACCACCGAGAAGCGCAAAATGGTCCCTATTATACAAAAAAGTATCGTCAACAAAAGGAATTGCTTCTGGGACATAAATAACCACACAGAAGTTGGCTGTTTCATGACAAAAAGTTCCGGCACTTCATACAAAAGGAGCCCATGCAGCATATGCTGCATGGGCTCCAACTATGACACCCTAAAATTAGAGAAGGACTTTATGACTCAAACCGATTCGTCCCTTTTCATCAATTTCCAAAACCTTGACCTGCAGTTGGTCACCAACTTGAACAACGTCCTCCACTTTTTCAACACGCTCCCTAGCTAGTTGAGAAATATGGCACAATCCCTCTTTGCCCGGAAGAACTTCCACAAACGCACCAAACTTCATGAGGCGGGTAACCTTCCCTACATAAATCTCACCGACCTCAACTTCACGAACAATATCCTCAATCATTTTACGGGCTTTCTTCATGCCTTCGGCATCCACGGAAGAAAGGAAAATGTTCCCATCTTCATGAATATCGATCGTAACACCCGTTTCATCAATGATCTTCTTGACGACCTTTCCGCCTGTTCCAATGACTTCACGAATCTTATCCACCTTGATTTTCATGCTCTCTACCCTTGGAGCGTATGGAGAAAGTTCCTCTGCTGGTCTGTCAATGCATGCAAGCATCTTCTCAAGAATAAATTCACGGCCGCGTTTTGCCTGCTGAAGTGCCGAAAACAGTATTTCACGGCTGATTCCAGCTACTTTAATATCCATCTGAATAGCCGTAATACCTTCCTTTGTACCAGCAACCTTGAAATCCATATCGCCAAGCGCATCTTCCATGCCTTGAATATCAGTCAGAATCGTATAGGCATCTCCATCCTTCACCAATCCCATAGCAACACCGGAAACAGGACGCTTTATTGGCACACCTGCATTCATCAAGGATAAGGTACTGCCGCACACGCTTCCCATAGAGCTAGAACCATTGGATTCAAGAACCTCAGAAACAAGCCGGATCGTATATGGGAATTCCTCGATAGAAGGAATCACGGGAACAAGCGCACGTTCCGCAAGTGCACCATGACCGATTTCCCGACGTCCAGGGCTGCGAATCGGACGTGCCTCGCCAACGCTATAGCCTGGGAAATTGTAATGATGAATATAATGCTTCGTAGTCTCTGGAGCAAGCCCATCAATGATCTGCTCATCTCCCAAAGAACCAAGTGTCGTAACAGTAAGAATCTGTGTCTGCCCTCTCGTAAAAAGACCAGAGCCATGCGTGCGGGGAAGAAGCCCTACCTCACAGCTGACAGGTCGAACCTCCTCTACTTCACGCCCGTCCGGACGAATCTTTTCATGCGTGATCATGTGGCGCACGATTTCTTTTTCAAGATCATGGAGAGCAATACCGATCTCCTTATCCATCTCTGGATATTTTTCCAAGAAGTATGCCATCGTATCTGCATTGATTTCTGCAATGTGTGCGTCACGGTCAAGCTTGTCCGGATTGCGAGTCGCTTCATTCAAACGCTCCTTTGCATAATCACGGATACCAGTCTCCAATTCCTCCGGAACAGTAAAGAGCCTGACTTCTCTCTTTTCTTTTCCGCATTCAGACTGAATCTTATTCTGAAAATCAACGATACGCTGAATTTCCTTATGACCAAACAGAATCGCATCCAAAATAGTTTCCTCTGGCAGCTCGTTTGCACCAGCCTCTACCATCATAACTGCATCATGAGAACCCGCAACCGTCAGATTCAATGTAGAAACATTGCGCTGTTCCTCCGTTGGATTGATAACGAACTCATTATCTACGCAACCTACACGAACTCCAGCAATTGGTCCCAAAAATGGAATATCCGATATTGTCAATGCACAAGATGCTCCAATCATCGCAGCAAGCTCAGGTGCATTATCCATTTCTGCCGAAAGAACCGTGCTGACGATTTGCACATCATTCCGAAAACCCTTCGGGAAAAGCGGACGAATGGGGCGATCAATCAAACGCGCACAAAGAATCGCATCACTCGATGGGCGTCCTTCACGCTTAATGAAACCACCTGGAATCTTGCCAGCCGCATACATCTTTTCCTCATAATCAACCGTCAAAGGAAAAAAGTCTACTCCCTCACGCGGTTCTGCTGATGCAGTAGCTGTTACCAAGACAACTGTATCACCATATCTGACAAGCACTGCACCATTTGCCTGCTTTGCCAGCTTCCCTGTCTCTACGGTCAGTTTGCGGCCACCAAGTTCCATCTCAAAACTATACATATAGTTTCCTCCAATACTTCAACACATTCTATAGCATCTATTCTTCGTTATTCAACAAAAAAAAATAAAATCCTTCTTCTTTTCAAAGAAAACATAAAAAAAGCGGGAAAATCCCGCTTTTTCAAAAACACAATACCACTTTTGCAATTACTTGCGAAGATTCAATTTGGAAAGAATTGCACGATAACGCTCAATATCTTTCTTGTAAAGATAGCTAAGCAGACGACGACGATGACCAACCATCTTCAAAAGACCACGACGAGAATGATGATCCTTCTTATGCTCCCTAAGATGTTCCGTAAGATACGTAATGCGAGCCGTCAAGACAGCAATCTGTACCTCTGGGGATCCAGTATCACCTTCATGAACCGCATACTTCTGCATGATTTCCTGCTTTGCTTCCTGTGTCAACATTTGCTCTTCCTCCTATAAATCATCATAATATCCAATAGCAAAGAATACGTCGGAGTCCCTCGTCAAACCTTGCTATGGACGAATCTATGAACAACCTGTAATAGTATAGCACAAATGATTTCTTCATGCAAACATATTTTCTGCAATTCGACTTTCTTTTTAGAACCGACGTTTTCCTCATTGTTTGGAAACCCATTTTCCTTCTTGTGGATGACCGTTTTGTTTCCACTCCTCTAATTCTTCTTCCTCCTGCTGTTTATCCACCTTCAAATACAGTCCCATTGCTGCAAGCAACATGAATCCTATAATAACACCTATTAATACCATCGATCTCAGCAATCCTTTCGTTTATGAATCAGCAAAACATTCATGCTTTCCAAACAAAAACATACAAGTTTTATATATAAATTTTTCATAATATGTTATAGTTAAATAATGATGATCTTACTGAAGGAGGTTATCCTTTGTCCAGCTTAAAATCTATGCGTACTATCAGATATATCGCTTTTTTGCTTATTATTATCCTTCTTGCCATCATTCACCTAGAAAATCCAGAATTTTTTCCCCGTCTTTGGCTCACTCTTTCCCATGGCGACATCAAAGAAACTGCAGCGTATATTCACTCCTTTGGCAACTGGGCCATATTTTTCAGCTTTTGCCTTACTCTTTTTGTCAATGCCCTTGGATTCCCGCCAGCCATTATCTTTTCTACAGCTAACACACTGATTTTTGGAATAATTCCCGGCATCATTCTTTCCTGTATTGCTGAAACAGTCGGAGTTACCATCAGTTTCCTCCTGCTTCGTTTCTTTTTCCGAGATACCGCAGAAAAAATCATTGCAAAAAACAAACGACTCAGCAACATCGACAAATACAGCGGAACAAAAGGTTTTACTGTTATGCTGATTGCACGCATGATCCCTTATCTTCCTTCAGCACTTCTGAATGCTGTTGGTGCTCTCAGTGCCATGAGTCTTCGAGATTATGTATTGGCTTCCTTGATTGGCAAATTCCCATCTACAGGGATTGAAGCTGTTATTGGTCACGATACCATTACAAAGCAAGAGGATCCAACTCGTCTAATTATCGTTATAATTGCAACGATTCTTCTTATTCTCATTGCTTGGTGGTATCAAAAAAAATACATTGACAATACATAAGCACATGCATAAAAAAAGACAGGCCTCCCACTAGCAATGCCCATCCTTTGCACAATACAATTCTTTCTGCAAACCATTAAAGTCCTCCATAGACATAAGAACCACATTTTTCCCATTACTTCTTTGGACAACAAAACGTTCCTTTTTATCACAAGCACAATCCGCTATTACGGTAAATTCCTTCAAAAAATTTCCTGAAGTTACTGCTTTCATGGAATCTGGCTCCCCTCTAACACGAACTTTTTCCCATCAAAGGATGATTGACAGGACGCAAACTTCGTACACGTATCAAACGCAATGCCCCTGCCATGTCCACATCTGTATGCCGCTCTCTTTCTTCGTAGATGCACATCGGTGCCTCCATTCCCATCTCACTAGCCGGCATGTACACATATTCAGAATGACTCACATCTCCAAAGATTATGCCATCTCTTAATTTTGCCTCAATAATCATAAACACACCTCAAAACATCTTTCTTCGCCAAAGAACACATGCTGTTGTCAAAGAAATCGAGAATGCAATTACCATGATGTAAAGGAAACCTTTAGGATCCTCACTGAACGGCACTGGCACATTCATGCCGAAAAAGCTTGATACTACCGTTGGTATAGCTATGATGATTGTCATAGCCGCAAGAAATTTCATAACAAGATTCTGATTGTTGGAAATGATAGAAGCAAAAGTATCTGCCAAGCGTGCCAAAATCTTGCTGTACATCTCTACCATCTCGCGTGCCTGCTTGTTCTCGATAATAACATCTTCCAAAAGGTCTTCGTCCTCTTCATACATTTTAAGAACAGGACAAATGCTCTGATTTGAACGCAAGCGCAAAAGCTTGTCCAGCACAGCACCATTAGATCGAATTGCTGCATTAAAATAGGTCAAGCCCTTTTGAAGCTCCAAAAGTCGAAGAATCTCACGATTTTTCATGGAATGACGCAAGCGATCCTCAATTTCATCTGAAATCTTGCTGATTTGACGAAGATATTTCAAATAATAGGTTGCAGACTTGTACAATATCTGAAAAAGAAATCTAGTTTTCTTGTATGTGCGGAAGAGTTTATAGGTTCTTTCATTGAATTCCGCAATCACAGGAGTCTCCTCCAAGCAAACCGTAATGATGTATTCCCCTGTCACAATAATAGCAAGCGGTAATACATCGTAACTATCTTCTCCTTTAAAAATTGGCACATTTGTCAAAACCATGACAGAATTATCTTCAATATCCGTATGTGAACGCTCTTCATCGTCCAATGCAGATTTTAAAAAATCTGGTTCAACCTCAGTAAGATTGCTTACCACCTTTAACTCATAGGGAGTCGGATCGATAATATTGATCCAAGCACCTTTTTCTAAAGTCTTGAGCGTCAGCTCTCTCATCGGTCCATTTTCCATTGACTTATAAATCTTGAGCATAATATCTCCTTCTCTGAACAGGAGATCTAGCCAAATTTATACGAAAATGGCCGAATCTCCCAATATGAAATTGCTTTGTTGATGATTCCACAAACTACTAGGGTGATCGTCCATTTTCCTCACCATCCTTTTCCAAAAATTCTGCATAACATTTTACTGCCATGTGATTGCATTTGTCTATAAAAACATGAAGAATCCTATAATGCGTTTACCTGTCCTCGACATCGGAAAGCCCCAATCCAGGTACTGCATTAAGATGCAGATCCGAATACTTTCCTGCCAAGGCTTGATAATAGCCTCGACATCCAATCATCGCCGCATTATCCGTGCAAAGCAAAGGATCAGGAAATACAAAACGAATATTCCGTTTCCCAGATTCTTCACGCAGTCTTGCTTCTAAAGCACTGTTTGCTGCCACACCCCCAGCTAATACCAGAGTATTCATTCCAGCTTCTTCCACAGCCTCAAATGCCTTGTCTGTCAAAATTTCAATAACTGCCCTCTGAAAGGAAGCCGCTACGTCTGCTTTATTTATCTCCAGCTTTTTCTGCTGCATACTATTCAAATAATTAAGTACAGCAGACTTTAATCCACTAAAACTAAATTCATAGCTGCCATCTCCACGAAGTGCTTGTGGAAAATCAATAGCCATTGAATTTCCTTCCCTTGCCAGCTTGTCAATCTGTGGTCCGCCCGGATAGGGAAGCCCCATCACCCTTGCGACCTTATCAAAAGCCTCTCCTGCTGCATCGTCACGTGTCTGCCCCATCATAGTAAAGCTATTGTATCCATTTACCTTTACCAATGCTGTATGACCACCTGAAACAACTAATGCGACAAAGGGCGGCTCTAAATCTTTTGTACTCAAAAAATTTGCAAAAATATGACCTTCCAAATGATTGACACCAATCAAAGGTACATCAAGAGAAAACGCAAGAGCTTTTGCTGCCGATACGCCAACCAGCAAAGCACCTACTAATCCGGGTCCATAAGTCACTGCCACTTGATCGATCTCATGCAGGGCAACACCTGCATGACGAATTGCCTCATCAATCACTGGCATAATGTTCACGATATGTTTTCTCGATGCAATTTCAGGCACAACACCGCCAAATTTCTGGTGAACGGGAATCTGTGTCGATATAATATTCGATAAAATCGTTCTGCCGCCTCTCAGAACTGCAACAGATGTCTCGTCACAACTCGATTCAATGGCCAGCGTCAAACGTTCTTCTTCATATTTCAAGGTTCTTCCTCCAAACCTGCTGAAGTTATAACGCCATTGTTCAAGAAAATGCCATAAGCATTTTCCCTCCAATTTGCGTTTCAACGAAGCGGGAGATATGCTCACCGCTTGTTAAAATTTGGCTTCCCCCACTTACAGCAAGCTGTTGAAGAAGGGGCATCTTAGCTTCGTTATATCTGTGATGAGTTACAAATTCGTATTCCACATGATAATCGCATCTTCGCCATTATCTGAATAATATCCTTTTCGTCGACCGACACTCTTCAAGCCGAATTTCTTGTAAAGAGCCAACGCAGAGGCATTCGATGGGCGCACCTCCAGAGTCATTGCTGTTGCCCCCCGTTTTTTAGCAACCTCAATCATGGATTTCATTAACTGAGTACCTACGCCCTTGCCTTGATACTCGGGAGAAATCGCCACATTGGTAATTTGTGCTTCACCTGCTAAAATCCAACAACCAGCATAACCGATCACCTTTTCCTCGTCCAATGCCAACCAATAAAGGGTATGCTCATGGGAAGCTTCCTCCCAAAAAGACTGCCTAGACCAAGGCACAGGAAAACATGACTTCTCGATTTGTGCAACTGCATCAGCATCCTCTGGAATCATTTCACGAAATGCCATCATCATTTTTCTGTCACCTTTGAATGCCTCTGTTCCCACAGCACCTCTGCCTCCGAACGGCGAATATACATAGGCTCTAAATTCATCAAATTGACTGTATCCCCACAAGCCAGCTTCTGCAATCCAAGCATTGCTACATTAGCTGCCCGCGGCATAGATAAATGTACTGGTGCAAGCCGTATAGATGCAGAGACCTCCTGTTTTCCTTTTATTTTTTTTCTTGCAGCATCCCCGAGCAAAATAACAGGCTCTTTTGCATCGTCATATTCAGCCAAGAAATCTTGAATGGAAACGACTTCCAATGGTTCTATGATCGCCAGCTTTCCTTCCTCCCAACGATAGCTTTCACGATAGGCATTTCCTTTTTGTGCATCGAGCATAGATACCAATTTTATACCAGAAACAGGAAAATGACAGGCAAGTGCTTGCAAAGTAGATACAGCAACCAAAGGAATATCCAAGGCATACGCCATCGCCTTAGCCGTTGCAAGACCGATGCGAAGTCCAGTAAACGAGCCAGGACCAATACTTACGGCAATGCCAGTCAATTCTTTCTTTGACAAATGAGCCATCTGCAATACTTTTTCAATATGCGGCATCAAAGTCTCTGAATGAGCGAGCTTCGCCTGCATGATCAGCTCTGCTGAAAGCCTTTCCTCCGATGCCACAGCCACACTGGACACCTGCGTTGATGTATCAATCGCTAAAATTGACAATTGCTTCCAGCTCCTTCAAAAAATCCTCATATCGCTCTCCTACACACGAAAAAGAAATCATGCGTGCATTACTGTCATCCTTCATGCGGTCAAACCTTATGGAAATGTAATCTTCCGGCAGTGCCTGTGGAAATTTATCTGCCCACTCAATAACTATGATTCCCTCAGGATCATCTGTATACTCAAAGAAACCAATATCTTCAAGCTGCTCCTCTGTTTCCAATCGATAAAGATCAAAATGCAGAATGTCACAGATTCCTTCATAAACATTCATCAGATTAAATGTTGGACTGGTAACTTCACCTTCTACACCAAGCGTATGGGCCAAATTTCTAACAAAAAGTGTCTTTCCTGCGCCAAGGTCTCCCTCCAAGCAAAGAATCGTCCCTTCACGAATTTTTTTCCCAACCTCTATGGCCAGTTTAGCTGTCTGTTCAGAAGACGCCGTTCTACATGTAAACATGCTGTAAATTCTCTCCTATTAAAAATACAAAACACATCTAGGAAAGTATTATATCACATCAAGCCTATAGGGTAAATTCAAAAAAAACAAGTCCCAGAATAAAATATCCTGAAACTTGTCTCTGTCAGCATTTCAACAAAGCAAGGGACATGTCCGCCGCTTATTTACTCCATAAGTTATCCACCATCTATGGAGGTGGGTGACATCTACGGTGAATTATAACGCCATTGTTCAAGAAAATGCCATAAGCATTTTCCCTCCAATTTGCGTTTCAACGAAGCGGGAGATATGCTCACCGCTTGTTAAAATTTGTCTCCCCAACTTACAGCAAGTTGTTGAAGAAGGGGACATCTTAGCTTCGTTATATTTTTTCTATAATTTTCGCATTGCCAAGATGTGCTGTACTATTCATCAGCTCAACGCTGCTCCAATCGCCGTCATAGCGTACAACATTAAGTGCCGTATTGAACTGGCAGATTGTCCACACATTCGAAAGTGACATGTGAAGTGCAGAACAAAGAATCGTTCGCAAAATTGCTCCATGTGCTACAACGACCACTTGCTCCCCCTCATGAACTTCTATAATTTCTCTCAATCGTGCCATAGCTCGGTCCTGCAAGTGTTGGAAAGATTCTCCATTTGGTATTTCCAAGCGATCGGGATGCTTCAAAAAATCTTTCATCGCTTCCGGCCAACCAGAAACTATTTCTTCATAGGAGAGTCCTTCCCATGCTCCAAAGCTTAGTTCACGAAATGCAGGCTCCGGCTGCACCTGAATTCCAAATCTTTGAGCAATATAACCAGCTGTCACCATTGCTCGATTCAAATCACTGGAATAAATAGCATCCACCTTTTCTAACGGAAAATGGTCTGCCAGTAATTGTGCCTGACGAACTCCATCTGCAGAAAGAGGTACATCGGTTTGCCCTTGATATCTCCCATCAATATTCCATTCTGTCTGCCCATGACGCACTAAAATCAGTTTTGTCATCCTTATTTGCTATCTCCTTTCAAAATTGTAATCCTTTTTTAGTATCGCTTAATTCTGCATACCTGCATTTACAAAAAATAGGAGCCGACCAAGATAGAGAACAAAACCACCAATTCGGTCAGCATGGCAGTTGCTCCATAGATATCACCTGTCAACCCACCAAGAAGTTTCGTTACATATCGACAAAAACACCACGCAAAAAAAGCAGCTAGGAAAAAGGCAAAGACAGGCAAACACCCTAAAGGAAATACAAGCAAAATCGTTGAAACCGCAGCGATCAGTAAGGCTTCTTTTCCCGCATACGTTGCAAATGCTTTTCCCATTCCATTAGGTCTTGCATAGGGAAAACACGTAATTGCCATCACGACCATCATACGGGATATGATTGGCATAACGAAAACAGCCATCAAGAGTTGCGACCGATCCATATCTAAAAGCAAACTCCATTCGAGGAGCATCAAGGATACGAATGTCATGACACCATTAGCACCTACTCGGCTGTCCTTCATGATTTCCAACATTTTTTCCCTAGACCGTCCAGAAAAAATTCCATCCATGGAATCCATGAAACCATCACAAAAGATGCCTCCCGTCAGCAAAACAGTCAATACCAAAAGTATTGCTGCACAAACATGCTGCGGAACAATGATGCACTGCATGGGAAGCAGGAAGAAAAGAAGTCCTGCCGCCCCCGCATAGCAAAGTCCAAGCACTGCACCAATCAAAGGAAACCATCGAACGCTTTTCCCAAAATCTTCCTCCGTCCACTCCACCTGCTTCACAAGTGAAATCCTAGTTAAAAATTGAAGTCCAATAAAAAAAGAACGCAATAAAACTTTCCTCCTCAAGATTCTGTTGTTAAGGAAAAGCTGATGCATGAGCATCTTTTAAAAAATACACATCAAGATAAGCAACTGAATACTCAGCATTTCCTAAATTCTAATTGATCATCCTTTACAAGAATGCAAACCTTTCCTCCGCTTTGTATCGTACCAGCAATAATTTTCTTAGACAATTCTGTTTCTACTGTATGCGATAACAATCTGCGAAGAGGTCTTGCTCCAAAGTTCGGATCAAATCCATGATTTGCAAAAAACTCCAGTACAGAAGAATCCCATTCCAAGGATATTTCTACTTGTTCTTCCAAGCGGGCGTTCAAGTTTTGCAAAAGAATTTCTGCTACATTCTTTACCTGTTCCCTTGTAAGTCCTCTGAATACAATCGTATCATCCACACGATTCAAAAATTCTGGCCGAAAATAGTCTTTTAAAATATCCTGCACTGCAGCTTGGGCCTCTTCATAGCTTTTGTTCAAAATTTCATGCGATCCAAGATTACTTGTCATGATAACGACGGAATTTTTGAAATTTACCATACGTCCTTTGCCATCTGTCAAACGCCCATCATCCAAAATTTGCAGCAGTACATTAAACACATCACGATGAGCCTTTTCTATTTCATCCAGTAAAATAACACTGTAAGGACGATGGCGAACCGCTTCTGTAAGCTGCCCTCCTTCATCATATCCAACATAGCCCGGAGGCGCACCAATCAGCCGAGCAACGGAGTGTTTCTCCATATACTCACTCATATCAATGCGGATCATGCTTCGTTCATCATCAAAAAGGGCTTCTGCCAAGGCTTTTGCCAATTCTGTTTTTCCTACTCCCGTAGGTCCAAGGAAAATAAATGAACCAATCGGGCGGTTGGGATCTTTAATGCCTGCACGTGCCCGAAGAATAGCTTCGCTGACAGAGGTAACTGCATCTTCCTGTCCAACGACACGCTTATGAAGCACCTCTTCCAGATGCAAAAGCTTTTCACGTTCTCCTGTCAACATTTTAGCAACAGGAATTCCTGTCCATCGACTAACTACTTTAGCAATGTCTTCTTCTCCGACCTCTTCCTTTAATAATCTTTCTTCTTGGGATTGGGAAGAAAGATTTTCCTCTTCTTCCTTCAGACGCTGGATAAGCTCTGGCATCTTCCCATATTTCAATTCAGATGCAAGATTTAAATCATTGGAACGCATCGCTTCCTCAATTTGATTTTTCGTCTCATCTAGTTCCTTTTTTAGTGCACGAATCCTAAGAATAACTTGCTTCTCCATTTCCCATTTTTTTTGCAGTTCCTGTTCTTCTTCTTGCAAATGGTTTTTTTCTTCTACGATTTTCTTTAATCTTTCTGCCGAATGTTCATCCGATTCCTTGCGCAGTGCCTGTTCCTCTATTTCAAGCTGCATAATCTTTCGCCTGCATTCATCCAATTGGGCAGGCATAGACTCAATTTCTGTACGCAGCTTCGCCGCTGCCTCATCTACCAAATCAATTGCCTTGTCTGGCAAGAAGCGATCCGATATGTAGCGTTCAGAAAGAACTGCAGCAGATACCAACGCCGCATCACGAATCCTCACGCCATGATGTACTTCATACCGTTCTTTTAAGCCACGCAAAATAGAAATGGTATCTTCTGCATTCGGCTGTCCTACCATGATCGGCTGAAAACGTCGTTCTAATGCCGTATCCTTTTCAATATGTTTTCGATACTCATTCAAGGTTGTTGCACCAATGCAGCGAAGCTCTCCTCTTGCCATCATAGGCTTTAGAATATTGCCAGCATCCATAGCGCCTTCTGTTGCTCCTGCTCCAACCACCATATGGACTTCATCAATGAAGAGCAATATTTGTCCATCCGATTTAGTGATTTCGGTCAAAACAGCCTTCAGACGCTCCTCAAATTCACCGCGGAATTTTGCGCCAGCTACCAAAGACCCTAAGTCCAAGGAATAAATTACCTTGTTCTTTAAGGATTCCGGCACATCTCCGGCTACAATACGTCTTGCTAAACCTTCCACGATAGCCGTTTTTCCCACACCTGGCTCACCAATTAAAACAGGATTATTCTTTGTTCTGCGAGACAAAATCTCTATGGTTCGACGAATTTCATCATCTCTGCCAATGACAGGATCCAGTTTGCCATGCCGTGCAGCTGCTGTCAGATCACGACCATACTTTTCCAAAGACTGGTAGGATTCCTCTGGATTTTCATTCGTTACATTCTGCTTTCGATTTTTCTTGATCGATTCTCGTATATTGTTTCTCGTCAAATGAAAATCTGACGCAATTTTCCTAGCCTCCTCGTTTCCATCCGTCACAATTGCCATCAGCAAATGTTCTGTACTGACATACTCATCCTTCAAGCTCTTAGAAAATTCCTCTGCCTGTGCCAAAACCCTGACCATATCCATCCCCATAGTTAAGCGGTCTTGTCCCTTGACGCTAGGAATCTTGGACAATACCTGTTCCAATTTGGCTTTCAGCATGATCCTATCTGTTTTGCAATCATCAAAAATGGTCGCAAGCAATCCAGTTGGCTCTTTAACAAGTGCCGATAATACATGTACAGATGAAATTTCTTGATGATATTTCAGTGCTGCAATTTGTTGTGCCAGTTGCAGCGTTTCAAGAGTTTTAGACGTAAATTTTTCTCCACTCATACGATCTTCTCCTTGCTCTGATCTCAATGAACAATTCTTTCTAAGAACTATTATACAAGATAAAGTCAAAAAGTCAAATATTCTTTTGACTTTTTGACTTTATTATTCTACACGGGTTCTATACAAAATATGAAAATACGATATCGATGAATCATCGATATCGTATCCTCGCATTTTATTTATTTTTTCTTTTTCATTTGATCTTTGACAGAAACCTCAAACTGCTTAAAAAATTGCTCAGAAAGAAGCTTATACGTGTTTTCATCATCCTTGTCATGCTTGTTAGCAAAAATCTGGTAAGTATAGAGAAGCTCATTCGTACCTGATTTATAAACATCGAAGAAGAACGACGTGCGGCTATTATTGGCAACTGTAAGAATGACATATGCATCTGCATATTTGTCAGCATTCTCCTTAAAGATCTTCATTGCCTTACGATAGTCCAGTACTTTGATATCTGCTCCTCCAGCCGATTTAATATTTTCAGCCATTTCATCATAAGCGATTACATAGCAACGTCCCGCATCGCTTGCCTTATACACAATCTTGTTCAATGCTTCCTTGTCAGGTGCATTTTCACCGATTGGAGTATACCGAGGAAGTGCCAATGCCATACGATGCACAGCCGTAATATCTGCACCTTCATATAACGTCACCTTATCCGTATTTGCAAAAGCAACCTGTGCACTAAAAACCACCATGCAAACAGTCAAGAAAAATTGAATAAATCTCTTCATTCGAAACTCCCACCTTTACTGATATGTTCTACATCATTATTTTAACAAGCCATGATTTTTGAGAGCTGTCTTTAGCTGCTCAAGGTGTACTGGCTCAATTTCCGTTAACGGCATACGAAGCTGCCCTACATCATATCCCATCAAACGAAGTGCAACCTTACCTGGAATTGGGTTTACCTCACAAAAAAGTGCATCGATCAAATCTGAATAATCAATCTGCAGCTGTGCAGATTCCTTGACTTTCCCATCAAAATACAGCTGGCACATATCATGCGTTTGACGAGGCACTACATTGGAAAGCACGGAAATAACCCCCTTGCCCCCCAAGGAAAGAATCGGCACGATCTGATCATCGTTTCCTGAATACACCGCCAAATCATCACCGCAAGCCTTCCTGAGTCGAAGAATTGCTGACAAGTCACCGTTGGCTTCCTTCACTGCTGCAATGCGCGGATGCTCTGCCAATTTTACATATGTCTCCGTTTTGATGCCAAACCCAGTACGTGATGGGACATCATAAAGAATCAACGGAATATTCACGCTGTCAGCAATCATGTTATAGTGACGGACTACACCGTTCTGCGTACATTTGTTGTAATACGGAGTAACGACCAATGCAGCATCTGCTCCCACCTTTTCGGCATACTGCGTCAATTGGATCGCATACGCCGTTTCATTAGAGCCAGTTCCTGCAATCACAGGAATACGCCCCTTTACTTGGTCAACGGCAAATTTAATAGCAGCACGATGTTCCTCATCTGTCATGGAAGCCGACTCACCCGTCGTCGCCGCAATAACAATGGCATCAGTACCTCCGGCAATCTGATCCTCAATCATGCGTCCAAGCTCTGGAAAATTAATACCGTCTTCCGTAAACGGAGTAACAAGTGCAACACCTGCGCCAGTAAATATGGTATCTTTCACAAAAATCCCCCTATTCGGCAAAACACGTTACGAACACTATCTTCTCACATTATGACACGCTAAACAAAATATTGTCAACGACCTTCTTTCTTATCATGCATTATTCCATGACAGAAACAAGCGATGAAAACCATTCCTTGTTCTCCTTCAGTTTTGCTTCGTTTCCAAAGACGCAAAGATAATTTTCCTTCATGCAGGAATCAATAAGATCTGCAAGATCACGAATCTCTTGCTGTCTAGCAGTCAAAATCTCATCTCTGCTCTTTTGACGATCCTCCAACGTAATATCCCGCAGCCAACAATTAAAGGCAGCTTCTCCCTTCATTTTGGGTGTCAATGGTGCGTCTATGCTGCTCATTGTTCCAATGATCAGCTTGTCCATCTCACGGTCAGATACCTGAAAGCTTTTAAGATAATCTGCTGTTTTATTTAGTATATCCAGCGTTTCCACGAGGTTAGGATCTCGGTAGGAAGCAAAGTACATCATTCCATTGCGATTGAAATGAGTAAATGCTCCATACGCACCACCCTGCACACGAATTTTTGTCCAAAAATAATCGTACCGCAAAAGCGTTTCCAGTATGCGCATAGCTCCCGTATAAGCATATCCTAATTTTATAAAATTTGCGCCCTTTCCTACATACTGCACTTGACTAGTAGACATAAATCCTTCATTTTTTACATCATGATTCCAATGATATACTTCCTTAGGACAAGATTCGTTTGGCAGCTTCGACAGCAAGCTAGGGAGTGCCACAGCAAACGACGGATACTCCTGTTCTGGCATAGTAACGCCAATCAAGATATTTTCCTTTCGGAATACCAAAGAAAGAATCTCCTTCATAATGCTGGGCAATTCCTCAAACCTATGGTCAAAATCTGCAAGGAAGGATTTTACGAAACGATAAAACGGCAAGCCGCCTTCTTCCATATAACTTCCGCTAGAGGATAGGTAGCTTTCCAAACGACCGGAAACAATATTATGCGCAGAACGCTGCATATTCAGTTCAAAAGCGACCCGTACTTGAGTTATAAGTTCTTTGACTCTTTTCTTGTCATCAAAGCAAGTCTTCGTAAAGATCTCTGTCAAAAGCTCCATCAATTTAGGCAGTTTTCCAATCAAAGTTTTTGCCTTCACTTTGAAAACTGGACGAAAATCCTCTGCATCGTTCTTTTTGGTAACAGCAGCAGCTAAATAGCTGATTCCGCCAGTATACAAGTCTATTTCCTTTCCTAACTCCTCATACGAGTAGTTCTCAGTAGAAACAGAACCTATCAATTCAGAAAACAAATGCAGGTAGGGTAATTTTTCTTGTGGCACACAGGAGGTATCAAAAACGAAATTTAAATAAGCAATGCCGTTCGTTTCCAAATTGGAAAAAAGAATTTTTGTATCCTCTAAAAGCTTTTCTTCCAGAGGATAGTCCTCGGAATCCTTCCGTATGTCAGAAAGCTTTAACAAAGGAATCGTCTTCAATGCTTCTAATGACTCTGGTCTCTGTTGACGTTCCTTTAATTGACGATTCAATTCTATCAATTCACGGATCTCTTCTTGCGAGAGCTTTTCTTTTTTCGCTGCAAGCTCTTCCTTTAGAGCCTGTTCCTTTTCTATAGCTAAAGTTTTGCTCGGTTCCATGACCAGCAAGACCTTATGCGGATTATCAAGGAGATATTTCTGAATCAATTTTTCAAAAAATCCGTTACTCAATCCATCCTTCATTTTTTTCAGTAAATCTTCATAGGCTAGATAAGTCACGGGATCACCATCATACAACCATGTTTTCAAGCTCCGAATACCATAAATCAGCCCTTTGGGTGCAGAACCAAAATCTGCTTCTCTCAGCCGGAATTCCAGCAGGTTAATGGAAGATTCCATCAGCTTCCGATCTATGCCGTCACGCACAAGTCTTTTCAAGGTTTCATCTACGATATCACAAAACTGGTTCATCCGATTTTTTTCGGAGTTATTAAGGATAATACTTAAGAATGGCTGCAAGATTTCAGATTCAAAAATCGAATCTACATCTTTGCCCAGCTCAGCATCCAATAAGGCACGCCGAACAGGAGATGCTGGCGTATCAAAAAGAACACGCTCCAATATCTCAAGTCCAAGCATATCTTCTTCATTCAGTACATTTCCAACGACATAATTGATGGTGAGAAATGTTTTTTCCTCAGTACTTTCATCCATTGCACAAGGATAGACCTCAGTGACACGGCGTTCCTCAGAAAAAGGCTTTTGCAGGTGAATTTCAGAAGACACTTCCATAGCATCAAACTTTGATAAATACTCCTTATCCAAGTACGACAGCTTTTCTTCCAGATCCATATCCCCATAAAGGTAAATATAGCTATTCGATGGATGATAGTATTTCTTGTGAAAATCAACAAACATTTCCTGCGTAAGCGTTGGAATTTTAGCAGGATCTCCACCAGATTCACAACTATAAGTAGTGTCAGGGTACAAAGAAAACATTACTCGGCTAGAAAGAAGCTGTTCCGTATCTGACAATGCTCCCTTCATTTCATTATACACGACACCGCTGTAACGAAGTTCATCCTCCGGCTGATTGATTTCATAATGCCAACCTTCCTGCATTAAAATATCCTTCGTGTTGTGTATGCTTGGAAAAAAAACTGCATCCAAATAAACATCCATTAGGTTCTGGAAATCCTTGTCGTTTCGACTAGCCATTGGATAAATCGTCTTGTCTGGATAGGTCATAGCATTCAAAAACGTATTAAGAGAACCCTTTACCAACTCAACAAAAGGCTCCTTTAATGGATACTTTTGGGAACCGCAAAGCACGGAATGTTCTACAATATGAGCTACTCCCGTATCATCTGCCGGAGGTGTCCGAAAGCCTATGAAAAACACCTTGTTATCATCATTGTTTTTCAAATAAAAAAGCCTTGCACCACTCTTCTCATGAACAAATTCAAACGCTTCCGAAGCCGTTTCCTTGAGAAATTGCTTTTTCAATAAGCGAAAACCATGCATAATATCATTTATTTCCATGAAAATCCTCCTACTCTATTCGTCAATAAGAATTATATCACAATACAGGGTAAATTCAATCGTCAACAGTGGCATAGTCATATCTCCTAGTATACTGCACAAGAAACATTCCAGCGACTCTCTTTCAGTCTTTATTCTATAGTTCACTTGACTTTATTTAAAAACTTTAGCTATCATTAACAGTATGTTTTGAAAGGGGGATTTTCTATATGGTAAAAGACATTTTAAATGCAATGGGTGGAAAGGAAAACATAGCTTCGGTCACAAATTGCATGACACGGCTGCGTTTTTCTGTAATCAATGAAGATTTAGTAGATGAAAATAAATTAAACTCGCTGGAAAAGGTACTTGGAACGATTCATGATGTAAAAAACAAGTATGAGGTCGTTGTCGGTCCGGGAAAAAGCCGCAAATATGCCGATGAACTTCACCAGTTGGGCATCCCTGCAACGGCAATTCATCAAGATGCAAATGCTTCAAAGATTGCCTATCAAGACAATAAAAAATCCATAAAGGCAAGCTTAAAACAGACGAAAATAAGAAAATTCCTAAAAATTTTTGGAGAAATATTCGTCCCTCTTATCCCAGGTAGCATTTCTGCCGGACTTTGTGCCGGTTTTGCTATGCTGATCGCTCAAGTAGTTCCAAACTATGCAGAACAATCTGGCTGGAAGTTTCTCTATGATATGCTAATGCTGATCAATAAGTCCTTCATGGCATATATTACTGCATGGGTCGGGTACAGAGCAGCCGAACGTTTTGGGGCAACACCGATTTTAGGCGGTATGTTGGGCATGATGAATTCCATGGAAACAGTAAATGCACTGTCAAAAACACTGGGGCTGTTCAATGAAGCCGTACCACTTGACTCCATACTTTGTGCAGGAAGGGGCGGCATTCTCGCAACCATAGTCGGTGTATTCCTATTGTCACGCATCGAAAAACAAATTCGCAAACGTATGCCAAACAGTATTGATATCATTTGTACCCCAATTCTTTCCCTAGGCATCTGCCTTGTTTTATACTTGCTAGTTCTCATGCCGGCAATAGGCTATGTTTCCTCTGGTATTTCGTGGGCAATGGGACAAATTTGCACAAGCAATATCTTGATTGTCCGTATCCTCGCTGGTTACCTCGGTGCTGCTCTGTTCCTTCCGCTGGTAGCTGCCGGTATGCATCACGGACTTATTGCACTGTATACGGTACAGCTTGAACAATTCGGATATGTAATGCTCTATCCCGCTTTAGCTATGGCAGGTGCTGGGCAAGTAGGAGCAAGTATTGCACTTTGGTTAAAAGCAAAACGTGTCGGCAATACGAATCTCATCAATACGATCAAGGGTGCCGTTCCTGCAGGAATCCTAGGTATCGGTGAACCTTTGATTTATGGTGTCACTCTGCCTCTTGGCAAACCATTTCTAACTGCTGGGTTAGGTGCTGGATTCGGTGGTGCTTTTGTAACGCTTTACCAAGTTGCTGCCACTACATGGGGTGCATCTGGCATAACAGGTCTCTTTGTAATGACAGGCGGTCCTAATGGTGCAGTTTCAGGCATGCTGCATTATGCTATAGGACTCACCATCAGCTACATTGCAGGCGGCATAATAACCTATTTTTTCATAAAGGACGAAAACCTCCGTCCTACAGATTCTTAATAAATATGCTGCATTACAACGAAGCGGAAGATATGCTCGCTGCTTGTCAAAATTTGGATGTCCTCCACTTACAGCAAGCTGTTGAAGAAGAAAACATCTTTAGCTTCGTTGTATCACTTTTACACCGATTTCTATACTTGCTTTTCCTGTCCTCACATACTAAAAAGTTCCAACTGATCGCTCTCGCTCATGCCATTCAAGCATCCATGCTCTCTAAGGATCTCTATGTTTGTCTTGGATATCCCAGCACGTTTTCTAAGATCATCTACAGACGTAAATTCCCCAGACTTTCTTGCTTCAACAATTCCTTTTGCAGCAACAGAACCCATTCCTGCAAGGGAGGCAATGGGCGGGAGAAGCGACTGCTCCAAAATGATAAACTTCTCTGCATCTGAACGGTAAATATTGACATATTCCAGCTTAAACCCTCGCAAATACATTTCCCATGCCAGTTGAAGCACGATTAAAGTTGCACTGTCTTTGGCATCCAGCTTGCTTTCCTTGCTTTTGTCTTCCAATTCTTTAATCTTTCCATGAACGAAATCCTTGCCTCGTGCTACGACATTTGCATCAAATTCTCCCGCACGAATAGAAAAATATGCCGCATAATATGCCAAAGGGTAATGTACTTTGCAAAATGCAATACGATAAGCCATCATAACATAAGCGGTTGCATGTGCGCGAGGAAACAGGTACTTTATCTTTTGGCAGGACTGGATATACCATTCAGGTATCTTCCCTTTGCGAAGAATCTCTACGACATCCTCTGATATCCCCTTTCCTTTTCTCACATTCTCCATGGTCTTGAAGGAAAGCAACGGATCTATTCCATTGTGAATCAAGTACATCATGATATCATCACGTGCCGAAATTGCATCATGCAGGGTACAAGTTCCCGCACGAATCAGATCCTGTGCATTTCCCAACCACACATCTGTACCATGAGAAAAGCCCGAAATCCGCACTAAATCACTAAAACAATTTGGATGCGTATCATCTATCATTTGCCTTGTGAAGCTTGTGCGAAACTCCGGTATACCAAACGTACCGGAATTTGCTCCCAGTTCCTCGGCTGTCACACCCAAAGCACCTGTTGAGGAAAAGATGGAGAGTGTTGCCTTATCATCAAATGGAATCGTTTTAGGATCACGATGCGTCAGATCCTCCAGCATTTTGATTACGGTTGGATCATCGTGTCCAAGGATATCGAGCTTGACCAAACGGCTGCTGATGGAATGATAATCAAAATGCGTAGTAATAGTTGTCGTAGTCTTATCATCCGCAGGTCTTTGAATTGGCGTAAAGAAGTGGACATCCATATTGCGCGGCACTACCATAATTCCTGCTGGATGCTGTCCGGTCGTTCGCTTCACCCCCATGCAGCCCTTAGCAATTTTTTCTATAAATGCCTTATGCTTCTTGATTCCTTTTTCCTCATAATATTTCATAACATAACCGTATGCTGTCTTATCAGCTACCGTCGCAATCGTTCCAGCTCGATAGGCAAAATCCTTGCCAAACATAACCTCTGTGAATTTATGTGCCGTTGGCTGATAAACGCCGGAAAAATTCAAATCAATATCTGGAACCTTGTCCCCGTCAAATCCAAGAAATACAGCAAATGGTATATCATGCCCATCTTTCCATAACGGCGTTCCGCAAACAGGGCAATCCTTGTCTGGTAAATCGTACCCGCATCCCACAGAACCATCTTGTATAAACTCTGAATATTGACAATGCGGACACCTCCAGTGCGGAGGAAGCGGATTTACTTCCGTGATTCCTGTCATAGTGGCAATAAAGGACGAACCAACAGAACCTCGTGAACCGACCAAATATCCATCAATATTTGATTTTTTCACTAGCTTTTGAGCAATCAAATACAATACGGAAAATCCATGTCCAATAATCGGCGTCAGTTCCTGCTTCAAACGAGCCTCTACAACCTCGGGGAGATTATTGCCATACATTTCCCTTGCCTTACTGTAGGACATCTCCCTTATTTCTTCTTCCGCTCCCGGTATCATGGGAGAATAAAGATCATCTGGAATTGGCTGAAATCGTTCTATGGATTCCGCCAGTTTTCTCGGATTAGTTACAACCGCCGCATAAGCCTCCTCTTTCCCTAAATAATCAAATTCCTTTAGCATTTCCTCTGTAGTCCGCAAGAAAAGAGGCGGCTGCATTTCTGCATCCTCAAAGCCTTTCCCCTTCATCAAAATGGCACGATAAATGGAATCCTCTGGATTTAAAAAATGAACATCACAGGTTGCTATCAGCATTTTATTTTGAATTCTTGCAAGCTCCGCTACCTTTTGGTTGATTCTGCGCAGATCCTCATCTGTCTGAATCGACGGAAAGCTTTCGCTTCGCTTGAGAAATTCATTGTTGCCAATTGGCTGTATCTCAAGATAATCATAGAACTCAGCTATTTTTAATAGTTCCTCATCGCTTCGTCCCTCTACAATAGCACGCACCAATTCTCCTGCCTCACAGGCTGAACCAACAAAGATACCTTCCCGAAATTCCTCAATGATCCGTCTGGGAAGTCGTGGCTGGCGATGAAGATATTTTAAATGGGAAAGCGATACCATTTGATAGAGGTTGCGGAGTCCTACTGGATTTTTTGCAAGCAGGATAATATGATTTGCCTTCTTTTGCTCATAATCCTCGCCTACCAAGTAGCCTTCCATTCCATAAATGATTTTTATATCAAGCTTATTATCCTTGACCGCCTTTGCCGCATCAGGAAAAGCCTGAACGACACCATGATCCGTTACAGCGATGGCAGGCCATCCCCAACTGGCTGCTGTTTTAATCAGATCCTTGACGGATACCACCGCATCCATGCTGCTCATCGTTGTATGCGCGTGAAGCTCCACGCGTTTTTCTTCAGCAGTATCCATGCGTTTTTTTATTTCGCTTTTTTCTGCGGCATCCATAAAGAACGCATATTCATTTTGATTTGCATCAAACCGAACAGAACCATGTGCCTTGATTTCCATGCCGCCTTTTAACTCAGATACGACACGATCGAATAGCTCCTTGTCCTTGAAGAAGGTCTTGCATCTGATACCATCTGTGCGATCTGCTATACCAAAAGTCAGAAGGTGCGTTCCCGACTTGAAGGTATTAGCTCGGATGCCAAAAGCCTGACCTTCCCCTATTGTCCCCTCCAAAATTACATTCTTTATCTCACCGTTTAATTCATCAATCGAAACAACCTTTCCAGTAAATGGTTTTCCAAAAATCATAGAACCAGTTGCAGAAGACTTTACCTCCTTCACATTCCTTTTTTCTGGGGCAGAACCAGAAGATTGCGGCACCACTTTCTTTTCCTGTTTTTTTGCAGAAAGAAAGACATCTTCCTCATCTTCTTTTGTCTCAATTTCCAAAGGCTCGTCCAAAGCCTCATACTCTACATCACAGAAAAAGCCTAACTGGTTTCGTATAGCTTTTTGCAGCATCTGTGAAACGGCATGAGCCCGCATGATTTCTCCCCCTAGTTCTCCCGGAACACAGAGGATCAGCCTGCTCCCATCAAACTGAAACTTCGTTTGACGAAGCAAGAAAAACACTGTTGGATTTCCATCTGCCGCTAAATCTATCAACTTTTCCCAACATTTTCCTACAGCATCATCCATATCGATCACATGCTGATAAAAAATCACCTCAGAAAGATGACATTTTTCTTTAATATGCTCGGCTGCCTTTCTCATCAATTCTGTGGATATAAGCTCTTGCGAAAGCAGCAAAATCTCCCAGCGATTGACCTTTGGATCTATTTCCACATGCTGAATACTGGACTTTTTCAGCAACTCTTTTTCAGCTTCTGAAAGACTCATTCCCTGTACCAGCTGCCAAAATATATTTTTCTTCTTAGGAACAATGCAATATTTTCGCATCGCTTATTTCCTCCATCCAATAGTTCATCTCAGAATCAGACAATGTATTCCCTTCCCAAATTCCAAGAATCTTTGCACAAAAAAAGCACTCCCCCAAAGGACAGTGCCTTCCTGCATCACGCTACATATTGATCCTGGCGAAGCGGCGAAACGCTGTCCAACCACTCATCAACTGCTGCACGTTCCGAATCTGCTGATATCAATCCTGCATATTGACGAAAACTAGACTTTTTGCACAATTTCGATGCTTTCACAAACTGCTTTACCCTCGCAGGTACAAAAATCTCACTTTTCCACTGAGAATGAATTCTCATTTTCATCTTCTATCGCTCCTTATCTCGCCATTAACACAATAAAACCCTCCACGGCTAATCACGTCAACTGCCAAGAACTTTATTTCTGAAACTTACGACTCATACCAACTGAACCATATTCACTATACCATTTATAAATTTAAATGTCAATAATTTTCTGTCTATTTAATAAAATGCCCATTGGGGCATTTTTTCAGAGGAAACTGCAGAATCTTCGCCTGCATCAATTTTCATTCCATCAAGGATTACCTTCTGCATAAACAAGGAACGATTATTCCTGCTCATTCCACCCCTGGAAAAGCTGACACATACTTAATTTTGATATCTGGGAAACTATTCACAAATTGAATAGTAAAATCTTCTCCATACTCAACAAATTTCCACTCACCGATATCGTCCGGAAAAGAATCTACGACCTTCACCTTGAGATCTGGAAAAGAATCCACAATCTGAACCTTTAGGTCAGGAAAATGTTCCACGACCTTCACCCTACCGCATAGCTTGATACCATTGAAGTAACCGTCCTCGCTTATGGCTGATGCTGCCATAACAGGAACCGTCATAGCAAACAGGAATAAAACCGTAAACATCATCGTCAGTTTTTTCATCAAAAATCCTCCATTCTCATTTTGACAAATGCAGATACGAAAGTACAACTATCTGCAGAAGCAATATAAACGGCACTCCATATTTAAATTTCAAATGGAGCGTCTTGTGCCGGAATAACTGCATGGCAATCATCGCACCAATACTGCCGCCAACAACAGCGATAAACAAGAGCGTTATTTCCGGTACTCGCCACCCATGCCTTTTAGCACACAGCTTGTCCCAGCCATAAATTGCAAGAGCCACAAAATTGATGATACTGCAATAGGCATATATCATATCATGCAAACCTATCCCTCCAAGATTTTCTTCATAAGCTCCATGCCGTCAGCCTGTGCCAATATTCCATAGGAAAAACGGGGATCGTCCGTCACCTCACACCCAAACCACGATGGCGGTTCAAAGCCCCCAGCAGCTTCGGCTGTGGGAAACTCAACTTCAACATAATTGAAACCTGTCAAATGACCGTCATGCACATGAATCTCTACAGTTGCCCCATTCTCTATCAAAACATGGTAACGTCGTTTTTCAATCATCACCGTACCTGGATAAAGACGGCTGGAAAGGCTTTCAAACTCCTGCAAGGATATATCGGTTTCCCATTCCTCACGAACCAGTCCTGCTCCACGCTTAACAGTCAACACGAATCGTCTCCTGCCAATCTGCCTTATTCTGATCTCAGGCAAAAGGGAAACATAACCTTGACTCAAATACTCATATTCTGTTGGCAAGAACGGAAGCTCATCTATCAAAAATTGCCGTTCAATTTCCATTATGATTTCATTCCTCTCTTGGAAATACATTTTTCAAATATATTTCTATCTTATCATTATTTTTTATAGAAAGGAATAAATAACACAGTAAAAAACATCTATAAACAGACGAAACTTCCTACCGTGTGGTATAATAAACCAGCAAGAACCGTAACGTATGAAGACCTATTTTGAAACATCAAGAAGATCTATAAAAAGCATTTCCAAAGAACCAAAACAAAAGGAATGAGGTTATTTATTATGAGCTTTGACGGTTTTTCCATGCATTCTTTAGTCATGGAGCTTAATGATACACTGACTGGCGGACGAATTGACAAGATCACCCAGCCAAACAAGCATACGGTCTTACTCTCCATCCGCCAGCCTGGCAAAAGTCACCTCCTTCATATTTCTATCCATCCACAAAATCCAGCAGCTTATCTCCTGCAAAAAAACCTTGAAAACCCGCCAGAACCGCCAGTTTTTTGCATGGTACTGCGCAAGCAAATTGAAACAGGGCGCATTGCTGCGATTCGCCAATATGGACTGGATCGTATCGTCCTTATTGATATTGATACACTTGCAGCAGGCGGAAAAATTGTTACCAAAACTCTCGTCCTTGAGTTCATGGGAAAGTACAGCAACATTATTCTTTTGCAAGATGAACATGTTATTATTGACGCATTACGAAAAATCGGAGAAAACAGCAGTCGTATCAGAACGATTCTGCCCGGACAGCCCTACCAACTGCCCCCAAAACAAAACAAGCTCAATCTCTTAGAGGAAGATATCGATGTTATCTTAAGCGAACTGCAAAAACAAACAGAATCCACGGTTTCTAAGGCAATCCTTGCTGTCTGCCTAGGATTCGGTCCCGTATCTGCCAAGGAGACTGCTTATCGTGCAAGAATTCCTGCCAATGAACAGGTCAAGAACCTCACTCCAGATCATATAAATGCCCTAAAAAAAGCTCTGGCAGAAATTCGTATTTCCTGCGAGACATCTGACGGTAAGGCTGTCATTCTTTGCGATAAAAATAAAAAAGTGCTTGCCATGGCAGCATTTCCTCTTCACTACCTTCCTGATTCGATACAACTAAGCTTTACCACCTTGAGCGAGCTTTTAGAACAAGCAGACAGCTTGCTGGGAAGCTATGTTCTTCCGGATAAGGAGCGTTTCCGCAAACTGATAAAAAATGAGCTCCATCGAGCACGTACAAAGCTTGAAAAGCTTCAGCAGGAGCAACAGGATGCAGAAAATGCCAATGACTTCAAAATCTGCGGTGACAATCTGATGACCTATCAATACCAATTCAAGGATCATGCAGATTCCTCCATTACCGTCAATAACATATACAGTGAAACTGGTGCTGCCATTGAGATTGCTCTTGATCGAAAATTTACCTTGGTACAGAACATGCAGGCCTATTACAAAAAATATGATAAGCTGAAACGTGCACAAATCCTTTTAAAAGAACAGATTACTAAAAACAGAGCAGAAATTGCTTACTTGGAAAGCATTGAAACATCTTTAGAAGCCTCCTCTCATCTTGCTGAAATCAATGAAATTCACAACGAGCTTGTCACGGGCGGTTATCTCAAAGAAACATGCAAAAAGAAAAACAACGACAAACCCGCTCACCCCTTTCACTTCCATGCACCTGATGGAACGGAAATCCTCGTAGGAAAAAACAATTTCCAAAATGATAGGTTAACCTTTAAAACTGCAAATTCCCGTGACCTGTGGCTTCATGCCAAAGATATCCCAGGTTCCCATGTCATTCTGCGAACAGAAGGAGCATCTCCCTCCCATGAAACACTGCTCCTTGCTGCCCAACTAGCAGGTCATTTCAGCCAAGCAAAAGATTCCTCCAAGATACCTGTTGACTATACACAAGTTCGCTATGTCAAGAAACCAACAGGAGCAAAACCGGGATTTGTCATCTTTACCAATCAAAAAACATTGTATATTACACCAGAAGAAGATTTGCTTGCACCTATTCTGCTGCAAGAATCCAAATAAGTGGGAGGCTGCCAAAAGCAGCCTCCCACTTAAATCATCCAAACTGTATTAATTTTCCACAACTTCCCGAAGCACCACCTGTTCCTCGCCGTCAATCTCCTGAAGCTGAACACTGACAATCTCCTTTGACGAAGTTGGCACATTTTTTCCGACATAATCTGCCCTTATGGGAAGCTCCCTATGACCGCGATCGATCAATACAGCCAACTGAATCGTTTTTGGGCGTCCCATATCTATCAATGCATCAAGTGCAGCACGAATCGTCCGCCCTGTATAGAGAACATCATCTACTAAAATAATAGTTTTTCCTGTAATATCTACCGGCAGTTCCGTAGGATGGACAATAGGCTGATAAGAAAGCGTAGAAAGATCATCTCGATACAAGGTGATATCGAGAATTCCCTGCGGAACAGGCTTTCCCTCAATCTGCTCAATAACCTTTGCCAATCGTTCTGCAATAGGAACTCCACGAGTACGAATACCAACAAGCACTATATGGTCAATACCCTTGTTTTTTTCGACAATTTCATGAGAAATCCGTGTCAAAGCACGATGAACCCCATCCTTATCCATAAGAAGCGTCTTATCCACGAACTTAGTCATAAACCTCAACCCCCATCAATTTTTATTTTTTCGCAAAGTGCTCAATATCTTTTCCATGTCCATAGGCAAAGGCGCATGAAACCTCATGCTCTCATGCGTCAAAGGATGTGCCAATACCAGTTCCAAAGAATGAAGGGCTTGTCCTTGAATAGAAAACGGTGCTTTCTTCCTTGGTCCATATACAGGATCGCAAACAAGCGGATGACCAATATGAGCCATATGCACTCTGATCTGATGTGTTCTCCCCGTCTGAAGTCTGCACTCTACGAGAGTATACTCCCCATATCGTTCCAATACATTAAATTCCGTAACAGCATGTTTTCCCTTTTCAGGAAGCACTGCCATTTTTTTTCGATCATCAGGATGACGGCCTATATTTCCTTTGATAATTCCTTTTTCTTCCCTCAGGTTGCCATGAACCACTGCCCAATAAATACGATGGGCAGACTTCGTCCTAATTTGTTCTGCCAAATCCAAATGTGCCCTGTCATTCTTTGCAACGACCATCACGCCAGAAGTATCCTTATCCAAGCGATGAACTATCCCGGGACGAATCTCACCGTTAATGCCAGATAGATCCTTGCAATGTGCAAGCAATGCATTGACCAACGTCCCATGATAAACTCCTGCTGCTGGATGAACTACCATACCACGCTTCTTGTTGACAACAAGAATGTCTTCATCCTCAAAAAGAATATCCAATGGCAAATTCTCTGCCTCTATGGAAATCCCAATGGGTTCTGGAATCGTAAGACTTATCTTTTCATTTTCTCGAAGCTTGTAATTTGCTTTGCGGCAAAATCCATTTACCAATACGTTTCCGTTCGTAATCAATTTCTGAATGTGTGCTCTGGACATCCCAGATTGCTGCCGAACAAGAAATAGATCCAGCCGTTCTCCTGACTGTTCCGCCAAATACTCGATTTCATTTTTCATCAAAATTCTTCCTCTTCCATGCGGAACAGCATAGCATAAATCATACATAGCACGCCGACCACGATTGCAATATCAGCAATATTGAATACAGGCCAAATGCGAAAGTCAAGGAAGTCAACAACCAATCCATTTTGAATGCGGTCTATTAAGTTACCCACTGCTCCAGCCGCAAGTGCTACACACCCATAATGCAAAATGGTATCCATCCTGCGAATCTTGGGATAATATTTCCATATGCAAAACAGCAGCACAACTCCCATGAGAACAAAAAAAATCCGCTGGTTCTCTAAAACACCAAAGGCGGCACCTGGATTCAGCACATAGGTTAAATGAAATATATGGGGAACCAAAGGTATAGATTCTCCTAGAATCATTCCACTTTTTACCACATATTTAACGGCCTGATCAAGGAAAATAATGCAAAAAAACAGGATTCCCTCTAGTTTATCAAAATGTTTCTTATGCATTCTTTTGAGCATTATCCTTCACTTCAACAACCTTACTTTCGTCAACTTTATTCTCATTTTTTAATTTTGGTTCAGCTTGTTCTGCTTCTTTGCATTCTTCCTTTTCTTTCGTTCCTTCCTTACCCAAGGTATCTCCAGGAACAGCCACCAGATTCTCATCTTCCTTGGGATGCGGAAGGTCATCCAAGGTCTGATTCAAAATAGCCAGCTCAGACTCCATCATGACACGAACCTTTTTCATGAAGCTGTTTTTTTCACGCACCAGCCTGTCGTACTCGGCAGTAATAACACGTACCTTGTCTACAGCTTCTTTAATCTGCCGTTTCGTATCAAAATCTGTCTTCTCACGCAATTTTTTGCATTCCATTTCCGTTTGCTTGCTCAGATTTTGGCAATCCATTTCTGTTTGCCTGCGTAGATTCTGGCAATCTGTTGTTGTCTGCTTGCACAAATTCTGGCATTCCGTTCCTGTCTGTTTCCGCAAATTCTGGCATTCCGTTTCCGTCTGCTTCCGTAAGCTGTGACATTCTGTTTCTGTCTGCTGGCTCAACGCTTGACATTCCTTCTTCGTCTGATCACGCAGGTTTTTACATTCCTTTTCCGTATTTTCCTTTAACTCTGCAGCAGATTCCCTTGCATGAGATGTAACCTCTTCCGCTGTCTTCTGCGCCATAAGCAACGTACCTTGCAAATTTTTTTCCAGCTTTTGGTAGTCTTCTATTGTCTTCCTGCTAAGTTCCAACTCTTCCTTCAGCTGACCATTTTCTCGATACAAAACTTCATAATCATTCACTACTTGATCAAGGAAGGTATCTATCTCGTCTTCATTGTAGCCGCGAAAGCTCTTTTTGAACTCTTTGTTGTGTATATCAATTGGGGTAAGCAAGATCCATTTCTCCTTTACAAATCAAATCTATCAGAGATATCGTTTCAGAAATACGCAAGTGCGTCCTTTCTTCGTTTGACCTCGAACCTCTGCGACTTCCAAACGTCCGCGACCACGCATGGAAAGGATATCTCCCTCTTTTACCATTTGTGATGGACTTTTTACTGCCTGCCAATTTATTTTCAGCTTATCCGCCGCGATATCTTCCACTGCACGACTGCGAGATGTTCCAAAGCCAGCTGCTGCGATAGCATCCACGCGCATGGATGCTACCGTTGCACGGATCTCCTTGCAACGTTCTTCTTTTGGTTCCAATGCCGCCAAATCACCCAGAGAACACGTAACTGCTTCTGAACCAATATGTGTCAGATTCGCAAGCAAAAAATCTGCCATTCCCTTGTCTGCAATAATTTTTGCACATTCCGATGTCACAAGGATATCGCCAATGCAATCTCTCTCAATACCAAGCCCCATCAGGGAACCCAGTACGTCCCTATGGGATAAATGTGCAAACTTTTCATTCCAAGCGGCCTCCACGACCACAATTCCATAAGCAGGCTGGCTGTCAAACGATGCATCCATAAAAAGTGCCTTCTGACGCTCAGCACCGTGATACCCGCCAAAAAAATCAACTTTAATTCCTGGAAAATTTGCTTTTACAGTTTCAGCAATCTCCTGTCCCAAAGGACTCAAAAAGGCTGACACTCGAAATTTTTGGCTCTGAAGCGCCTGCGTTGCCAAATCTACCAGCTTTACAGCAGTTTCTTCCCCTTCCGTCCCTCGATAGAACCTTATAATTTTTTCTTTTTGCTTTGATGCCATGCCCTCATCTCCAAAGAAAACTATCTTTTATTTCTTTAACCAAGGAAGATCTGCATTTTCAGGCTTCTTTTCTTCTTCCGTAAAAGAAATATTTACGTTATTGGGTGCACAAAAGAATACTCTTTCTCCCACTCGCCGAATATCTCCATTCAAAGCATAAGTCGTACCGCTGATAAAATCAATAATACGCATTTCCTCTGCCTTGTCTATTTTATTCAAGTTAATCACCACAGGACGCTTCTCCTGCAAGCAATTTGCAATTTCCTGAGAATCATCAAAAGATGTCGGCTCGATCACTACGACCTTCATTTTGCTTGTCGCAATTACATTATCACGAACAGACGATGCTCCACGAAAATCAACTACATTTTGCGACCCTCTAGCCTCCGATCTGGCTTCCGCTTGTCGCTCAAAATCTCGTTCGCCTTCTTTGTTGCTCCATTCCGGCGTTTTTTCTAATGGTTCCAGTTCCTTGTCCTCATACTCTTCCATATCCTCTTGGTCGCCAATTCCCAATTTTTTACTTACTTTATCCAAAAAACCCATTTACTATCACTCCTTATTTCATGTTCCCATACAAGCGTTTTCCAAAGATCGCAGTCCCAACCCGAACGATATTGGCGCCTTCTTCCACAGCAATCCTATAATCATTCGACATACCCATAGAAAGATACTCCATGTCTGCTGTCTTCCACTTCATCGCTTTCACCTTCTGAAAAATATCATACATTTCTCGAAAAAGCGGTCGACACTCCTCTGCATCTTCATAATTGGGAGCAATCATCATCAAGCCTTTTAATCTAAGATTTGAAAGTTCATCTACCGTCCGCAACAAATCCATCAAATCCTCTTTACGAACACCGGACTTACTCTCTTCCTCTGCAAGATTGACCTGCACCAGCACATCTTGAATCTTGTTTTCCTTTTCTGCTGCATGGCTAAGTGCCTGTGCCAAATGAATACTGTCAATAGAATGAATCAAATCAAAATATTTTACCGCCTGCTTCACCTTATTCGTCTGTAAATGACCAATCAGATGACATTTGACCTTACGTTCAAGCCTCTCAAGCTTTTCCTTTGCCTCTTGAATACGATTCTCGCCAATTTCCTTCACTCCAGCATCAATGGCTTCTCGCATTGCAAGAATGTCATGGTTCTTCGTAACAGCTATCAAATGCACAGCGGCTTCCTTTGGCACCCGAACTCTTGCGGTCTTCGCCTTTTCTATTTCGGCTTCTACCATACGAATATTATCTGCTGTCATAGTCTATGCCTCAATTCCAATCAGTATTTTCTCACTGCTATCATCGCAGCAATGCGTCCAGTTTTTTTTCCATCCGCACGATAAGAAAAATACCATGAATTCTCGCAAGAAGTGCAGGTGTTGGAAAGCTCTATATTTTCATCCTTCATTCCTGCCTCCAAAAGCTGTATCCTGTTAGCTTCCCAAAGATTCAAATATATTTTACCTTTCTTGGAAAGCAAGATCTTTTCTATGGACAGTGGAAATGCCTGCCGAAATTTCTCCGCTACTTCCGAGCCTATTTCATAGCAGCATGATCCTATCGATGGACCGATTCCTGCCAAACATTCCAAAGGATTCGTATGAAATTCCTTCTGCATCGCCTCAAGCGTCAGCTTAGCGATTTTTGCCACCGTCCCTTTCCAACCACCATGTGCGATCCCTACAGCTCCATGCTCAGGGTCAAAAAACATAATAGGCGTGCAATCCGCAAAACAAAGCATCAACGGAAGCCCTGGTACATTTGTAATCAATGCATCCGTTTCGGGAACTGCATCATCATAAAATCTTGCTCCCCTGCCAGCATCCTCTGCATAAACGCGAACGACCTGTGCACCATGTATTTGCTGCGGCGTAACGATATCTTCTGCCCTAAGCCCTAATGAGCTTGCAAACAGTAAGCGATTTTCCCATACTGTTTCGGGATCATCATCTACATACAACCCAAGATTCAAGCTGTCATACGGCTTTTGGCTTTTTCCACCCTGACGGGAAGAAATCGCATGTACCACAAGATTCTCGGGAAAAACAGAAAATTTGCCATGCCACAAATTACTATGCTTGTGCTGCAAAAAATAACTCATACCAATTTCCTCACAAAACACCGATTCTATACTAGCATACACCACAACGGTTACACCCGTCAAAGCATTGTTGCGTAAATTTTAAAGCTTTTGCTTTTTCCAGCTCCAAATAAAGGTATTCTGTCCGTACCCCCATATTCAGGCAAGCCCACGGAAACACCTCATTTTTCTCCCGCATACGATAAATATAGTCCCCTGCAGAGAGCCCTTCGCTTTTCATTGCCTGATTCCACGCCTTGCTCCCGCCTTTTTCGTGTGCCTTCAGAAGTACTTTGGAAATTTGCCGGTCGCCACGAGCCAACACTGCCTGCGTGCACGCCTCTCTTGGCGATTCCGCTATAATGCGGACATGCCTGCTTTTCTTAAACGCATCCTTTATGAATTTCAATCTTTTCTCTATTTTTTCTTTTGAAACCATCGGCAACCATTGAAACGGTGTAAAGGGTTTAGGAACAAATGGATTGACACTGAGCGTCAAGAGTCCCTTGCAGCCTTTTTCACGCATATGATCCTGCAGCCTGCCTGCTAAATCTACAATTGCCGCAATGTCCTCCTCCTGCTCAAAAGGAAGCCCTATCATGATATACATCCGAAAATTCTGTATGCCGGCTTCGATTCCAAAATCCATTGCTTGAAAGAGATGCTCCTCATGAATTCCCTTGTTAATGACAGAGCGTATCTTCTCGCTTCCTGCTTCCGGCGCAAGCGTCAGTGTTTTTAGACCGCTTGCTGCAAGAGCCTGAACCAATTCCTTTGTCACAGAATCTGCACGAAAAGAGGCTACAGACATATCAAGTCCCACATCCAGAATATACCTGCAAAGCTCATTAATCTCAGGATAATCTGAAATGGCTGCTCCCATCAAGCCAATACGCTTTCCATAAGGAATCGCTTTCTTGACTTCCTCCTTTAAGACGGCAAGAGAACGGTTGCGAGGTTTCCTAAAACAATAGCCTGCCATACAAAATCTGCAATGACGGCCACAGCCTCGTGACGTTTCTATAAGGTATAACTGAAACTCCGTGTTTTCCGTATGAACTACCGTATGAGCAGGATATTCATCCAAATTTCTTACCCATTGCCTTTTCACTTCAAGAGGTGTGTCACCCGTGGGGATAATCTCAGAAATTTGTCCACTTTCATTGTAGCAGTGCTCATACAGAAACGGCACATAAACCCCAGGAATTTTTGCCACGCGATGAAGCAGCTCATCACGAGATACCCCTTCCCTCCTTGCCTGATGGTAAACATCCATGAATTGGGGAAGAATTGCCTCACCTTCGCCAATAATGAAAGCGTCAAAAAACAAGCTGAGCGGCTCAGGATTAAAGGTAGCACATGGTCCTCCAGCAATAACTATAGGATCCATTTCGCCCCGTTCCTTTGCAATAAGCTTAACCTTACCCATTTCCAAGATTTTTAGAACATTAAAGTAGTCCATTTCAAAGGAAATCGCAAATCCTAACATATCAAAATCATAGAGCGGACTTTGTGTTTCCAGTGACATGATTGGCGTATTTGTTTTTACATAACGTTCTATTTGTCTGCTGTCTGGAAGAAATACCCTCTCGCAGGCTGTATCATTCCTTCGGTTCAAAAGGTCATAGACAATATGAAAACCTAAATTTGACATACCTACATGATATGAATTCGGATAAACAAGCGCAAATCGATCTCGCCCGCCTAGAGGATGCCTATAGCAGCCCTGCTCCTTTTTCAACGTTTCCTTTAACTCTGCTTTTAACTCCCAAGTCAAGCCATCCTGCCCCCAAATTACAGCTTCTTTTCCCTACACTTTAACAGCTCCAGTTCATCCTGAAAGCTGCTGATATCACGAAACTTTCGATAAACGGAAGCGAAGCGTATATATGCAACCTCATCAAAGTCCTTTAATCTTTCCATAACCAATTCTCCAATGGACTTTGCCGTTACTTCCCGCTCCATTGTATTACGCAATTCACGCTCAATAGAATTTCCCAGCGTAACAATGCGCTCCATAGAAATATCCCTCTTCTCACAGGAACGAATCAATCCATCCATCAGCTTTTGCCGTTGAAATTGCTCTCTTCTCCCATCATTCTTTTTCACCATCAAGGGAACCTGCTCTACGATTTCATAAGTCGTAAATCGACGGCCACAACCCCCACATTCCCTTCTCCTGCGAATCGCATTCCCGTCATCAGCAGCACGAGAATCTATAACTCTGCTATCTTCCTTTTGGCAAAATGGACAACGCATTACCTTTGCACCTTCTTTTTGTAAAATTCTTTTTTCTTCTCATGTGGCTTTACAAGGCAATGCTTGCCAAAGCCAATCAGATCTTCCCTATGTGCCATTCGCAGTGCCTTGCATACAATTTCGTAGTTTTGAGGCCTCCAATACTGCAGTAAAGCCCGCTGCATTTTCTTTTCCTCATAGGACTTTGCCGTGTAGACCTTTTCCCCAGTCAAGGGATGACAGCCTGTATAATACATGCATGTAGACAATGTTCCAGGGGTTGGAATGAAATCCTGTACCTGTTCAGGACGATATCCAAGATCACGAATAAATTCCGCAAGCTCTATAGCATCCTGCAAAGAAGCTCCTGGATGGCTTGACATAAAATAGGGTACCAAGTATTGCTTCTTTCCCAATCGTTCGTTTACTTTTTTAAATTTCTTTGCGAATCGAAGATAAACCTCCTTCGAGGATTTCCCCATCAGCTTAGTTACTCTGTCAGAAATATGCTCCGGTGCTATTTTCAACTGACCGCTGATATGATATTTGCAAAGCTCTTCCAAGAACTCATCTTCATCCTGCGCTAATTGCAGATAATCAAAACGCACCCCAGATCGAATAAATACTTTTTTTACACCAGGCAAAGAACGAAGTTCTCTCAGAAGCTGCAAATAATCGCTGTGATCTGCAATCAGATTCCTGCACGGCTGCGGTGAAAGACACGCTTTCGCTCGGCAGGTTCCAACCTCAAGCTGCCTATCACAGGACGTTCGCCGAAAATTTGCAGTTGGTCCTCCCACATCATGAATGTACCCTTTAAAGCCTTTCATCTTCACTAAAAGCTTTGCCTCATTCAAAATCGAAACATGGCTGCGTCTCTGGATGATACGGCCCTCATGAGAAATAATAGCACAAAAACTGCATCCGCCAAAGCATCCTCTCTGACTTACTAAGCTAAACTGCACTTCCTTAATAGCTGGAACTCCACCAGCAGCTTCATACACAGGATGATAGGTACGCATATACGGAAGATCATAAATCTCATCCATTTCTTTTTCTGTAAGTGGAAGTGCAGGCGGATTCTGCACCACGCACCATTCATCATTCTGTTGCGCCAAACGCTTGCCTCTTATGGGATCCTGTTCTAAGTATTCCGTTTTAAAGGCTTCTGCAAAAAGTCTCTTGCTTTTTTTCACGTCTGCATACGATGGCAGTTTTTCATAATCCCAAACATAATCAAAACTAGGAACACGAAAACAAGTGCCTCGCACATCTTGAAGATTTGAAATCTCAATTCCTCGATGAAGTTCCGATGCAATTTCCAAAATGGCATGTTCCCCCATGCCATAAACCAACAAATCTGCCATGCTGTCAACCAAAACTGACCTTCTAACAGAGTCCGTCCAATAATCGTAATGTGCTAGTCTCCGCAAGCTTCCTTCAATCCCACCTATAATAATGGGAACATCATCCCAAAGTTCACGCAAACGATTACAATAAACGATCAAGGCCCGTTCTGGACGGCAGCCAGTTTTCCCTCCCGGCGAGTATGCATCCTCACCCCGAATTTTCTTAGCTACCGTATACTTGCTCAAAAGAGAATCCATATTGCCTGCAGAAACAAGAAACCCCAACCGCGGCTTTCCTAAACGGGCAAAATCCCGCGTAGAATGCCAATCCGGCTGAGGAATCAAACCAACCTTATAGCCATGTTTTTCCAGCAAACGGCAAATAATTGCAGGTCCAAAGCTCGGATGATCTACATAAGCATCTCCTGATACAAAAACAAAATCTAGCTGTTCCCAACCTCTTTCCTTCATATCTGCTCTTGAAATCGAAAGAAACCCTTTCATTCCTGCAACGCATCCTTCTGAAATACCTTCTCCACGACCTCTCCAACATTGCCAAACCGTCCCATATCCTTACCATTGCAAGAAGCCTCAATAGCACCGGCATTTCCTGCTGTAATAGTTATATTTTCCTTTCCTTCCCATGTCATAACTTTTCCATCTTCTATCGTGCCTTCAAACACACTGTTTCCATCCACGGAAACGCTCGTCCAACATCTATCCGTAAATTTTGCAACAACCTCCACATGATCCAATGTCTTGGGGGCTTCTTTGACCTTGTTTTCTTCTTGGGGCTTGGCTTCTTCCTTCACAGAAGTTTCTTTCACAATCGAAGTATCCACAGCTTTTTCCTCTATTTTGGGTGATTCCACAGGCTTGCTTGCCACAGTCGTGCTATCCTGAGAAAAAACGAAAAACGCACCGCAAAGCAAAACTATGAGAATCGCTGCTGCACCAAAAAACAACATATTCTGGTTCTGATGATGTGCATTCCCCTTCTTTTTCTCAAAACTTACAGACCTCTCCTGTGCAGAATCACGCTGCTTCTCTCCCCGCACGGACAAATCTTCCGAAGCATCTGGCACTGGCAACTCGGAATGAATATCCAACATATATTGCTTCACACAAGCATCCGCATCCATCTTTAAAAAATTGGCATAATTACGAACAAAACCCTTGGTATAAACCTCAGCTGGCAAAGCAGCATAATCACCATTTTCTATTGCTTCTATGTACAAAACACGGATACTTGTAGCACGTGCTACATCTTGAATTGTCAGTCTCTGTCTTTCACGCTCGCTCTGGAGCATAACCCCAACCATGCATCTTCCTCCTATAACTGCTCTCATGAAGAATGATTATTTCATACTATATTATACCTATACTGCATTATAACGCAGTTACTCAGCAAAATGCAACGCATTTTGACTCTTTGTCAAATACTGAATTCAATTTTTTCATTATGGAGGTGTGGGACATCTGTGCTGAGTTGCATTACACATAGCATCTGGTATACGGATTACTATGAATACATCTGGCAAAGTATGATTTTTTTAGTAAAAAATAAATGTTGTGGATTTTCAAATAATGGAAAACCACAACATTTATTATAACACCATTGTTCAAGAAAATGCCATAAGCATTTTCCCTCCAATTTGCGTTTCAACGAAGCGGGAGATATGCTCACCGCTTGTTAAAATTTGGCTTCGCCCACTTACAGCAAGCTGTTGAAGAAGGGGACATCTTAGCTTCTTTATAGAGATATATCTATATTTTTGCAAAACACCCCCCTGCATATGCAGGGGGGTGCGTCAAAAACAGAAACCCTTTTACTTCAATGCATCGCCAAGCTTAGCATTCGTGCTGCGAGCTGCGGCTACACTCTCATCAAACTTAGCCTTCTCCTCACCTTCCAGCTTGAGTTCAACGATTTTTTCCATACCATCCTTGCCAAGAACCACAGGAACGCCAATGCAAAGATCCTTTTCGCCATACTCGCCGTCAAGATATACACAGCAAGGAATGAGCTTCTTTGCATCAAGGGCAATTGCCTCAACGAGTGCGGCAGCTGCTGCACCAGGAGCATACCAAGCAGAAGTGCCAAGCAATCCCGTAAGCGTTGCACCGCCAACCTTCGTCTGCTCAACAGCACTCTTGACAGCCTCTTCGGAAAGCAGCTGTGTAACAGGAATACCACGATACGTTGCGAGGCTGACGAGCGGAACCATAGTCTTATCGCTGTGACCGCCAATAACCGTTCCATCAACATCCGTCGGAGTTGCAGGATATCCTGCTTCCTGCAATGCTTTTGCAAGGAAATAACGGAAACGGCTGCTGTCAAGCATACCGCCCTGACCAATAACACGGTTACGCGGCAGCTTGGAATCCTTCAACGTGAGATACGTCATAGCATCCATCGGGTTGGAGATAATGACAAAAATTGCATTCGGGGAGAACTTGAGAGCCTGATCTACAACGCTCTTGACGATCTTCGCATTTACACCAATAAGTTCCTCGCGAGTCATACCCGGCTTGCGCGGCATACCAGAAGTAATAACGATGACATCGGAGTTTGCCGTAGGAGCATAACCATTCTCATCACCAATTTTTGCCGTAGCACCAATAACCGTTGTGTCAAAGTTCAACATGTGTGCCGTCTGCATGATATCCATAGCCTTTCCTTCGGAAAAACCTTCCTTGATATCGATCAAGACGACCTCACTGCAAAAGTTCTTGACAGCCAAAACATTTGCAACCGTAGCACCAACATTACCTGCACCAACAACTGTTACTTTCATAATTAAATAGCCTCCTTATAATAGAAGCGGTCTACTGAATTTCACAACCGCCTGCTGACAAAACCTCTGATGAATCCCTCAGCCTTGTTCTTCAAAGCTATCCTTTCCAACACCGCACAACGGACAAACAAAATCCTCAGGAAGATCCTCAAAGGACACTCCTGGTGGCAAATCGTGAGCTGAATCTCCCTTTTCCTCATCATAAACCCAGCCACAAACTGTACAAGTCCAAGTTTTCATCTCAAACCCTCCAAAAAGCAATCATCAACTTTTCCTTAATACTATTCGCTCTTTTTTCTTAAAATCCTTGTGGCAAAACAAATTTTTTACATTTTCTAGTAATTTGGTCAAAAAATGCATACGGTATCGCCATATTTCCATCCACACCAGTTCCCATTTCCACTGCCAAGCGGTTTTTTCCATGAAAATCCGTTCCGGCTGTTGGAAGCATACGATATTTTTCAATCATATAATCAGCAAATGCCGCATCCTGCTCCGAATAATTGGGATAACGCTGTTCCATACCATCAAGTCCCAATGCCATCAATCGACAAATAGCCTGTTCCTGCTCTGCCCTTTCCATGCCATACAAACCAATTTTTTTGTGGAAATGTGCCAGTGAGGTTATGCCGCCTGCCTCACGAATGGCTGGCAAGGCTTCTTCCACCGAAACATCACCGCTGATTCCCAAGGCTTCCGCCGCAGGAGTCAAGTAATTATCCCAAATGGGCTGCAATCTCTCATACAAATGGAGAGAACCCATATACCGCATCACAGCAAAACGATCCAGAGGTTTTCCATATGCAAAAGGCTTCACCTTTTCCACGGAAATATCAATGCCCTTTTCCTGCACCATAGCAATTATTTCCGGAATCCTTGCTTCACGAATCGCACGTGCCTTCTTAAAAACCCTCTGAAATGCCTCATGCTCCCTGTCAAATCCGAGGCAGATAACATGCAGCTTCCGTCCCTCAAATGCCATAGACAGCTCTATCCCTGGCAGAAAACCAATTCCCAGCTTCCGTGCCGCTGTTTCTGCCTCTTCATCTCCGTAAACCGTCTCGTGATCTGTAAGTGCAAACGCAGAAAGTCCCTTCCGTCTTGCCTCTTCTGCCAGCTCTGACGGCGAAAAGCTCCCATCAGACCAAGTGGAATGTACATGCAGATCTATTCTTTTCTCTATCTTTTCCATATTTAACACCCCAAGCCTTTAATCACTGGATCTCAAGGAAACGTTATCTTTTCCGCCTTTGTGAAGCTCCTTCTGCACAAGGAAAAAATCATGCACTGCCTCTGCCGATGGCCGATTCATACCATCGACCATCGCAAGCTCCTCTACGGAAGCCTCTTTGATTTTTGCGAGATTTCCAAAATGATTCCAAAGTGCCTTTCTTCGCCTTGGTCCAATTCCCACAATATGATCAAGCACCGAAACCAAATTTCGCTTGCCGCGCAGTTTTCTGTGATAGGTAATAGCAAAACGATGTGCTTCATCACGAATTCTCTGTATCAAATACAGTGCTTGACTGTTTCTTGGAAGCTCAACCGGCTGAGAGGAACCCTCTACAAAAATCAATTCATATTGTTTGGCAAGCCCAACAACTGCTACTTCCTTATGCCCAGCTCCCCGAATAATAGAAAGTGCAGAGGAAAGCTGTCCCATGCCTCCATCAATTACGATCAGATCTGGCAATTCTTCTTCTTCCAGCTTGCCATACCGCCGTTCCGTTACCTCACGCATAGATTTAAAATCATCCGGCTTGCCTTCTGCGCTTCGTATCTTAAATCTTCGGTAATCTGATTTTTTCGGAAGCCCGCCTTCAAAAACGACCATCGAAGCAACCGTCTCCGAGCCTTGCATATGAGAAATATCAAAACATTCCATGCGGTTTGGCATTTTCTTCAATCCAAGATACTTGCCAAGCTCCTCAACCGCACCTACCGTCTTTTCCGTGGCATGCTTCAGCTTTGCCGCCTCATCAGCCAGATATTTTTGGGCATTTCCCTCTGCCATTTTCACAAGGTCATGCTTTGTTCCACGCTGCGGCACCAAGAGCTGGACGTGAGAACCCTTTTTTTGCGAAAGCCAGTCCTCCAGCAATCCAGATGACGGCACTTGCATGGGCAATAAAATTTCTCTTGGCACAAAAGTCGCTCGATGGTAGTACTGCTCCAAAAACGCTGACAGCAATTCTTCGTCTTTTTCCTCCTCGCTTCCTTGCAGCAAAAAGTTTTCTCGCCCAATCATTTTTCCGCCTCGAACAAAAAAGACCTGAACACAGGCCCCAAGCTCTGAACGTGCCATGCCCATAGCATCCTGATCTCCGGAACCCGTCACGATATTTTGCTTCTCTTTGATTTTTCGTACAGAAAAAAGCTGATCCCGAAGCCTTGCCGCAAGTTCAAATTGAAATTGCTCCGCTGCATTTTTCATCTGGTTATCCAGCTCATGCTCAACAGTATCCGTCCTGCCTTCCAAAAAAAGGCAAACCGAACGTATCATATCATCGTACACGCTCTTTTCCACATGCTTTGCGCAAGGGGCAAGGCATCGCTTAATATGGTATTCCAAGCAAGGGTACTTTCCCATACGTTTGCAACTGCGAAGCGGAAAAAGCCTGCGAAGCAATTTCAAGCTTTCATGCACTGCCGCTGCATTCGTATAGGGTCCAAAATATCGTGCGCCATCCTGTACTACTCTGCGCGTAATCAAAACACGAGGGTACTCCTCCTGCAAGGTCACCTTGACATACGGATAACTTTTATCATCCTTCAAGCTAATATTGTAATGCGGACGATGCTTCTTGATGAGATTGCACTCCAAAATCAATGCCTCGACCTCAGAGTTTGTCATAATGATCTCAAAGTCAGCAATCCTTGCAACCATAGCCAAGACCTTTGGCGCATGATTCTTGTTCTTTTGAAAATACTGCCGTACTCGATTTTTTAAGACGATCGCCTTTCCTACATAGATAATTGTCCCCTTGGCATCCTTCATGATATACACACCCGGAGACTCTGGCAGGAGCTTCAGTTTTTCCTCTACGATCTCAGTCATCCACACACCGCCTCTTCAAGAAACTCCCCACTCATTTCATTAAATCACAAGCAGACCATAGTTTCAAGATTTTCCCCACATGCCCTGCAAAAAACAGCAGCCTGCAAATTTTCTACAGGCTGCTGTCATATCATCACAAGATTATTTTATGCTTTTTTGCCCAACTCTTTTCTTAACGAAAAAGCTGGCTGACGGAACGATGTGCCTGAATACGGATGATGACGTCACCGATCGCCTCAGCAAGGGAAAGCGGCACCAGCTTTTCCGACTGCTTTTCCGGCGGAAGCGGGATCGTATCCGTAATGATCAGCTTTTCAATACAGGAATCGTTGATTCTCTGTACAGCAGGATCACTCAGAATAGCATGAGAACAAGAAGCAAAGACACGCTTCGCCCCAAGCTTTTGTAAAGCCTTTGCCCCCTCGCAAAGAGAACCTGCGGTATCAACGATATCATCAATCATGATAGCTGTCTTGCCATTCACGTCACCAATCAAATTCATAACTTCGGCGCAGCCGGGCTTCGGACGGCGCTTTTCAATAATGGCAATCGGCGCATGCAAGTGATCCGCTAAAATACGTGCACGCGTAACACCGCCAAGGTCTGGAGAAACAACAACTACATCCTCAAACTTTTGGGAGCGGAAATAATTTGCAATAACCGGAGCAGCTGCCAAATGATCCACAGGAATATCAAAAAAGCCCTGAATCTGACCTGCATGAAGATCAACCGTTACCACGCGGGTAACGCCCGCCTTTTCCATGAGATTTGCAACCAGCTTCGCAGAAATTGGCTCGCGTCCACGAGTCTTGCGATCCTGCCGTGCATAAGCATAGTAAGGAACTACGGCCGTAATACTATGCGCAGATGCACGCTTGCAGGCATCTGTCATGACGAGAAGCTCCATAAGATTGTCATTGACTGGCTGAGAAGTCGGCTGAATGATAAAAATATCCTTGCCTCTGATACTCTCGCTGATCATGACCTGCGTTTCACCATTGTTGAAATGACCTACATCTGCATCACAAAGATCCACACCAATGTAATCTGCAATTTTCTTTGCAAGATCGGGATTTGCATTACCTGCCAGGATACATAAGTTTCCAGTGTCTAATGCCATCTTTTTTAAATCC
>JAZLHW010000015.1:0-2041 GCA_045617105.1 Selenomonadaceae bacterium | reverse complement strand
GGCTTTGACGGATTGGTGGGATATTCGCCGATTGCCATGGCAAAGAATGCCATCGGCTTGGCGATTGCCGCCGAAGAGTACGGCTCCAAATTCTATGCCAACGGTGCTGCACCGAGCGGTGTGCTGGAGCATCCCGGTACGCTGAAAGACCCTTCGAGGGTGCGTGATGCGTGGCAGACCCAGTTCGGCGGTTCTGCCAATGCCGGTAAGGTTGCGGTTTTAGAGGAGGGCATGAAATATACCCCCATCTCCATCAATCCGCAAGAGGCACAGTTTTTGGAAACGAGAAAATTTCAAATCAATGAGATAGCGAGGATCTTCCGTGTTCCACCGCACATGGTGGGCGACTTGGAAAAGTCCTCGTTTTCCAATATTGAACAGCAGTCCCTTGAGTTCGTGAAGTACACGCTGGAGCCTTGGCTGATCCGCTGGGAGCAGTCCATTCAGCGGTCACTTTTCTCCGCAGACGAGAAAAAGCAGTATTTCGTGAAATTCAACGTGGACGGATTGCTGCGCGGTGACTACGCAAGCCGTATGACCGGCTACGCCACCGCAAGACAAAACGGCTGGATGTCGGCAAACGATATTCGTGAGCTGGAGAACCTTGACCTGATTCCCGATTCCGAGGGTGGAAATCTGTATCTGGTCAACGGGAATATGCTTCCACTTTTGAGCATCGCATCCGGCAATTTCTATACCGCACAGCCCCAACCTAACGAAAACGGAAAGGAGGACGATTCCGATGAAGAAGTTCTGGAAGTGGAAGAATCAGGCACAAACGGAGACAACTCCGGCACAGCGCACCCTGTTCCTGAACGGGACAATCGCAGAGGAAAGCTGGTTTGACGATGACGTCACCCCGCAGCTTTTTAAGGATGAACTGAACGGCGGTGACGGTGACATTACCGTCTGGATCAATTCACCCGGCGGCGACTGCGTTGCAGCAGCACAAATCTACAATATGCTGATGGACTACAAAGGCAGCGTCACCGTCAAGATCGACGGCATCGCGGCTTCTGCGGCTTCCGTCATTGCAATGGCGGGTACCAAAGTACTGATGAGTCCCGTCTCCATGCTGATGATCCACAACCCCATGACCGTGGCGATGGGAAACAAGGACGAAATGGAACGGGCAACCGCCATGCTGGACGAAGTAAAGGAAAGCATCATGAACGCCTACGAAATCAAGTCCGGACAGTCCCGTGCCAAAATCTCACATCTGATGGATGCCGAAACATGGATGAACGCCAATAAAGCCCTTGAGCTGGGTTTCATTGACGGCATTCTTTCCCGCGACGAGGTATCCGAAGATACCGAACAGCCCAATGTACCGGTACTGTTTTCCGAAGCGACCGTAGTCAATTCCCTCATGGGCAAGATTGCGGAAAAGTGCAGGATCGCAAGACCGGCAGAACCCGAACCCACAGGACGCTCCGTAGAAGATCTGCGGAAGCATCTCAACTCTATCAAAAACTATTTGTAATCAGGAGGAAATGATTATGACTATCACTGAAATGCGTGAAAAACGCGCCAACCTCTGGAAGGGCATGGAGTCCTTCCTCGATTCCCGCCGTGACGGTAACGGTGTCCTGTCCGCCGAGGACGATGCCACCTACAGCCGCATGGAAAAGGATCTGAACGACCTTACCAACGAGATCCATCGTATGGAGCGCAAGGATGCCATCGAAGCCGAGCTGAACAAGCCCGTCGGCATTCCCATCACCGAAAAGCCCCAGGCCGCAAAGCCGGAGAACAAGATCGGCCGCGCTTCCAACGAGTACAAGGAAGACTTTGGCAGAATCCTGCGCGGCAAGCGTACTCTGCACAATGTCCTTTCCGAGGGCGTAGATGCAGACGGCGGCTATCTCTGCCCGACTGAGTTCGAGCGCCAGATCGTGGATGCCCTGAAGGAAGAGAATGTGATGAGAAAGCTCTGCAAAATCATCACCACCGACAATGAGCGTAAGATTCCCGTTGCCGCTTCTCATTCCGAAGCCACCTGGACTGCCGAGAACGCCGACTACACCGAGAGCGACCCCTC
>JAZLHW010000014.1:0-3807 GCA_045617105.1 Selenomonadaceae bacterium | reverse complement strand
GAGGATGTTTGCGAAGAAGTCAGGAAGCTGGCAGAAAGCGGTGTTAAGGAAATCAATCTGATAGCACAGGACACGACGAACTATGGCCATGACATTTATGGAGAGCCTAGCCTTGCAAGACTTCTGCGGGAGATCGTCAAGATTGAACCTTTGCAGTGGGTAAGGATCCTCTATTGCTATCCTAAATTCTTTACGGATGAACTGATTGAGCTGATGGCGACCGAGCCAAAGATCTGCAAATATGTGGATCTTCCGTTGCAGCATGCAGATAACGAGATCCTCCGCAATATGCATCGCCCAGACAGCAGGGAGGAGATCGAGTCACTGCTTGACAAGATCCGCAGCCGTATTCCTGATGTTACGATTCGTTCAACGTTTATTGTCGGTTTCCCTGGTGAGACGGAGGAGCAGTATCAGGTGCTTCGGGATTTTGTGGCGAAACAGCGCTTTGACAAGGTGGGAATCTTCCCATATTCCCGTGAGGAGGATACGGCTGCCTATGATATGGAGGACCAGATTTCGGAGGAGGATGCCCAAAATCGGTATCATGACTTGATGAGTTTGCAGTGCAAGATCTCAGAGGAGATCAATCAAGCGTGGGAAGGAAAGGAAGTTGAGGTTCTGGTAGAAGGCAGAGATGAGGAACAGGAAAATATTGCTTGGGGACGTTCTTACCGTGAGGCACCAGAGGTGGATGGTATGGTTTTTGTTGAAGGTGACATGAACAGCCAGCCGGGTGATGTGGTGAGGATAAAGGTTTCGCAAGGCTTCACTTATGATATGGTAGGGGAGCGTATTGACTGATGCAGGGAGATGCAGAGCGGGTTGTCCGTTTGCTTCGTGATAAAGGATATACGGTTTCCTGTGCAGAGTCCTGTACAGGCGGTTTGCTGACGAGCTGTTTGACTGACATTCCGGGGAGTTCTGCGTACATGGCAGGGGCTGTTGTGACCTATACCAATGCGTGCAAGGAACGATTTGCAAAGGTGAGAAAGGAAACCTTGGAGCATTATGGGGCTGTATCGAAGGAAACTGCCTGCGAGATGGCAGAAGGAATTCGGGAAGTTATGGGAACGGATCTCGGCGTGAGCGTGACGGGGATTGCTGGTCCTAACGGAGACGGAAGCGGAAAACCTTTGGGCTTGGTCTATATTTCTGTTTCTGGAAGTCAGGGGACTTTTGTCACAGAGAATCACTTTGCAGGTGACAGGAGACATGTGAAGGAGCAGAGTGTGGAAAAGGCCTTGCTTATGCTGGCTGATTACTTGGGCAACTGCTAGAAAAGGCTTGCAAGGTATGGAAATAAATTTTTTAGTCATGGGAGGATTTTTTTGAAAAAGGAACTGAAATCATTTGGAGAAATTGAGCTTAGCCGCAAGGTGCTGCTGGCAATTCACGATATGGGGTTTGAGGAGCCATCGCCGATTCAGGCACAGACGATTCCATTGGTGATGGAAGGGCATGATGTCATAGGGCAGGCACAGACTGGTACTGGAAAAACGGCTGCTTTTGGCATTCCTGCTATCGAAAAGGTTATTGATGCGTATCGTCATATTCAGGTGCTGGTCTTGACTCCTACGAGGGAATTGGCGATTCAGACGGCGGAGGAAATGAATAAGATTGGCCGCTATCGCCATGTACATACGATTCCTGTCTATGGCGGGCAGTCTATTGATAGACAGATTCGCTCCTTGAAAAGAGGGGTTCACGTTATTGTGGGAACGCCGGGCAGATTGCTTGACCATATTCAGCGAGGAACGGTGAAGCTGGAGGACGTGCATACGCTGGTTCTGGATGAAGCTGATGAAATGCTTGACATGGGATTTGTAGATGACATAGAAAGTATTCTTTCGCATATCCCAACGGAGAATCGCCAAACCTTGCTGTTTTCTGCGACAATGCCGGCACCTATCGAGAAGCTGTCGCATCGTTACATGAAGAATCCGCAGAAGGTGGCGATCAGCAAGGAAAACCTTACGGTTCCTCTCATTGACCAATTCTACTATGAAACGCGGGATAAGCTGGAAGGTATTTGCCGTGTGCTTGATGTGGAGGAAACGGGCAAGCTTATCGTTTTTTGCCGCACGAAGCGTGGGGTTGACGAGCTTTGCAGCTCGCTGGATACCCGTGGCTATCTTGCAGGCGGGCTGCATGGGGATCTTTCGCAGGTTCAGCGTGACCGTGTGATGAAAAAATTCCGTGATGGGCGGATCGATATCCTGATAGCTACGGATGTGGCGGCAAGAGGAATTGATATTGATGATATCACGCATGTCATCAATTATGATATTCCGCAGGATCATGAATCCTATGTCCATCGAATCGGAAGAACTGGCAGGGCAGGCCGCAAGGGTGTTGCAATGACCTTTATCGAGCCGAGAGAGTATCGGCAGCTCCGCTTGATCATGCGTTTGGCAAAAACGAAGATTATTCGCAAGGAGCTTCCGTCAGCATCGGATGTTTTGGAGCATCAGAAGGATTTGGTCAAGGAGCGGCTTTTGAAGACCTTGCAGCAGAATCGGTATGATGATTACCATACGATCATTGCGGATATCGCAGCAGAGAATGATTACGATTTTGTGGATATTGCGGCTGCGGCATTGAAGCTTTCTGTGGAGGGATTCCAAGCAGATGCAGACAAGGAGAATATATCATTCAGCGATACGGGAGGGGCCCCCGGTATGGTGCGGCTGTTCCTGAATATAGGACGCAGCCAAAAAATACGCCCTGTGGATATTGCACGGGCGATTGCAAATGAAGCAGATATTGCGCAGGACGTTATTGGCGTGATCAACATTTATGATAAATTTACCTTTGTGGAAGTTCCGGAGAATGTGGCAGAGAGAGTGCTTTCCGTCATGCATAGGAATACGGTCAAGGGATGCAGGGTCAATGTGGAGCCTGCGAGAAAAAAGTGATTTGGCAGAGCAGTAGTGAGGAGAGATTGACATGAAAAAGAAATTTGTTGCGGCAGGAATTCTTGGCGCTATGCTTGTTGGTGCAGCTTTTCTGCCTTCCCAGAGTTTGGCAGCAGATAATACAGAGGCGGAGAAGCCGGCAGTTTCTTCATCAGCGCAAAGAACAGATACCAAGGCATGTCTTTACATGAATGCGGAATATGGTTATAGCATTTTGTGTCCGAAAAAGCCGAATGTTATTCCTGCTTCTGCACTTTACGAGGGAGCCAAGGGAAATGTACTGATTTTTGATAATGATGGATATAACATCAAGCTGGCATGGGTGGTTCTCGTGGATTCCTTTGAGGACAGTGCGATTCCAGACCTGAATGCCATTTCCGTAGAGGAAGCTACGAAAGAGCTGGAGAGGATCCAAAAGACCAATGGCTACGAAAGTATAGGTCTGATGAAGATGACACCAGAGAACAATGCAATTTTTGCGATTACCGGAAAGGAGATCGAGATAGATTCCGATGGAGATGGCACGGTAGATACGGTGGCAACGGCAGAGTCACAGTCAGCAGTTGCATTTTTCCGTGGAAATGAGGGCGGCAGATATACGCTTCAGTTGCTCAACAATCCACAGCTGCATCCACAGATGGTAAGTGATTTCCAGTTTGCACTTTCCACCTTCCAGCAGATCAGTCCGAAGATCCTTGCACAGTATGAGCAAGCTATGCAAGAAAAGAAAAAGAAATAAAAACGGGCAGCCATACAGCAGGCGATCCATGCGGAGAACTATTTCGCAGGAAGTGCAGATTACCGAATGAGATATGAACAGCGGGAAAAAGCGATCAAAGACTACCGTTCCTTCCTGTCAGCAGCCATCGACGAAGGACGTGAAGCAGGA
>JAZLHW010000013.1:0-17428 GCA_045617105.1 Selenomonadaceae bacterium | reverse complement strand
GCGGCGGCACGGCATTCGAGATTCCCTCCGCCGAGAGCAATGAATCCGAAATGGCGAAGGACATCACCGGCGTTATCGTCTACAACCATCCGGCTTACGCCTATTACCGCGACAAGTACACGGGCGGCAACAATCCTCCAGACTGTGGTAGCTTTGACGGCGTGACGGGCATTGGCACTCCCGGTGGGAACTGCGCCAACTGCCCGTATAACAAGTTCGGCAGCGGCGAGGGTCAGAGCAAGATGTGCAAGAACAAGCGTATGCTCTACATCCTGCGCGAAGGAGAACTGTTCCCCATCACACTTTCCCTGCCGACCGGGTCGCTCAAGTCCTTCACCAACTATGTGAAGAGCCAGCTTTCCCGCGGACGCAAGCTGAACCAGGTGGTCACGAAGATCACGCTCAAGAAAGCCACCAACGCATCCGGCATCGCTTTCTCCCAGGCGATATTCGCTTTCGAGCGTATGCTGACTGCCGAGGAGCGCACGGCTGTCGCAGGCGTTTCGGAAACGGTCAAGGCGTATGCCGCGAACCTGACTCCGGCGTCCCTCATTGACGATGAGCCGCTGGTCGATCCCGAAACGGGAGAAATCATCGAACCTTTGAAGTAAAGCACACGAAAGCCCGGAGGGGTGCAATGCTCCTCCGGGTATTTCCCATAGGAGTGATTACGCATGAATACAGAATATAAATGTGTGACCACGGTGGACGGAATACGGGATTACATCGGCGGCAGCGGCATTGTCGCTTTTGACTTTGAGACTGCTCCCGATGATCCGTACCGTGAGGAGGACAAGGCGGCTCTCGATCCCGCGAGGGCGCATATTGTCGGATGCGCCTTCTCCGTCAAGGAAGGTACGGGTATCTATGTCCCGATTGCCCACCGTGTCGGCACCAATATAGACGGGGACGCCTTTTTCGCATTTCTGACGGCGTTCCTCATGAACACAATGACCATAAAGATTGCCCACAACATCGCTTTTGAATCCTCAATGGCGTATGCGAGGGGCATCGTGATACAGGCTCCCGTGTACGACACGATCTGTGCGTCACAGATGAGCCTTAAAAGCATATACGAGTTCCGCAAGCTGAATGAGAGCGGTCTGAAAAGACTGGCGGAGGAACTGTTCGGAGAACCGCTTCCTTCGTTTTCAAGTGTCACGGACGGAAAGCACTTTGACGAACTGGACGCGCAGGATGAGGAAACCGTCCGCTATGGCTCCGCAGACTCGGACTTTGCCCTTCGGCTCTATCACAAGTTCAACGACTGGTTCGACCGCTACCTTCCGAAACACAGGTACATCGTGGAGGAGATCGAAAGCCCTACCGCCGTGTACCTCGGCATCATGAAGGCGAACGGCATCCCGGTCAACCTCCCGCTCATGCAGGAGCGAAAGGCAGAAGCGGAAAACGAAATGGAGCGCATCCGTAAGGAGATAGAGTTCATCATCGGCGATGTGAACATCGGTGCGAACTGTTCCACGCAGGCGTTCAAGAATTATCTGTATAAAGACCTGGGGCTGCCCATTTTGAAGACCACGGAAGTGGGCCGCGAAGCGGCGGACGATATGACCATGACGCTCCTCAAGGAATGGTGCGATGCGAACCGTCCTGAACTTTCGGGGCTGTTTACGCTGGTGCAGGAGTACCGCAAATGGGGCAAGATTAAGTCGACCTACATCGATGGGTATCTGAAGTATCTCAATCCCGTGACCGGTTGCATCCATCCGGAACTGTTCGCTCTGTCCACGGATACGGGCAGGATGAACTGCCGTAATCCCAACGCACAGAATATGCCCAGGAAGACCAACGATCCCATCGGCGTCCGCAACTTCATCAAAGCGCCGGAGGGCTGCCTTATCCTTTCACTTGATTTTTCGCAGATTGAACTGCGCGTGGGTGCGTTCTACTGCCGTGATGAGGTGATGATGGATACCTACCGCAAAAACGGCGATATCCACGCAGCCACGACCAGCGTCATTTTCGGCGTGAGCTACGAGGAAGCACAGGACAAGCATTCGGAAAATTATAAGGAACACAGGACGATTGCCAAGAACGTGAACTTCGGCACTTTCTATGGCTTGTTCCCGCGAGGGCTGCAAAAAACGCTGAAGTTCAAGGCGGGGGTTGAAAAATCCGTGAGTGAGTGTGAGGAGATACTGGAGAGCCTCAAGCATGGATACAAGGGTCTGACCGCTTGGCAGGAAGAGACGAAAGCGGAAGCCGCAAGGCGTATGTATTCCGAAACCTGGCTCGGACGGCGCAGGTACCTTCCCAGCATCACCTCGGATAATTGGGGTCAGAAGTCGTTTGCGGAGCGTTGCGCTCTGAACACGCCTATCCAGGGGACGGCGGCGGACATCCTAAAACTTGCTATCACGAGGATACTTGCCGGACTGCCGGAGCGTGAATGGCTCAAGCCCATCCTTCAGATACACGATGAACTGACTTTTATTATCCCGGAGGACAGGCTGTCGGAAGCAGTGGCTTTTATCCGTGACTGTATGGAAGAAAAGCCCTTCCCGGAGTTTGACCTTCCGCTGATTGCGGAAGCATCTGCGGGACCGACCTTTGGAATGATGGAAGAACTGGAGGACTGATGTATGTACAAAAACAACGAAGGCTACGCCGATCCGACCGCAGGGTCGGCGATGAGCCAGATGATGAAGGAGTACCGGCAGAAGCAGAAAAAACGCTATGTAGACAAGAACCGCAGGAAGATATATGTGGCTTCCAGATACGCGGGTAATGTGGATGCAAATATCGCGGCGGCGATTACATACTGCCGCTGTGTGATAGACAAGGGGCATATGCCGGTGGCGAGCCACCTCATGTACCCGCAGATACTTAACGACAACGATCCCGAAGAACGAGAGCTTGGGCTGCTGTTCGGTCTTGCGCTCCTTGCCGTCTGCGATGAGGTGTGGGTGTTCGGCGATGTATCGCAGGGTGTCGCACAGGAGATTGAGGAGGCAAAGCGGCTGAAGAAGCAGATCAGATATTTTGAGGAGGTGGACGCATGAACGTAACGGTGACCGATGTACTCGGTTCTCTCTTTAATCCGACCGATACCGTCTGCTTCCGTGTTTTTGACGATAAGAAAGGCGGCGTGTTCCAGGGGTCGAAACTGTCCTGCGAATGTGGAAAGTACAAGAGCATCGAGGAGACGCTCAAGAACCACAACGCCATGAACCGCGGCATCTTCTTCGTGGTCAACTACGGCGGACAGGACGATGATTCCATCACGAGGATCAACGCACAGTTCGTGGAGATGGACAACGACAGCTTTGACGAGCAGCAGAAAAAGATCGATGCATTCCCGCTCCCTCCGTCCATGATTATGAAAACGCAGAAATCCTATCATGTGTACTGGTTCATGGATTCGACCGCCAAAGTGGATCGTTTCCGCATGATACAGACGCAGCTTGTAAAACACTTTGACGGCGATCCGATGTGTGTGAATGAGTCGAGGGTAATGCGCCTTCCCGGTTTCATGCACTGCAAGAAGGACACTCCCGTGGAGGTGACCTGCGTCAGCTTCCATCCCGAACGCAAATACACGCAGGATCAGCTGTCGGACGTTCTGCCGGAGGTTGACCTTGTACCCGTGGAGCGTAAGAGCGGCACGGAAAAGGGCATCGACCAGGTCATGCGCTCGTGTGTTTTCATGCAGCATTGCCGCGATGACGCAGCGTCCCTGTCGGAGCATGACTGGTACGCTATGATCACGAACCTCGCTTCCTTTGAGGGCGGCACGAAGATGATACACGACCTGTCCGCTCCGTATCCCGGCTACAGCGAGGTGGGCACGCAGAAGAAGATCAACCATTTCCTTGAGAGCGGGACGAATCCCATCACCTGCAAGACCATCTGCGAGAAGGGCTTCAAGTGTCCGAAGTTCGCTGCCGGGGAATGCCCGGTGAAGTCCCCTGCGGCGTGGTGTTATCAGCCGATGGGCGCGGACGCTCTTCTTGACATCCTGCACGACATCCCCGTGACGGGCGAGGCAATAAAAGACCTGCAGGCGGCAAAACAGTTCGTGTCGGACTATCTGTATAACCAGGACGTGGTAACGGCGGACGTCATCATCAATTCCGAAATCCGCGACCATTTCAAGCTGAAGGCATCGTTCCTCAAATCACTGAACCAGGTGTTCAAGGATGCCAGCAAAGCGTACCAGGCAAGCAAGAATGCAAAGAGAGCCAAAGCTGGGACGGTGATCCCCGACTGGTACGAGCCGACCGACAAGGGTCTGCGCTTCCTGCCTGGTGTGCTTGCGAAGGATATGTCGGACGAGCAGCAGGTGTTCTACGCTGCGGAGCAACACTTCAGCTATCGGGGTGGCGTGTATGTCGAGATGTCCGAGATGGAAGCGCAGCGGCTCGTGCAGGAGAAAATGCTGATCCGGGAGACGAAAATGTCACAGATTATTGATGCAGAGAAACAATGGCGTCTCCTGATGCAGAGGGACATCCGCGAACTGAACGCAAATCCCTATATCATCAATGTCCGCAACGGCTTATACAACGTGCTGGAGGATACGCTGACGGAACACACGCCGAATTATTACTCTACGGTGCAACTGAACGTGATCTATGACAAAAAAGCGGACTGCCCGTTGTTTAAGAAGTTCCTTGCGGAGTCGATGGGCGGCGATATGGAACAGGTCGGTCTGATTCAAGAGATGCTCGGCTACTTCCTCATCCCGGTCAACTCGGCGCAGAAGTGCTTTGTTATTGTGGGCGTGGCGTCTGCCGGGAAAAGCGTACTGCTCCGTGTGCTGAACGATGTGCTGCTCGGCAAGCAGAACGTGTCTAATGTATCCTGGCAGGCTCTGAACGAGCGGTTCAAGACGGCGGAGCTTTTCGGCAAGCTGGCTAACATCTTCGCCGACCTGCCTACGAAGAACATTGACGATAACGGCATTTTCAAGGCGCTCGTGGGCGAGGACTATCTGACTGTTGAGAAAAAGAACAAGAATCCGTTCTCGTTCCAGTCGAGTGCAAGGCTCCTGTTCTCCTGTAACAGCATACCGAAGAATTACGGTGATAAGTCGGAGGGCTTTTACCGCAGGCTCATCATCATACGGTTCAATCATACCGTGCCGCAGGATAAGCGCGATCCCGAACTACTGGAGAAGTTCCGCATGGAAGCGGACGGCATATTCCTGTTTGCGCTGGAGGGGCTGCGCAGGCTGATGAACAATCATTATGTGTTCTCCGAAACGCAGGTCAATGCGGACGAACTGCAGCAGTACCGCGAGGAGTCGGATTCCGTGCTGTCGTTCGTGAAGGACTACTGCGAACTGGATGCTGAGTATAGCGCCGGGTCCACGGAACTGTTCAACGCATATAAAGGGTACTGCGAGGAATGCGGGCTGAAACCGTACTCGCAGAAAAACTTTGTGCAGCAGGTCACGGCGGCGTTCCCTGATGTAACGCGGGATATCGACCGCATGGCGAAAAGACGCATTTTAATGGGGATAAGGCTCGGAGAGGTGCTGGGATGATGAATCCCGGCAGCCTTTCCACGAGCATCTTCGGAACACGAGAACACGTAGGAACACCAAAATCCTATCTCCCCATATATAATACACATATTTTTATATACCTTGATTTTCGTTACAAAAAATAAATGAAAATAGGATTTCTCGTGTTCCGTGTGTTCCAACGCTCAAAAATACGGAGGTTTTAGGAACAGATGAAAGAGGCGGACATTGTAAAAGCAATCATGAAGTACCTTAAGACCGTGCCGGGGTGCTTCTGCTGGAAAGAACACGGCGGTATGTATGGGACGGCGGGCATCCCCGATATCATTGCCTGCATTAATGGCCATTTCTATGGATTCGAGGTCAAGGCCGATAGCGGCAAGCCTACGAAACTCCAGGAAGCGACAATCCGAAAAATCCTCGCGGCCGGCGGTACTGCCCTGGTGGTACGCTCGGTGGACGAGGTGCGAACCGTGGTAAGCGGTTCCTTGCGCTGATACAAAGATACATCGCTCCATTGCAACGATGCCTATTTCCGACAAAGGGAGGTATCGCATATGAGCGACATCACAAACTACGAGAACCTTGCGAACGCCATCGTCCTGCAGGCTGTGAAGGATTACCGCATGGCTCTGAAGAGTCTCAAGGCGAATCCGAGAAACAGGACGGCGATGGCGGACAAGGACGAGATCGAGAGATTCTTCCGTTCCGGGTGGTTCTCGGTACTTACGAGTGTTGATGGCGAAATGCTGATCCGCTCCCTGCAAATGGAGGTGGACGCATGACCGCAAAAGAATATCTGAACCAGGCACGGCACCTGGACGCACTCATCAACTGCCGCCTGCGTGAGATTGACTACTGGAAAGACTTATCGAGCAGCGTCTCAGGCATGAGGTTTGATGGAATGCCGCATAATCCCAATCGTCCGACAGAAGCTCCCTTCGTCAGGTGTCTTGAGAAGATAGATGAGATTCAGCGGAGCGTGGAGGAAAAGATCACATACCTTGTACGGCTCAAGGAAGAAATCAACACGGCGATAGATAAGCTGGAAAACCGTGACGAACAGTTGGTACTCCGTTACCGCTACCTTGACGACTGTACTTGGGAGGAGATCTCCCGGATGCTGAATGTGTCGCTGCGCACGGTCCATCGCATACATGGGTCGGCTCTTCAGAATTTTTCTGTCCCGGATTGAAAGTTGGCACGGTTTGGCACAGTATGGCACACTTGACCTATGGTATGATTACAATAGCAAAGTAGAGTAAGACGAGCCTCGGAGGAGCGATCCTTCCGGGGCTTTTCTTATGCCCGGAAAGCGAGGTGATTTGTATGCCGAGGAGACCACGGCGCGGATGCGCTTATAGCGGATGTCCAAGGCTGGCTGTCGAGGGCGGTCAATATTGCGAGGAACATCAGAGACTTGCCGCACAGCAGTACAACAAACACACACGCAGTCCCGACACAAACAAAAAGTACGGCCGAGCCTGGAAGAGAATCCGTGACCGTTACGCTGCGGCGCATCCTCTGTGTGAGCGGTGCCTTAAGGAAGGGCGGTTGACTCCCGTGGAGGAGGTACACCATATCCTCCCCATCTCCCAAGGTGGCGATCATCGTGAGAGCAACCTCATGTCGCTCTGTCAGTCCTGCCACACCAAGATTCATCTTGAAATGGGCGATAGGCAGATCAGAAGCTGACCGGGAGGGGCGGTCAAAATCTCTACGGGTCCCTTATGCGGACAGCGGCCTGGGGCTTCGTGTGCAAATTTTCGTATTCAAACGGGGTATTAACCCGGCGAATGCAGATCGGAGGTGAGAATGTGGCAAAAGACGGTACCAACAGGGGCGGTCCCCGACCAGGAACGGGTCCGAAAAGAAAACCGCTCGTGGACAAGATACAAGACGGCACGGCAAAGGGAGCGCTGGTGATGCCGGACGATCTGCCGGAACCTGCGGATATCCACGGCGAGGATGTTCCTCCCGTCAGGGACTACCTCAAGGCAAAGCAGAAAAACGGCAGCGACCTGTGTGCCGAGGAGATTTTCAGAGAGACGTGGCTGTGGCTCAAAGCCCGCGGCTGTGAAATGTTAGTAAACAACCAGCTGATCGAGCAGTATGCGATGAGCGTGGCTCGGTGGATTCAGTGCGAGGAAGCAATATCCGAGTTCGGCTACCTTGCAAAGCATCCCACTACGGGGAATGCCATCGCATCGCCTTATGTGTCCATGAGCCGCGATTACAAGAAACAGGTCAATGCTGACTGGTTCCAAATCTACCAGATCGTGCGCGAGAACTGCTCCGTGGAATATGACGGTTCTTCCCCGCAGGACGATCTGATGGAGCGGCTGCTCCGTGCAAGGAACAGAAAATAAAAAGAAATGGAGATATGGACATGAAAACTTATAAGACAGCAGAAAGCGTATGCGCAGGACATCCCGACAAGCTGTGCGACTTCATCGCCGACAGCGTACTGGACGCCTGCCTTTACAAAGACAAGTCCTCCCGCGTGGCCTGCGAGGTCATGGCGGCGGGACGGCGCATCATCGTTGCGGGTGAGATCACCTGTGCAAAGCCCGTGGATATCCGTTATACCGTCCGCAGGGCATTGGAAAAAGCCGGGTACAATCCCTACGGCTTCCTCATCTATGTGTTTATCCGCAAGCAGAGCCGCGACATTGCGGGCGGCGTGGATATGAGCATCGAAGCAAGGAACGGCGATACCTCCTGCTACGCCAACCTGGGCGCGGGCGATCAGGGCACCGTTTACGGCTATGCCACTAATGAGACGAATGAGTACATTCCCCTGCCGCTCCTTCTTTCACACAAAATATGTAAAAGACTGGACACCGTGCGCAAGGACAACCTCATCCACGGCATCAAGCCGGACGGCAAGGCGCAGGTCACCGTGGAGTATGAGGACGGAAAACCAAAGCGCGTAAAGACCATCGTGGTTTCCGTCCAGCACGATAAGGAAAAAGACCTGGATGTGTTAAAGAGCGAGATCATCGCCGAGGTGCTACATCCCGTGTTTACCAAGTTCCCGTTTGATGCCGACACCGAAATCCTCGTCAATCCATCCGGCAGGTTCGTGGAAGGCGGACCCAGGGCGGACACGGGGCTGACGGGCAGGAAGCTGATGGTGGATACCTACGGCGGACTCGGCGCACATGGCGGCGGCGCGTTTTCCGGCAAGGACCCCACCAAGGTTGACCGTTCCGGCGCGTACATGGCGCGGTGCATCGCAAAAAACATCGTGTTCGCTGAACTGGCGGACGAGTGCCAGGTCGCTATTAGCTACGCCATCGGAAAAGCCGATCCTGTGGCTGTCCAGATCGATACGTTCGGAACGGGCAAGGTCAGCGATGAGGTGATTGCCAAGGCTGTGAACGATGTGTTCAATATGCGTCCGGCGGCGATCATCAACGAGTTCTGCCTTAGAAACTGCTCCTTTGCGGACTACTCTGCATATGGGCATTTCGGCAACGGTTATCCCACCTGGGAGCATACCGACAAATACAGAGAATTAAGGGAGGCGGTGAAACGTTATGAAGACAACGAGTGAAATGCAGCTCGTTCCGATTGGGAAACTCGTACCGTATGTGAATAACGCGCGTACCCACTCCCCGGAACAGATAAATAAGCTGCGATCCTCCCTCCGGGAGTTCGGCTTCATCAATCCCGTTATCATCGACCGTGAATTTGGCGTTATCGCCGGTCACGGTCGTATTCTTGCGGCGAAAGAGGAAGGCATCGCGGAAGTGCCGTGTGTCTTTGCCGACCATCTGACAGAGGCGCAGAAGAAAGCGTATATTATCGCCGACAACAGAATGGCGATGGATGCCGGATGGGACGAGGAACTTCTGCGCGTGGAAATCGAAGCACTGCAGGCGGAGGCGTTTGACCTCTCCCTCACGGGCTTTGACGAAAAGGAACTGTCCGACCTGTTCAAGGACGATGCCGATGTGCAGGAGGATGATTTTGATATGGATGCCGAACTGGAGAAGCCCACCTTCTCCAAGAGCGGTGATGTGTGGACGCTCGGACGGCACAGGCTGGTCTGCGGCGATTCCACGAAAGCGGAAACCTTCGACACGCTCATGCGGGGACGGAAGGCAAACCTTGTGGTGACCGATCCTCCGTACAACGTGAACTACGAAGGAACTGCCGGAAAAATCAAAAACGACAACCTGGCAGATGAGAAGTTCTACCAGTTCCTTTTCGATGCCTTTTCCAATATCGAAAAGGTCATGGCGGACGATGCGTCCATCTATGTGTTCCATGCGGACACCGAGGGACTGAACTTCCGAAAGGCGTTCTCGGATGCGGGATTCTATCTCTCCGGCTGCTGTATCTGGAAGAAGCCGAGCCTGGTGCTTGGGCGTTCCCCGTATCAATGGCAGCACGAGCCGTGTCTCTACGGCTGGAAGAAAAGCGGAAAGCACCAATGGTACGCCGACCGCAAGCAGACTACGATATGGGAATTTGAGAAGACCAAGAAGAACACGGATCATCCGACCATGAAGCCCATTCCGCTCCTGGCGTATCCGATACAGAATTCTTCCATGAGCAATACGCTCATCCTTGATCCGTTCGGCGGCAGCGGCTCTACGCTGATTGCCTGTGAGCAGACTGACAGGGATTGCTACACCATCGAACTGGACGAGAAATACTGCGATGTCATCGTGAAGCGGTACATTGAGCAGGTCGGCTCTGCGGACGGCGTTTCCGTGGAGAGGGACGGCAAGACATACACCTTCGCAGAACTGGAGGAGCAGGATGAATAAACTGACGCTCGGCAGCCTGTTTGACGGTTCCGGCGGTTTTCCTTTAGGCGGCTTGATTTCCGGCATTGCTCCCGCGTGGGCATCGGAGATCGAGCCGTTTCCTATTCGGGTGACCACAAAAAGACTGCCTTTTATGAAGCACTACGGCGATGTTTCCAAAATGGACGGTGGGAACATCGAGCCTGTGGATATTATCACGTTCGGTTCGCCTTGTCAGGACATGAGCATCGCGGGTAAGCGTGAAGGTCTGGACGGCAATCGCTCCGGGCTTTTCTACGAAGCCGTCCGAATCATCAAGGAAATGAGGTGTGCCACCAATGGCAAAAATCCAAGATACATCGTGTGGGAGAACGTCCCTGGGGCATTCTCCTCAAACAAGGGAGAGGACTTCCGGTGTGTCCTCGAAAGCGTCTGCCGTATCGCAGACAAAACCGTATCTGTTCCTTCTGTTAAGAAGTGGCAGTCAGCCGGATACATCGTGGGAGACGGTTATTCCATTGCCTGGAGAGTGCTTGACGCTCAGTATTGGGGAGTTCCCCAGAGAAGAAAACGCATCTACCTTGTCGCAGATTTTGCAGGCGGGAGTGCCGGAAAAATACTATTTGAGTCAGAAGGCCTGTCTGGGTATTCTGCGGAGAGCTTCCGCGCGTGGCAAGGAGCTGCCGCTGATGCTGGCGAGGGCTTTGGAGAGACAGGCACTTTCTGCCTGAACGACCAGGGCGGGCAGCGGATGGACTTGACCGAGGATGTGACGAACACGCTCCGTGCGGAAAGCCACCATCCTCCATTGGTATTCGAGAACCACTCGCAGGATTCCAGATACACGGGACCGCTCGATGTAGCTCAGACTGTCCTTTCCACTTTCGGCACGGGCGGCAATAACCAGCCGTTCGTGGTGGAGACGCCGAAGACTCTGAAGATTCGCTCCGGCTGCGAGGGCGGCGGCAAGGGTGCGCTGATCCAAGACGATAAGTCAGCCACGCTCGGCTGCAATAACGACCAGACGCTTTTCGTTCCGACCGCTTTCGGTATCTGCTCCAAAGAGAGCAACGCCATGAAATCTGACAATCCGCATAGTGGCTTTTATAAAGCAGATACCTCACGGACGCTTGACGGGAACGGCGGCAATCCCTCTTGCAACCAGGGCGGCATGGCTGTGGTGGCTCTTGAAGGCAACGGCGCAAGGCCGTCTCATAAGGGCAGCGGTTACTCCGAGGATAATGTCAGCTTCACGCTGAACGCCACGGAGCAGCACGGCGTGGCATACGGTATCGACAGAGCCACCTATAACATGGGACAGAACGCGCAGTTCGGTATTGCGGTCGAGGAGGAAGTCGAGCCTACTATGGTGGCGAAGGGACCGGGCGCGGTGGCGCATCCTGTCTATACCACGAGCAAGAATTCCTACCATACGGAAGCTGAGGAGGATGTGGCGAACACGCTGGTAGCTACGGACTACAAGGACCCGCCGACCATATCGGAAGAACCGTATTATATCGTCCGCAGGCTCACACCGACCGAGTGCGCAAGGCTGCAGGGCTTCCCGGACTGGTGGTGCGATGATCTCGGTACGGAAAAACCGTCCGATGAGGAACTGTACTATTGGTACAAGGTGTTCGAGACATGGCGTATGGCTGCATCTCCCGACAGCAAGCCCAAGACATCAAAGCAGATAAAGAAGTGGCTTGCCGATCCGTATTCCGATTCTGCGGAGTATAAGATGTGGGGCAACGGCGTGGCTCTGCCGTGCGTGGTTTTCGTGCTTTCTGGCATTGTGTATTACTCACAGTTTGAGGGCGAATGATCCGGCGGTTATTCTACAACGAAATGTGCCGAAAACGCTTGATATTCCTGGCATTCAGAGTGATATATGTACCTACCAAAAAAACACAAAGGAGGTTTCACACATGAAAATCAGGTACAACGTAACAGGTGCAAAGCGCAAGGAACTGGTCAAGGTCATCGCTGACACCACAGGAGCAAAGGCTGAATACAAATTCATGCCGACCTGCAATTACGAGATTGACTACTTCACGGTCACCAAGGACGGGACGCTCCTGTTTGATGACCGCGCCGACAGCGAGGAGGTCGAGCAGGTGCTTGAAGCCATCGCCGCCGCAGGTTTTGAATGTGAGCCGCAGGACTGCGAGGATTCGGAGGTCGAGGAAGTATCCGAAACCGAAGAGAACGCGGCACAGGCGGCCACGGACGGGCTTACAGTGGCTGTTCCGAGGGACAGCCTTTCGGATGCGGCTATTGATAACTTGAAAAGGATTGTGGATTCCAAGGCGGCGCTTATGAAGAAGGCGCTCGGCACAGACAGTCTTCCTATCGAGGTGACGGACGAGAAGGTATCCTTCCCCTGGTTCACACAGATGGACGGCGATTCCGCAAAAGCCTATACGCACCTTGTCTCCGCACTCAGCGAAATGGCGAGGAACGCCAAGCGGGTAACCGCCACGGAGAAGGAAGTGGACAATGAGAAATATACATTCCGCTGCTTCCTCCTGCGGCTCGGCTTCATCGGAGCGGAATACAAGACGGAGCGCAAAATCCTGCTGAAGAACCTCACAGGCTCCTCGGCGTTCAAGAACGGAGGTGCTGACCATGAGATTTCCGAATAAGGAAACAGTCGACCGCATCCGCAGGGCGTACCCTGTGGGCACACGGGTGGTGCTGGTCAAGATGGACGATACCCAGGCTCCTGCTCCCGGCACGGAAGGGACGGTCGAGGGCGTGGACGATACCGGCTCCCTCCTCATGCGGTGGGACAACGGCAGCGGTCTGAACGTGGTTTACGGCGAGGATATCGTAAGAAAGGTTGATGATTTAAGTGACCAATAAGATTCTTTCGGATTTCTTCTACGGCAACATCGTGCCGAACGAGAAGCAGTTTGACCGCAATTCGGAATTTGGTAAAGCAGCCGCTGAACTGGTCAAGGATGAAGAGAAACTCCGGGCTATGCTCGATGAAGAAACGCTGGTGATCCTCGACAGGATGATACAGTCGCAGAATACTGTCACAGGAATGACCGCAGAGGGGTACTTCATTGACGGTTTTAAGACGGGATTTCAACTTGCTCTGGCAATCCTCTATGAGGGGGAAAAGCCATTCCTTAAGGCGGTATCCGAAGGGGCATAATCTACACAATTTGAGCCGAAAAACGGGGCGGATAATCGTGTACATTATGGCGAGAAATAACTTGATATAAGTGTGCTTCAGAGTGATATATAGACACACCGAAGGGAACGAAACCCACGGAAAACAAAGGATTTCAAGGAGGCACACACCATGAACGCAAGGACAGAAAGACTGATCACGGAGATGAAGAACCAGACCATCGGAGTCGAGGTTGAGATGAACAGCATCAAGAGGAACAAGGCAGCGAAGATTGCCGCCGACTTCTTCGGAACAGGCCGATACGAGAACACGGCAGGCCGCAACGGTTACTACACCTGGTCGGCTTGGGACGCAGACGGCAGGGAGTGGAAATTCCAGAGGGACGTTTCCATCAGCGGACCGGATGATGAGAAATGCGAACTGGTCACGCCGATCCTCACCTACAGCGACATCGAAACCCTGCAGGAGCTTTGCAGACAGCTTAGGCACAACGGCGCAAAGAGCGATGCAAGCCGGGGATGCGGAGTACACATCCACATCGGAGCGAACGGCCACACACCGCAGACGCTCCGCAACCTCGCAAACATCATGGCAAGCCATGAGAGCCTGATCGCCGAGGCTTTGAAACTCGACCGCTATCGCATGGACAGGTACTGCCGCACGGTTGACCCGAACTTCCTTAAGAAGGTCAACGCAAGGAAACCCAAGACGATGGCGGCACTTGCGGACATCTGGTACGGCTCACAGAACGCCGACTACGGCAGGAGTCAACACTACAACGACAGTCGCTACCATATGCTCAACTACCATGCGACCTTTACGAAGGGCACCATCGAGTTCAGACTCTTCCAGTTCGATGAGCCGACAGCGGAGCGCAAGGGCGGCATCCACGCAGGACAGCTGAAAAGCTACATTCAGCTTTGCCTCGCACTCAGCCAGATGGCAAAGGACGTGAGAACGGCAAGCCCGAAGCCGCAGCAGAACGAGAATCCGAAATACGCCATGAGGACTTGGCTCCTGCGGCTCGGATTCATCGGAGAGGAATTCGCAACGGCGAGGGATTTCCTTACCCGCAACCTTTCCGGGGACACGGCATTCAGGCACGGCAGAGCCGCCGCTTGAAGGACGCAGCCCAGAGGCACATCTTAACCCGCCACGGCGGGCTTAAGGTGGTAGAAGGACATTTCCTTCGGAAAGGACGGTAAAAACTATGGCAAAGAGATACTACATCGCTTACGGCAGCAACCTCAACGTGCCGCAGATGCGGATGCGCTGCCCACACGCCACGATCCTCGGAACGGCGAACCTTACGGGCTGGGAACTGCTTTTCAAAGGGAGCAAGACCGGCTCCTACCTCACGATTGAGGAGCGCGAGGATGGCACGGTTCCCGTAGTGATCTGGGAAGTGACGGAATCGGACGAGGCAGTGCTTGACCGCTACGAGGGATTCCCCACCTTCTACTACAAGAAGGACATCAAGCTGAAGTACAAGGGTATCCGCACGGGAAAGCGAAGGACGGTGACGGCGTTCGCCTACATCATGCACGAGGAGCGTCCGATAGGAGTCCCGACCAATTTCTACATGAGGACTTGTCTTGAGGGGTACGACACCTTTTACTTCGACAAGAAAATTCTGATCGATGCTTACGATAAATGCAGGGAGGTATGCGGTTATGAAGGATAACATGATAAGGATGGCAGTCTGCCCGCTGTGCGGGAGAACCTACCACGGCGTTCCGGCACTTTCGAGGACGGACAACGAAACGCTCATCTGCCCGGACTGCGGGACGAGACAGGCGCTCCAGTCCATTGGCGTGGATGTCGAGGAGCAGGAGCAGATCATCGAGACAATCCACCGTCACACGCAGGAGTAATATACACAATTCCTGCAGCAGATATCCGGTACATATATTTCTCGAAAATGACTTGATAATATGTGATTTTAGAGTGATATATGTACACACCGAAAGGGAAAACAAAGCAAGCGGAGGGACAAAGACTATGACAATCAACGATGCAATGAAAAAATACAGACTGCCGAATCCCACCACGCCGGAAGACCTCGAATGCAGATGGAACAAGCTGCTGACCTTCGGAGACAAGGTGGTCATCGCGGGATATTACTACAACGGGCAGAACAAGCCCTGCTACTTTGGAGCAACCTACGAGTTCCTTGACGATGACCATACCTGCGAAGGGATCATCGGACTGAGAGCGGCAAGCGAGGTCGAATTCGAGGATGACGGCCACGCAATCGCCTGGGCGATGCAGCAGTAAGAAATAGCGAAGAGAATAATCAAAGGGACGAGCCGCAAGGCTCTGTCTCTCGTACAGATAGATTTTGGAAGGTCGCAGAAATGCGGCTATTTTTTATGCCATTTGGGAGGTGGTGCAATTGCGAAAACTGAAGAAATACAAGCCCACCAAGTTCATGGCGAAAACATCCCACTACGATAAGGATGCTGCGGATTATGCCGTCATGTTCATTGAGTCGCTCTGCCATACGAAAGGCACATGGGCGGGTAAACCTTTTGAACTGATCGACTGGCAGGAGCAGATCATCCGCGACCTGTTCGGCGTTCTGAAGCCAAACGGCTACCGTCAGTTCAACACGGCATACATCGAGATACCGAAGAAGCAGGGAAAAAGCGAACTTGCGGCGGCTGTGGCTCTGCTTCTCCTCTGCGGTGACGGCGAGGAACGCGCCGAGGTGTACGGCTGTGCCGCAGACCGCAACCAGGCAAAGATCGTGTTCGATGTTGCCGTGGATATGGTGCGATTCTGTCCGGCACTCTCCAAGCGCGTGAAGATACTGGAATCGCAAAAGAAGCTCGTGTATAAGCCGACCAATTCATCCTACCAGGTGCTTTCGGCGGATGTGGCGAACAAGCACGGTTTCAACACCCACGGCGTTATCTTCGATGAGCTGCACACGCAGCCGAACCGAAAGCTGTTTGACGTCATGCTCCAGGGTTCCGGCGATGCGAGGATGCAGCCGCTGTATTTCCTTATTACCACGGCGGGCAACGACACGAACTCCATCTGCTATGAGGTGCATCAGAAAGCCCTGGACATCCAGGCGGGACGGAAGGTCGATCCGACATTCTATTCCGTTATCTACGGCGCGGCGGAGGACGAAGACTGGACGGACCCGGAGGTCTGGAAGAAAGCGAATCCCTCCCTCGGCATCACGGTCGGCATCGACAAGGTGAAAGCGGCGTGTGACTCCGCACAACAGAATCCCGGCGAGGAGAACGCTTTCCGGCAGTTAAGGCTCAATCAATGGGTAAAGCAGTCGGTACGCTGGATGCCGATGGACAAGTGGAACGCCTGCGCGTTACCTGTTTCCGAGGACGATCTGGAAGGGCGTATCTGCTACGGCGGGCTTGACCTTTCAAGCACCACGGACATTACTGCGTTCGTGCTGGTGTTCCCTCCGCAGGATGAGGAGGAGAAATACAGTATTCTTCCGTACTTCTGGGTGCCGGAAGACACGCTCGACCTTCGTGTGAAACGGGATCATGTTCCTTATGATTTATGGGAGCGTCAGGGCTTCCTCATGACCACAGAGGGCAACGTGGTTCACTATGGATATATTGAAAAGTTCATCGAGCGTCTCGGTGAGCGGTTCAATATCCGGGAGATAGCGTTCGACCGTTGGGGTGCCGTGCAGATGGTGCAGAACCTTGAGGGCATGGGCTTTACGGTCGTGCCGTTCGGACAGGGCTTTAAGGATATGTCCCCTCCGACCAAAGAACTGATGAAGCTTACATTGGAAGAGCGCATCGCCCACGGCGGGCATCCGGTTCTTCGGTGGAATATGGACAACATCTATATCCGTACCGATCCCGCAGGTAACATCAAGGCGGACAAGGAAAAATCGACAGAAAAAATTGATGGCGCAATTGCGACCATTATGGCTCTCGACAGGGCTATACGCTGTGGCAATGATACAAGCGAGTCGGTCTACGATACACGGGGCCTGCTCGTTTTTTAAATGGAGGAAAAAGCTATGGGAATATTCAGCGGACTGTTCCG
>JAZLHW010000012.1:0-21187 GCA_045617105.1 Selenomonadaceae bacterium | reverse complement strand
GAATTCGGCAGTGAAGCACGGGCAAGCTACCGTGGACTCTCCACCCCGTCCCCAAGCATGAAGGGATCGAGCGGGCTTCTTGAACTTGGCTGGAAACGTCCGATCTCCGAAAAGAACCCTGTAGCAATCGACGTAAACCTTACGGGATTTGCAGGAAAACAACGGGGGATCTCCGCTAACGCAGGACTTAACTGGACATTCTAAACATACGAAATAAATGAAACGAAACCGTCTGACGGAATCTCCCGTCAGACGGTTTCGTGTTTCTTGCTGTGATCCATCATTACGGCATACCTGCTAAAATGCATCCTTATCCAATCACGTCACCTTGCTTTTGCCGGATCTGTATTATGCAGGAAATCCTTAGAAAAATAAAAAGCTTGGCAGGAGCCAGGCTCTTTTTTGTTTGCGGATTTTGCTGTGATGTTGTACTATAGAAAAAGATGTATTTTTGCCAGAAGGATTTTTCGTTGAGATAGGAGACCGTTTAATTATGAAGAAAAGTTTGCTTTCCCTCGGATTGGCTGCGTTGGTTATGGGACTGCATGGAACTGCATTTGCCGCCTATCAGTCAGATTCGGATACGGGAGCGAATGCGCTTGACTATATAGAAAACAAACGCAGGGCGGAAAGGGAGAACGCCCTGACGGATGAGCAGAAGAAGCTTTTGGAGGATGCAGCCTTTATCAAGGAACATTTGCGGGGACCGCTGGATCCAACCCAGAACGTGCCGACGACCTTTGAAGGGGATGATCTCGTTTATGACCAAAACACGGGAGAATTTAAGGCAACGGGAAAGGTGCATATCGTCCAGATGGATGCACATCAGTTTGATGCTGTGGATGGCGATGCACATGGCAATACGATCAAGCAGGAGATAGAGATCCCAGGAATGGCACATGTGCTTCAAATGACACCGGGGCAGTCTCGTATTACGCTGGATGGTTACCAGACCTTTTATAATTATGGGAAACAGACTGGAACGATGGGCGAGGCTGCCGGCAAGGTAGACCACCAGTATGTGACAGGAAAGAAATTTGAGTTTTATCCGGATCATGTGGTTATTTACCAAGGGACTGCAACGAAATGTCCGGCAAAGAAACCGGACTATCATTTGAGTGGCGACAAGATCACCATTTGGCCGAATGACAAGATGATTATTGAGCATGCTAAGTTTTGGCTGAAGAATGTCATGCTCTACAAGAAGGATCGGGTGGTTCAGGACATTAAGCCGGGTGCGCAGGGACCGCAATATCCCAAGGTAGGATACAGCAAGAGTGATGGCGTATGGATTTCCCAAGTTGTGACAAGGGACATCATGAAAAACATGAATGCTTTCTGCTACTTGTACTATGGAACAAAACGAGGCATGCGCAGCAATGCGGAGTTGCGGTGGGCAAATGCAGGTTCCTCGTTGAGGCTGGCTTATGGTTACTATGCCGACTATGACGATAACTGGATTAAGAGAAAGCCTTCCTTGATTTACTCATACAGCAATCGTTTTAAAAAGCTTCCGTTCAGCTATTCCTTGAATGTGGAGCTTGGAAAATGGGAACGTGACAAAAAGAATGCCCCCGGAAGCGAAAGTATGCATAGGAATTACAAGCTCCAATTAACTCATAATCCCATCATTCTTCCGGGGAAGTGGATTATGTCCTTGGGAGCTGGCTATGAAATCACGCAGGAAACCTTTAATGATTCGGATGTTCGAGGCTTTAGCTACAATGTAGGGGTGGCGAAGGAGTTTGACAAGACTTGGGCAGGATATGCCTCCTTTGATTACTCGGCAGTAAACAGCCAGAACAGTTTGTTTAACTTCAATACGAAGGATTATGCGCGCGTGTTCCGGTCGGGCGTCAGTTATCGTCTCAGTGACAAGGATCGATTCGTCTGCGGCATGCAGTATGATTTGGAACGGAATACGCTGAGAGATGTGGATTATTATTGGTATCACGATATCCATTGCTCACAGCTGATTTTGCGTTATCGAGCCAAGAGGGATTCCTGGCAGGTGAAGTGGCAGTTCTGCCCATGGTAAGAGGGGTGCAGTCATGAAGAAGGATTTAATGGATCTTGTGCAAGCGATGCAGGGGAAAAAGGTATTGGTCATTGGCGACATGGTGGCAGATATCTATCTGGATGGGCGAATTTCGAGAATTTCCAGAGAGGCTCCCGTGCTGGTTTTGGAGCAGGCAGGGGAAAAGACGGTAGCAGGAGGCGCTGCCAACGTGGTGAACAATGTGGCCACTATGGGGGGCATTCCATTTTCTGTTGGGCTTTTGGGTTTGGATAAGAATGCAAAGGGACTGAAGCAGGTACTGGAAACGAATGGTGCGCATACGGAAGGCCTTTTTTGTGATGAAAAACGGCCGACCATCTCCAAGACACGTATCATCGCCGGAGGCCGTGCAACTGTCAGCCAGCAGATCGTCCGTATTGATAACGAGAGCAAGAAACCAATGCCCCGTGCATTTGAGGAACAGATCCTGCTGTACCTGAAAAAAATTCTTCCCTATGTGGAAGGTATCGTGTTGAGTGACTATGGTTCGGGAACGGTTACGGAAAAGCTGGGAGCCTTTTTGGTCGATTACGCAAGAAAGCACCAGATTCCGAGTATCGTGGATTCCCGTTATGATATTCATCGTTTCAAGGGTGTCGGCTATGTGAAGCAGAATGATGCGGAGCTGGCTGCGGCGATGGGAACTAGGCTTGCTTCGGAGGAGGAGTTCTGCGATGCAGGGCAAGCACTTTTGAGGGAGCTGGATGCAGATGGCGTATTGGTGACTCGCGGAGAACGCGGAATGACACTCTTTGAGAAGGACGGTGCGATCCATGATATTCCCGTTTCGGACAAGAGTGAGGTCTATGATGTGTCGGGAGCAGGCGATACCTGCGTGGCAACCATGATTTTGGCGTTGGCAGCCGGAGCTGCCCCTGTGGAGGCGGCGGAGCTTTCCAACATTGCTTCCGGAATCGCTGTGCGCAAGCTGGGCACGGCAACGGTGAGCAGCGAAGAATTAAAAAATGCGGTAGCGAGGTAGCAATATGCTGGTGAATGAGAAGGATATAGGGAAGCTTTGCGAGATCCTGCGCAGCGGTGGGAAGAAGATCGTGTTTACGAATGGCTGCTTTGACATTCTTCATGCAGGGCATGTCCGTTATTTGAAAGCGGCACGTTCCCTTGGGGACTGTCTTGTGCTGGGGCTGAATACGGATGCGTCGGTCAGGGAAAACAAGGGAGACAGCCGTCCCATCAACAATGAGCAGGATCGGGCAGAGGTCGTCGGTGCATTGGAATCCGTGGATTATGTGGTGCTTTTTGGCGAAAGGACAGCAGAAAGCATTATAGCAAAGGTACGTCCGGACGTTTATGTCAAGGGCGGGGATTATACACTGGATACGCTTCCGGAAGCAAAAATCGTGCAGAGCTATGGCGGGCATGTAGCGTTTGTAGACATGGTGGCAGGACGGTCTACCACGAACGTGATCGAGAAGATCAAGAAGGAGATGGAAGGCGCATGAAAGATATTCTCGTGGTGAAGTTGAGTGCCATCGGAGATGTCATTCATGCGCTTCCTGTTGCTTATGCTGTCAAGGAGACTTATCCGGATGCGAGGCTTACTTGGGTTGCAGAGCCGGCAGCCTATGAACTTTTGAAAGCAGTTCCCTGCATTGATGAACTGATTCTCTTTAAAAAGAAGGAATTTCGGAGTATTGGAGGTTTCCTTTCAAACTATGGCCCCTTAAGGCGTCAGCTGCGGGAACATGCCTTTGATGTTTCTTTGGATCTGCAGGGACTTTTTAAGTCGGCTGCTATCGTGTATACGGCGGGAGCGAAGCTGCGGCTTGGCACCTGCAATATGCGTGAGATGAGTGATCGAGTGAGCCGTCCTGTCATTGGAGCAAATGCGAATGGGCATATTGTGGAACGTTATTTGGACGTGGCAAGGGCGATCGGCTGCCGTGTGGAGAAGGTGGTCTTTCCGTTGGACGTTCCTTTGAAGGAAGCAGAGCTGACGGGAAAAATACTGGTGAAAGCGGGTGTTCCGGAGGGAGCTCCTTATGTGGTGCTTGCTGTTGGGGCAAATTGGCCCAACAAGCGTTGGCCGGCGGCCTCCTATGCGGTGCTTTCTGACTGGCTTTATAGCTGCAGACGGATTCCTGTTATCATTGGAGGCGGTGCTGTAGATGCACAGATAGCGGCAGAGATCGAGGCAAGGGCAGAGATTCCTCCCATCAATATAGTGGGACGAACTTCGCTTGTCCAGCTTGCTTCTGTGGTAAAAAATGCACAGGCTGTGGTAGGCGGCGACACAGGGCCAGTTCATTTGGCGGCAGGGCTTCGAACGAAGACCGTTATGCTGATGGGGCCTACCGATGCGAATCGCAATGGCCCGTATGGACAGCTGGAGAATGCTGTCGAGGCAGATAGATCGTGCCGGTATTGCTGGAAACGTGCCTGTCCGAAAGGGTGTGATTGCCTGTCTGCGATCTCGCCCGAACAGGTAGAAGGGAAGCTGCAGGAGCTGCTGGGAAGCCTGTGATGGCTTTGCAGGCTAGAGGTTGGGGAGCAGGAAGATGAGACTGGAGAAATACTTCAAAAATATACAGCAGGATCTGAAGCTGTTTCTTTTTATTTTGTTCCTGCTTTGCCTTTATCGTGCCTATTTTATGTGGTATATGTCAAGCTACATGGGAAGTGGAACGGAGACTGCGGATATTTTGCAGGCACTTTGGGCGGGGCTTCGGCTCAGCTTGAAAACGGCAGGTGCGGTAACACTCCTTTCCTTTGCAGCTTGCACACTGTCTAATATCCTAATTCTTAAATGGGAGAATGGGTGGCTGCGCACAGCCATCGGCACGGTTTCCGCTTTTGTGCTTGCCGTGCTTTTTCAGGCTCGCTTCCCGTACTATCGGGAATTTGGCATGACCTATGGATTGCAGGTCGTGCAGGGCTTTCATGATGACAGGACGGCTATTTTTTGGATGGCTGTGCAGGAGTATGGGCTTTTTTGGCGGCTGGCCGTTGCTGCGGGCTTGACGGCACTGTCATGGTACGTTTTAAAAAAATGGCTGAAAGCAGGGAACTTGGAATGCCCTCGCTTCTTTTCCGCCCAGAGAGAAGGAACGGGAAACTCTTGGAAAAAGACAGCCTTGTTGTCCGTGTTTTTTGCTGTTGTAACCTTTCTCTTTGCCCTGTTCGTGCGCTTTGGCGGAAGCTTTAATTATGCGCGTGGAATCAATTGGGAAAATGCCGGTGTTACGAAGGACACCTTCCTAAATGAATGTATTTTGGACGATGTGCAGGCACTTTACCGTGCAAGCTCCATGGAGGAAAAAATGGCAGGCGGCAACATCAGCGGTGTGGACAAGGAGCACGTCAGGGAGCTTGCAGAAAAGCTGACAGGAAAGGCATGTATTGACTCTTTGACAGAGTGTTTGGAAAAGGAGGCAGAGGGAGCGAGGCTCCCAAAGCCGAGACATATTTTTATCATCTTGGGAGAAACCTATGCACAGTGGCCGATGCTGGATAGGTATGAGAGCCTGCATGCTGCCGATGGTATTCGCAGCTTGGCACAAGCGGATTGCGGATACTATACGAGAGCATTTTTGCCGAATGGTGATTTTACATCTGTAGCGATTACGGGACTTATAACAGGACTCAGCGAGATCAATATTCGTGTCAATTACCAGCCAAGGAGCTTTCAGATGAGCTATCCGACAGCCATGGCGTCGCAGTTCAAGGGACTTGGCTATGCAGTGGATTTTTGGTATGGCGGAGTCCCATCATGGGACAATATCAATCGACTTGCCATAGCACAGGGCTTTGACAGCTTTTATGGATATCCGGATTACCAAGCGGAGAAGCAGAACGCATGGGGAACAACGGACGGACAGCTTTTTGCGGCACTGGAAAAGCATTTGGCAGAGGAGCCGCCAACGGTTCATCTCGTTATGACGGTGTCGAATCACCCACCCTATGATTTGGAGCTTGCAAAAGAGGGCTTTGACCTAGAGGGTATGAGGGAACGAACGGCAAAGCTTCCCAATGTGGAGAATTCGGAGGAGCTTGCTGTGGAGCTTGGCCATTACTGGTATATGGATCGGGTAGTGACAGAGTTTGTAAAAAGAACGATGGAGAAATATCCGGACAGCTTGTTCGTGATAACAGGGGATCATGGAGTTCGCATGAACCCATCGACGAAGCCAACGATGTTTGAGCAGCAAAGCGTTCCCTTTGTGCTGTACGGGCAGGGTGTGACAAAGGATATTTTGCCGAGCAATGCCGTGGGTGGGCACACGAATATCGTGCCGACACTTGTGGAGCTGATTGCGCCGAAGGGGTATCGCTATCATTCCATTGCAAAAAGTATGACACAGGGGACGAAGGCAGCGTTCAACCGTGATGTATGGATCACAGAGAACGTGATGGGAAGCGTGGATTCTGATCGTATGGAATACCTGCCGGACGCAGATACAGGAAGCAGGGAAGCCGCAAGGTCAGAAATGCAGGAGGTGCTTCCTGCCATGAGGACTCTGTCATGGTGGCTGTTGGAAAAAGGAACGGAGCTTCCTTGAGGATAGGAGAAGGACATGTACGAGAATATATTAGTGATCAATTTGATGCAGCTGGGGGATCTCATGCTGACAACGCCCGTGCTTCGGACACTGAGGACGAATTATCCAAAGGCTCGGCTGACACTTTTGGCAGATTGGCGGTTTGCCGACCTCGTGAGGTGCAACAAGCATGTGGATGAATGCATTTTCATGGACAAGCGGGGGAAGGACAAGGGAATGCGGAGCATGGTGCGGTTCATTTCCATGGTGCGGAACCGTCATTTTGATCTGGTCATTAACCTGCACCGCAATGAGAGAGCATCGGCACTGGCGGCATTCAGCGGAGCAAAGAGGATCGTTGGTTACAGCAAGCCCTGTTTTTCTATGAAGTTTCATCAAGTCCTGCCGAACCTTAAAGCAGTGAAGCATCAGATCCATTCGCATTTTGATGTATTGGTCAAGGCAGCAGGAGTCACGCAGATCGATGACGGCGGCTTGGAAATGTGGATCCCAGAGGATGCCGAGCAGGTGGCAGACAGGCTTTGGAAGGAAAACTTTCGGGAAGGAAGCAAGGTGGTGGCGTTCAATATCGGTGCAAGCTGGAAGACAAAGCGCTGGATCGCCGATTACTTTGCGGAGTGTGCAGACCGATTGGTAGAAGCGGGCTATGCGGTGGCATTTTTTGGAGGGCCGATGGACTTGGGCATCGTTCGGGACTGCGTCCGCCAGATGAACTATCAGCCTGCAAGGGACGAGGAATCTCTGGTTCGCATTTTTACGGGAAAAGTCAGCCTTGCAGAGCTTGGAGCACTTTTTAGGAGGTGCTGCCTTCTTTTGACAACGGATTCCGGGCCTATGCATATCGGCGTTGCGATGAATATTCCAATCGTCACGATGTTTGGCTCATCGCCTGTGCCGGGATTTTATCCTTACGATGCCAAGGATATTTTGATAAAGACACCGGAGCTGTGCCACCCTTGCGGAATGCATGAGTGTCCCCGCAAGGGCAGGGATTATATGGCCTGCATGAAAAATATTCCCGTGGATGTTGTTATGCGCTATGTATCGGAGCTTTTGCAGGAATATGGAGGAAAGCCTGCCTGCGAGCTTCCTGCGCATGATGGACAATACAAATGCCGTGTTGTAGAATTGTAGCAGGGGATCTGGCAATATTTGAAGCGTGATACAGGAATGCGATAGGAGAGTGAAGGGATGAACAAACAGGATTTGTATGATTTTGTCGCAGAAAAGACGGGACGCTGCAGGATACTGGTTGCAGGCGATGTGATGCTGGACAAGTATTATTACGGCGAGGTCAAGCGGATCTCTCCTGAAGCACCTGTGCCGATCGCACATGTGACGAGCGAGAAGGAGACCTTGGGCGGAGCGGCGAACGTAGCACACAACCTTGCCCTGTTGGGCTGCCAGACATCTATTGTTGGCTTTGTGGGAAATGACTATCATTGCCAAAGTCTGATGGAGAAGTTTTTGGCACGGGGTATCGATTTTACGGGGTTGGTTCCGACTAATGATCCGACAACGACCAAGATCCGTGTTATTGGAGCGCATCAACAGATGCTGCGTTTGGATTTCGAGGATACGAGTCCATCCGAAGGGGAATATGCGGATGCTTTTCGAAAAAACATAGAAAAACGTTTGAATGAGAGCTTGGATTGTGTCATCATTTCCGATTATGGGAAGGGTGCGTGCACGGAGGAAAACTGCCAGTGGATCATCAAGAAAAGCCACGAGCATGGTGTGCCAGTCGTCATTGATCCCAAGGGAAACCAGTGGACGAAATACTCCTTTGCGGATTACATTACGCCAAATATGAAGGAGATCAACGAGATCCTGCTTGACCCGATCAAAAATGAAGATCGGGCGGTAGAGCGTGCGGCACATTATGCAATGCGCAAGTACAAGCTGAAAAATATCATTGCGACTCGTTCAGAAAAGGGAATATCCCTTGTTCGGGAAGACGATGCAGTACACATTCCTACGAAATCGCAGGAGGTATTTGATGTTTCCGGTGCAGGTGATACCGTGATTGCGGTTTTTGCTATGGCATTGGCAGGCGGGCTTAAGGCAGCGGATGGTGCATATTTGGCGAACTTGGCGGCAAGCGTCGTCGTGGCGAAGCTTGGAACGTATGCGGTCAGCCGCGAAGAATTGATGAGGGCATTGGAAGAACAGACAGCATGATGAAATTATATGGAGATATTGCGCTATTGGTGATGGAACATGGAGCGAAACGAAGGATAAGCTGGGATAGGTAAGAGGAGGACAGAAATATGATTATCGTGACGGGAGCAGCTGGCTTTATCGGCAGCAATTTGGTAAAGGAATTGAATCGCCGCGGCAGGACGGATATCTTGATCGTGGACGATCTTAAAGACGGGGCAAATTACAAGAATCTGAGAGGCTTGCGGTTCATTGACTACCAGCACAAGGACGATTTCCTGCAAAGCATTGAGGAGGACAACTTTGATGGGACGGATATTGATGCCGTATTCCATGAGGGTGCCTGCTCGGATACGATGGAATATGATGTCAACTACATGATGCGTGTGAATTATGAGTATTCCAAGTCGCTCCTGCATTTTTGCATGCAGCACCGTATCCCGTTCTTCTATGCGTCTTCGGCTTCGACCTATGGCAGCGGAAAAAACGGATTCACGGAGGGAGATGCCTGCGAGGATGCATTGAATCCTTACGCCTTCTCGAAGCTTGCTTTTGACCGCTATGTTCGGCAGGTGCTTCCAGAGGCAAGGAGCCGTATCGTAGGTCTGAAGTATTTCAATGTCTATGGCCCGCAGGAGCATCACAAGGGGAAAATGGCGTCCATCTTTTACCAGCTTTACCATCAGGTGAAGTCTACGGGAGTTGCCCGTCTTTTTGAGGGGACGGATGGCTACGGCAACGGTGAGCAGCGCAGGGATTTTGTCTATGTCAAGGACGTCGTGAATGTCAATCTTTGGTTTTGGGAGCAGAAGGGACCGAGCGGGATCTACAACTGCGGCACGGGTACGGCACATACCTACAATGAGGCGGCACAGGCAGTCATCGATGCATTGGGAAAAGGAAGGATCGAATATCGGGAGTTTCCGGAGGTGCTTCGCGGCAAGTATCAAAACTTTACGCAGTCGGATAATGCCAATCTCTTGGCGGCTGGCTATGACCAAGGCTTCTATGACATGAAGGATGCTGTCAAGGAATATTGTGATTTCTTGGAAGCTGGAGGATATTTCAGTTATGGGGAATAAGGCGGTCTTTTTTGACCGTGACGGAACCTTGAACGTGGATATCCATTACCTGCATCGACCAGAGGATTTCGTTTGGATTGAAGATGCGAAACAGGCAGTCAAGTATGTGAACGACAGGGGATATCTTGCGATTCTCGTAACGAATCAAAGCGGCATTGCACGAGGATATTATCCGGAGGAGGACGTAAAGAAGGTCTATGACTGGATGAATGAGGAGCTGAAGGAGCAGGATGCTCATTTGGATGCCCTCTATTACTGTCCGCACCATGAAAAAGGGACTGTGGCAGGGTATTCCTTTGCTTGTGATTGCCGCAAGCCAAGCCCAAAGATGGTGAACCTTGCCTGCGAGAGATTCGATATTGATAAAGAGAGATCCTTTTTTGTCGGAGATACGGAAAGCGACATGAGGTGTGCTGAAAATGCAGGCGTAAAGGGAATTCGTTATGAAGGCGGAAGCCTGCTTGAAACATTGCGAAGAATGCTGAAATGAAATGGAGAGGAAGAGAGGCACATGCGTCTGGCGATTTTTGAGAATATCATGACACCTGGCGGTCATGAGGTGGATTTTGACCGGATCATTGTTGAGGAATTTCAAAAGCTGGGACATGAGGTCTCTTTTTATGTGCCGGAGGATTTTGTTTTTAGCTTTGACTATCATGTTCCTGTTAAGAGACTCAAGGGGAAGGTGATTTCCTATACGAATGTGAGGGGACTCAAGAAGCTGATTTGGTCATTCCGCAGGGAAATGCATCGGCAGAAGTGGTATCGGCAGTTGTTTGAGGAGGTCAAGGCAGGGCGCGTTGATGCTATTATTGTGCCGACCTCGACCTATCGTTATTTGCGTGCATTGTCCAAGAACATTTTGAGGCATTCACCTGTTCCGGTTGTTTTTGTCCTGCATGGTATCAATCCGGGAGAAGCACCGAAGTTTTTCAGAGAAGCAAAGAAGCTGCTTTGCAATCCGAACCTTCGTATGGCGGTTCTGACCTTTGAGGATTCTATCTTCGGTGAGAAGCAGGAGAATGTCTTTCCCATGTTTCCTCCGACCTATACGGCGCGTGATGTGCGGGAAATTCCTCCTCCACGGAAGCTGGAGCGGGATGAGCCTCTGAGGATCGGATTCTTCGGGCAGTACCGCAGGGAGAAACGGCTGGAGGATTTCTTGGAGATTTTTGCAAAGGGAACGTATGCAAGACCAGTGAAATTGATCGTGCAGGGGTCTACGATGCACCCTGAGGATGCAGAGGACTTTGAACGGATCATAGCGAAATATCAGGGGCATTCGGAGATGGAGTTCTTGCACAGGGGGCTGATCGGCGAGGAATGGCAGAAGGCGATCCTTTCGATGGATCTCCTTCTGATGCCGTATTCTGCACCGCGGTATCGTTATCATTGGGGGGGAATGCTTTTTACGGCGATCGGCTGTGAGCGGCCTGTGATTGCGAGCGATGATTTGAATCCTGAGGTGTTTCGGGATTTTCACATAGGGGAAACCTTTTCTAGTGGTGACATGGAAGATCTTCGTCGGGTGTTGGAAGATTGCATCAATCATTTTGATGGGCGAAGCGGGGAATATGCGGCGGAGCTTTCGAGAGCTGCTGAGGTGTTTTCGCCTGAAAATTTTGCAAGACGCATAGAGAAGATTTTAGGAGTATGATATGAAGCCTACATTGGCCGTAGTGATACTGGCAAGGAATGAGGAAAGGAATATCGTTGATTGCATCGAAAGCGTGCGCTTTGCGGACGAAATTCTCGTGGTGGATTCAGGAAGTGGGGATGCTACCTGCGAGTTGGCAAAGGCACAGGGGGCAAAAGTTGTCCTGCATCCGATGGGCGAGGCTGGATTTGCAGGACAGCGCAATTTTGCTTTGACGGTGCTGGAGACGGACTGGGTATTATATTTAGATGCCGATGAGCGGGTTACCGATGGCTTGCGTGAGGAGATCTGTGCCATCGTAAGGGAGAATGAACCCATAGCTGGTTCGATGCAAAGGCTGAGTGTCGTGATGGGACAGGCGATGCGGCATGGTGTGTATCGTCCTGACCGAGTGCTTCGGCTGTTTCCAAGAACCAGCGTAACGTGGGTGGGCGTGGTGCATGAGCATCCGGAAGTCCAGCTTCCTGTTCGGCAGATGAAGAAGCCGGCTTATCATTATGCCGATAGGAACTGGGAGCAATATTTTGAGAAATTTAATCAGTATACAACTATGATGGCGCAGAAGCTGCAGGAACAGGGCAGGCATGTCGGCTTGGCAGGAGGCTTGTTTCATGCAGCATATGCCTTTTTTCAAACGTATATTGTAAAGCTTGGTTTTTTGGATGGGCGGCTTGGCTTTCTTTTGTGCTTGTACCATTTTTTTTATACGCTGACAAAGTATGTGAAGCTGGAGGCCAGAAATCGGGGGACAGGTGAGAAGCAGTGAAAGAATTTGTGACGTTGGGGAAGAAAATCTATGATTTGAAGAACCCAAGGGAGAAGAGGCGCATGGCAATTTTTTTGGCAAGGACTCTTCTTCATAGGAGTGATATGCATCGCTTGCTGAGATACTTTGAAGAAGATCCCCTTCGCAGGAGGATGCTGGAGAAGAATCCGTTTCCGATGGAACAGGCAACGCGTGCTTTCTTTTACAATAAGTCAACATTTGATGAGCGGGCAGCTTTGATCTGTGCGCATTACTCCTTTTTGCAGGAAAAACTGAAGGAAGAATATTTTTTGTCGCTTTCCTTGGCAGATACCTATGAAATATGGCGCTCGCAGGAAGCAGATCTGGATTGGTATGCGGTTCTTTGTTTTGAGGCAGGGCAACGAAAGGAAGGACTTTTGTCCATAGAAATGAATCTGGGAAAGGAGCACCTCTACCAAATGATGTTTTGGCTTGCTCCCAATAAGGCAGGGGAAGTTTCGCTTTGGATCGGTGCGATGCAGGGACCGAACATGGAGGGGGCCAAGGGTATTGTCAAGGAGATGACAAAACGCAGTCATCGCTATCGGACGAAGAATTTGATTCTCTATATGACAATGGCGGTGGCTCGTGCCTTTGGTGCAGAGCATATCTATGCCGTATCGAATGAAGGCTATTATGCAAACAACCATGTAAGGCGGAACCGCAAGCTCAAGACGGATTTCGGTGAGTTTTGGGAAGAAGCAGGAGGTTTTTTGACGGAGGATGCAAGATTTTATGAGGTACCTCTCGAGGAAGCCCGCAAGACGATGGAGGAAGTGCCGACACGAAAAAGGGCGGTCTATCGAAAGAGGTTTGCTTTTCAGGACGATGTGGATGCACAGATCGCAGAAAAGATGGGGGCGTTGTTCCGCTGAGCAGGAGAAAGCTTGGCAAAGGTGCCGTTTCCATTTCGTGTAGTTGTTTTGTCTGAAGGGTGGTTTTGCGTTGCATATTTGTTTGTTAGTGAAAGATTTTGCGGTAGGGAAAAAGTTTTCAAAAGATGGAATGCCAACCAAGAGCGGTGCGGAGTTTCATGCAGAAAATCATGCCAAACAGCTGATCTTGCGAGGGAACAGCGTGACGATCATGGCGAAAAAAAGGTATTTTTTTACCAAGGCAAGGGAATGTTTGGAGGGGATAGATCTAGTCAGGCTGCATGCACCATTTCGTTGGCTGGAGATCATAATTCGATTGCTGACGACGCATCGTGACATAGATGCGTATTACATCATAGGAAGGCCTTCCTTTGCCGTATGGGCAATTCTTTTTGCAAAATTGACTGGAAAGCCTGTGACTTTGTCGCTTACGGGAAAGGCAGAGCTGTTTCATAGGGAAGAGAACTGGCGGTGCAGGATATTTGCGAAATGTGACAGATATATTGCGCTTTCCAAGGAGATCCAAAAAGGGTATTCCGAATATGGAAAAATTGATGCAGAAAAGGTGTCTGTCTTGCCGCAAGGATTGGATATGAAAAAATTTGCGATGCCGTCTCCTGAGGAAAAGGCAAAAATGCGTGAAGGGCATGGTTTGGGTGCAGGAGACAGGGTCGTGGTTTTTTGCTCTAGGATCGTGGAAGACAAGGGAATTGGGACAATGATAAAGGCATGGCCGCTGGTGCATGAAAAGCATCCAGATGCAAAGTTTTTTGTCGTTGGCGGAGGAAAAAAGGAATTGCTGCGTGCATTGAACGATATGGCAGTGAGAACGGATGGAAGTGCTGTGATCGTTGGCGAGGTCGATGCCCCGCAGGAATACTATTCGTTAGGGGATATTTACATGTTTCCCTCAAGGCATGAGGGCTTTCCAACTTCGTTGATCGAGGCAATGTCCAGCGGTTTGGTACCAGTGACCAGTGCTATTGGCGGCTGTGAGGACGTAATCAGGAATGGAGAAACGGGATACATGGTTCCTGTAGATGATGCTCCGGCATTTGCAGAACGATTGAACTATTTGATCGAACATGAGGAAGATTGCGATAGAATGAAGTGGAATGGCTATAGGTTGATGCAGGAATACTGCGATTACAGTCAGGTCATTGGAAAGCTGGAGCAGCTCATTGGGAAAGGGAAATAGAGTTGCTGTATATTGCTTAGAATGGAAATGAGGCTTCATGAAGGAATATAAGAATATTTTAGTAAATGCGTTGGTGAATTTGGGTGATGTAGTGCTGACGACAAGTGCTATAGTATTGCTTCGCAGGAGATATCCGGCAGCACGGATCACCATGATGGTAAAGCCTGCCGTACAGCAGGCGGTCTGCGATAATCCCGTGGTAGACGATGTCATTGTTTTTGACTATCGTGCCAAGGGAAGTTCATGGAAACAAATGCGGGATATGGTGCAAAGAATAAAGCAGAGGAATTTTGATCTATCTGTTTCTCTTGACCGCAAATTGAGGCCGGCGTTGCTTTGTTGGTTGGCAAGGATTCCTGAGAGGATCGGTCCGAACAAGGTTTTTGATGATAAGAAAAGTAAGGTAACGTGGCTTTATACGCAGACGATACCGATAGGACATGATCTGAACAAGACTTTGCAGCGGGAAACCTATCAGGAAATTATTAGGAAATTCACGGGATGCAAGGAGCATGCCATGCCCGTTATGGCATGTGTAAGACCTGAAAACGAGAGCAAGGCAAAGGGGCTTTTGGCAAGACTGCCGAGGGCGAGCTATCGAATTGCTCTTTGCGTCAAGGGGACGTTTCCTCTAAAAACGTGGCCGAAGGAGTATTTTGCGGAGGCAGTGAAAAGCTTGTCCGAACGATATGATGCCGCATTTTTTATTGTTGGAGCGCCGAATGACAGGGAATATGCGGAAGAAGTGATCGCTCAGATCGGCAAGTTGTGCGGAAGTTCTTTGAAGGTCGCTAATTTTTGTGGTGACACATCGATCGTTGACCTGCTTGCCTTGATTCAGGAATGTCAGTTGTTTCTTACGGTAGATACCGGTGCTGCCCATGTACTTGCGACGGCAGGAAAGCCTATGGTCGTTTTGTATGGCTGTACGCATCCAGACCGATGGCACCCAGCAAGCGAGGAGGCAAGAGCTCTCACGACGAATGAGGCATGTTGTCCCTGCACCTGCAGACCAGAGGAATGCCTGTATGCACCAAAACCCAGATGCTTATGGAACTTATTGCCGGACAGAGTGATTGAGGAATGTGAGAAGATTTTATCGCAGCTGCCGGACGGCATGAAGGTGAGGGGATAGGAAACGATGTGGAAGTCATTGAGTGGATATGACAAGTGGATGTTTGTCGTATTGATGCTGATGATGCTGTCGATCAACACATCGACAGGCGGCACAAGCACGGCGATTGGTCTTGGTACTGCAGTGATGCTCGTGCAGGCTTTTCGTGCGAAGAAATTTCCACGGGTGGATACTGGCATAGGCAAGGTTTTCCTTGCTTATATTGCCGTGTGGGCAGTGATCTCGATCTGCTCCGCAGATGCATGGCACAGCCTTCGGGAGCTTTTGGGGGCATCGTATCGCTTTCTTCCGCTTTTTTTTGCAATGCTCTACATCAGGCATAAATGGCAGCTGAAGTGGCTTTGGCTGGCTTTTGGTGCTTCTGTATTCATCAATGACTGTACGGCACTTTGGCAATATGCAAATGCTTGGGATTATGGCTGGGGGAGTCGTCCCATTGGGTTGAGCCATTCGCCGACTTTTTTGGCAAGCAATATGCTGATGGCGATCCCTATTCTGTCCTTTACGTCAATGCGTGAGTATATGCGTGGGGCGGCAGGGAATTTTTTGCGGCTGACGGCTGTGCTGTCTTTCGTGACACTTGTTCTTTCCGGAACGCGCGGCGGCTGGTTGGCATTCTTGGCAGTTTTGGTTCTTTATGCATGCTGCCACAAAAGGTTTCGGAAAAAGATATTGGCGTTTTTTGTGGCGGTTTCCGTGGCAGCTGGGGCGGGGTTTGCGGTATTGCCGTCCTTCCACGATCGAGTTTTGACTATGGCAGATCCTAGTTTTCAGAGCAACAGCGAGCGATTGCTGATGTGGCAGGCGGCAACGGAAATTTTCAGGGACTACCCTCTGACGGGGGTAGGAATGGATATGTTTGGCTGGTTCTACAATACGGAATATATTTCACCGTTGGCAAAGGAACGTGCCGTGAATCCGGCAGATCCGTGGTCGGGTCATGGGCATCCGCACAACAATTTGCTGAAGAACTTGGCAGAGGGCGGGCTTCTCGGATTTTCGGTGTTTCTCCTGATGCATGGATATTTTCTGTGGAGATTTTATCGGCTTTGGCGATTGGAAAAGTCAGCTTTTCCGTATGGACTTATGATGATCTTGGTATTTGCAGGGCTCCAGCTGGAGGGGCTGACGGACACGAATCTGAATCAAGTGCCTATCATGAGGGAATATTGGCTGCTTTGCGGAACAGCATTTTTGGCAGCGAGGCTTGAGGCAGGAAAGAAGGGAATGTTTTGATGGGAGCTTGGAAGGAAGAAAATTACAGAAGTGTATCCACTAGCCATCTTTGGCGGCGATGATTGGGTGAATATGTTAAAGCAGAGGAATTATGGCAGTTAGAGGAGTAGAATATGTTTTCCTTATTTTTTCATGGAATTCAGGCTGACTTTTTGATTTTTTGTATTCCTCCCGTGGTCTGTGCCTGTTTTCGTTACCTGTTTATTTTTCGCTTTGGACCAAAGAAGTCACCTGTGGGAGAGTGGCGCAAGTGGTGGGAATGCTTTCGCTATGGCTTTTGGTGGGGCATGGATTTCAATGCGTATGTTTTTCTTGTGCTGATGCTGACCGTAAGCCTGCCGTCAGCCTTTTTGCCTGCTTATTTTGAGATTTCGGATTCTGTTCGTGTCTCGCTGCTGGGTACCTATCTGACGGTGCTTTATTTTGCATTTTTTGGAAAGTGGATCTTCTATTTTCACTTCCATGACGTGTTCAATCCGACCATCAAGCTGGGGCTTCATGCGGACAAGAAGAACTTTGCGGATATATTTTTCCATCAGAATCATGGGGGACGGATCTTGCTGGGCTGCATTCCCTATCTTTTCGTATGGACGGCAGTGGCAAAGGAGCTTCTTTATTTGCCAAGGCTTCCCTATGCGGCACTTTCCTCGCCGTTTTTGCAATACGGGCTAAATACATTAGTTTTCCTTGGAGCGATTTTGCTTTTTTATTGGTTTCGCTATGGCGGAACCCTGCACCATAGCCGAAAGCCGGAATGGGATGAAGTGCCCAAAATTGTCAAGGACGATATTTTTCTTGCCAAGGCAACGATGGATGACTTGATCGCTTTGGAGTTTGCATGGAAACATTCCGTGAGCGATGCCTTGATGCATACGGATGAGGAGGCAGAGAAGATTCTGCAGCCTGTGCTGAAGGAAGGGATCGTGAAGGGAGAGAATCCTTTGCTGCAATTTCGGAGGACGGCAGGGGGAGCAAGAATAAAAAAGCCCTCGCATGTCTTTTTCCTGTTGGGAGAAAGCCATGCCCAAGCACCCTTTGACGAGCTTTACCGAAAGCTTCATTTGATGGAGGGGAGCGAGAAGCTTCGCAAGGACGAGCATGCTGTTTTTCTGCAGAACTTCCTGTCTGCAGGCATGATTTCCCAGCCGTCTCTTGTGAGCCTGCTGACGGGAATCTATGATGCGGATATGGAACTGAACGAGAACAAGGATTTTTGGTATGGGAACGTGCCGACCTCCCTGCCGCTCCAGATGAAGCGGTTGGGCTACCGTGCAGAATTTTGGTATGGCGGCGGACTGAATTGGGGAAGCTTGGAGCATTTCGCACCTGCGATTGGGTTTGATGCCTGCTATGGCGGAACGGAAATCTGCCCCAAGGATGCACCAAGGACTTGGCTTGGGATCTATGACCATGTGTTCTTGGAGGAAGCGGCAAGGCGGATCGAGGCAGAGGATGTGCCGTCGTTTCATTTCCTTTATACGACCTCGAACCATGGCCCCTATCACATGCCCTATGAGGAATATGGATTTTCCATTGAGAAATTGATGCCGGAGCTTCCGCAGGCGAAGGGCTGGGATGAAAAGACGCGCCGCAAGATGGCAGGTATTTGGTATGCGGATCAGTGCCTTGTAAAATTCATTGAGCGTATGAAGGTACGGTTTCCTGATAGCTTGTTTGTCGTAACGGGCGATCATTCGATGGGGGCAATTCCCTTTGAGTATGGTGTCGTGCCGCGCTCCGAGCCGAATCTTCGGGAGGAGGTGCTGACCTCCTTTGCCATGTACCACAGGGAGCTGACGCAGGACATGCTGGCAGGCAATACGATCGGCTGCCATATGAATATCCTGCCGACCTTGATAGAATTGATCGCACCGGAGGATTTTTCGTATTATTCAATTTTGCCAAGCCTTACGGATAAAATAGAGTATGCTGTTACGCCGTATTGCTGGATAACGGAGGATCGGCTCGGCGACTATCGGCATGGAACCTCGCAGGAGCTTGCCGTTTCGGGGAAACTCTTGAATACCGTGGAGGAAACGAGGTTTGCTGAGGAGCGGGAGGCATGGTGCGAGCTGACCGGATGGCTGGTAAGGCATCCAGAGCTGCTGGACGATGCAGGTCGAGGCAGGAAGGTATAGCAGAGGCTCAAAAGCCTGATGGGAGGTTGCGGTAATAGTGAAAAATACAATGCTGTCGCTCATTATTCCCTGCTACAATGAGGAGGAGTCGCTGCAAAAGTTTTATGATGCGGCAATTCCTGTCTTGCAGGGACTGGACTGCGATTACGAATTGATTTTCGTGAATGATGGCTCCAAGGATGGCACACTGGAAATTTTGAGGTCGTTGGCAGAGGGAGATAACCATGTGAGCTACCTTTCCTTCTCTCGGAATTTTGGCAAGGAAGCGGCGATGTATGCCGGATTTTGCCATGCACTGGGAGATTATGTGGCAGTCATGGATGCAGATCTGCAGGATCCTCCGGCACTTTTGCCTGAGATGCTGGAGCGGCTGGAGTCCGGGGAATATGACAGCGTGGCAACTCGCCGCATGAACAGGGAGGGAGAGCCGAGGATACGTTCCTTTTTTGCCAGAAGGTTCTATCGGCTCATGAACAAGATCTCTGATGCGGATATCGTGGACGGTGCAAGGGATTTTCGGTTGATGAAGCGGGACATGGTGGAAGCGATCGTTTCCATGGGGGAAAACAACCGCTTTTCCAAGGGGATCTTTGGCTGGATCGGCTTTCGTACCTATTGGCTTCCCTATGAGAATTTGGAACGAGTTGCAGGGGAAACGAAGTGGAGCTTTTGGAAGCTGTTCAAGTATGCAGTCGATGGAATCATCAGTTTTTCTGAGGTGCCGCTGACAGCGGTTTCTGGCTTTGGTGTGTCGCTTACTCTGCTTGCCTTTCTTATCCTTATGTTTATCATTGTGAGGAAGATCTTTTTTGGAGATCCTGTGCAGGGCTGGGCTTCCATGATCTGCGCCGTGGTATTCATCGGAGGGATCCAACTCTTTTGCATGGGCGTGATGGGACAGTATGTGGCAAAAATCTATACGGAGAGCAAGAAGCGGCCGCATTATATTCTGGCGGAAAGCAACCGGAAGAATGCAAAAAGGATCGGGTGATAGTTGGATCCATAGAGCGATCTTTTTATGGAATCGAATGCCGCTGCAGATTTATAGTTACTTATCGGGGAGGGCAAGCAGAGGAAAAGAAGAATTTAGGATGAAAAAGGACTGGCTGCGGTTGGTTTCTTTTCTTGTCTATGATATGATAAATGTATGAGCATGTAAAATGGCGTGTTCGTGCATTTTTCCTTTGAGGGTGATTTGAATATGAAAACAAACAGTGTGTTAGTTCGTTTGCAATGGTTCTTCGATCGTTATGCAGATGGAATCTTGTCTGTATTGCTTGTCATTTTGGACTATGCTATGGTCGTGGGAGCAGAATACCTTTCCTATCGGTTGAGGAATACATGGCTTCCGATCGCCAATGAGCTTTTTTATATACCTCCGGTTTATTTATATGTTATTGTGCCAACGATCTTCCTGTGCTTCCTGCATTCCTCGGAAGCACATATGCGGAGCGTTCCGTTCTGGAAGATGGCGCAAAACGTGTTTTGGGCTGTGTTTTACAGTGTTCTGACGATTACGATGCTGATGTATTTTGGCAAGGTGGCAGAGGTCGTTTCAAGGCTCTTTGTTGGAATGACAGGAATTTTTTCCTTTTTGTTTATCTTGTCGGGGCGGTATTTTTTTAAGCGGTATATCAATGAACGCAAGCTGTTTCAGATACCTGTGCTTTTCATTGGAGCGGGCAGGACAGCGGAACTGGTTTTGGATTCTTTTGAGCATGATTCCGGTTTTGGGTATCGGATCTTGGGATTTATCGAGGATCATCCCGAGGAATCACCGATTCGGGACAGAGTCCGTATCCTTGGCCGCTTTGAGAACATTGAGCGTGTCATTCGGATGACGGGCGTGAGGGAGGTCATTATTGCTGTGCCAGGGCTTTCCTCGGAAAAGCAGGTGGAGCTTGTCAATAGGATACAGCCGCTTGTAAAGAATGTGTCCTTTGTGCCGGATCTTCTGGGAGCACCAGTCGGAACGATCGACATAGAAACCTTGGTGGATTCGAGGCTTATGCTTCTTCGGGTGCATAATAATTTGGCACAGTGGAAAAATCGCATGTTCAAGCGTTTTTTTGATGTGGTGGTCAGCTGTATTCTCCTCTTGGGGATCGTGCCGATCGGGCTGGGCATTTCCTTCTTGATTTTTATGGACAGTCCGGGGCCTGTGCTTTTTCGGCAGAAGCGCATCGGACGGAACAATAAGGATTTTGTCTGCTACAAGTTTCGCTCTATGTATATGAATGCAGATGAAATGCTGGAAAAGCATTTTACGGGGCATCCCGAAGCAAGGGAAGAGTGGGAGGAGTTTGCAAAGCTTAGGGGGGGGGATCCAAGGGTCACGCC
>JAZLHW010000011.1:0-21558 GCA_045617105.1 Selenomonadaceae bacterium | reverse complement strand
ATTTATCTCAACTCCCGTCACGCTTCCCTCAGCACCAACAGCATAGCTTGCCACAATAGCATCTGCACCAAACCCAAGCGTGCAATCCAAAACCTTCATTCCCGTTTCCAGCTTCATGGCAGATACCATGTGATCCTCCTGCCCCAGCCGAAGGTTCTTGATACGGAGATGTGCCATATTGGGATGAAAAAAAAGTTCTCCCGACAAGGTTTCCAAAAGAAGCAGCCCCTTCTTTGCGACCAAGACCGTTTCACATCCGTAAAGCTTTCGCAGCTCCTGTATGGATTCGTTATTTCTCTTGACGTAAGGGATCGCAAGCCTTTGAGCGGTCTTTTGGGCAAGCCTGACGCTTTCCTCATGATATTTTCTTCCAGTCGTGCATACTGCCTTTAGTGTCATTTTCCTCCCCTTTTCAAAACCCCGTCCGCTTGAACATTTTTGCCAGTTCCTCACTGGAAAACTTTAAAACAGTAGGTCTGCCATGCGGACAAGTATAGGGATAAGCCGTATGGGAAAGTTCTTCTAAAACGATCTGCATTTGACGCAGGCTCAGTTCCTCACCTGCCTTGATAGCGGCACGGCATGCCGTGGTTGCCAGAACCTGATGGCGGATCTCCTTTGCGGAAACCTCATGCATTTCTGTCAAATTTACTAAAATCTCCCGTATGACTTCCTCCGCTTCCCCGACTGGAATATCTGCCGGCACCTCCATCAAGCGAAATTCCTTCCTGCCGCTTGCTTCCATCGAAAAACCCAAATGGCAAAAAAGCTCTTGGTTCTTTTCAATCAGCTCCGTTTCCTTGCTGTCAAAGCTCAAAATCAAATGCATCAAAAGCTGCTGGGACGGAATCCCCTCTGCCTGCGCAGAAAACCTGTCATAAAGAATTCTCTCATGTGCCGCATGCTGGTCAATGATATAAAGCCCTTTCAAGTCCCTTGCAACAATATAGCAAAGATCCACCTGTCCAATAGGCTGAAGCTCTCCTTCCAAGGAAAGTCTTTTTTTCTTTTCCCCGAAAGGGAATATATCTTCTTGAACCGTAAGGGCTTTCCCTGTCAAGGCTGTTCCTTCTCCTTGTACAAGCTCCCCTTCCGCTTGCAAGGAAGACGGCGTTTCCCCCTGATCAGGAATATCCATCGTTGTGTTCTTTGCAGAAACTGCCTCAAAAACAGTCTCCCTTCCCCCAACAGATATGCTCCCACAGCTTCGTGGTTTCGCAGCAGTCTCAGCAAGCGGTACCGCTGCCGGCACGAACTGCATGGGTTCCATGCTGTAGTGGCGTTCCGGCTTCTGAACGATAGCCGCTGCCTGCTGCAAGGACTGGCCCACAGGCCGAACCGCATCAATAACAGCCTTGTAAACAGCTTGAAACACATGACTTTCATTCTCAAATTTCATCTCGCTTTTCTGCGGATGAACATTAACATCTATTGTATTCTGCGGTACTTTGATATTTAATACCGCCAAGGGAAATCCAGACTTTGGAACCATCGACTTATAGGCATTGTCGATTGCCTTGAAGATGGCTCGATTTTGGATGATTCGCCCATTCACGATCAAGGTCTGCCACGCACGGCTGCTCTTGAGCATGGATGGCTTCGTAAGATATCCTGATATGGAAATGTCCTCGCTTTCCAAGCTGATTCCCAAAAGGGACTGTGCTGTGGAAATACCATAAATGCTCTGAATGGTATCATACAAATTCCCATTGCCAGGAGTTTCTATCGCAGTCTTTCCATTGTTCAGAAAGCGAAAGGTAATTTCGGGACGGGAAAGTGCCAGTTTGATAAGGAAATCATTGATTTTTCCTGCTTCCGTATGGTTCGTTTTCAAAAATTTCTTGCGAGCCGGCGTATTAAAGAACAAGTCCTCTGCCTGAACTGTCGTTCCGATATTGCAGCCCGTTTCCTGAATGTCGATTACCTTGCCTCCCGTGATCTGCACCTGCGTCCCAAGCTCACTGCCCTCCTGACGGGTTCGCAGGGAAAACCTAGACACCGAGGCTATCGTTGGCAATGCCTCGCCTCGAAATCCCAAGGTTCCTATAACATTCAAGTCGTCCACCTTTCGAATCTTGCTGGTTGCATGGCGCTGAATGGCAAGCCTTGCGTCCTCCATGCTCATGCCCTTCCCATTATCGGTCACGCGCATACAGCCAATGCCGCCTGCCAAAATCTCAACCTCGATCCTCGTTGCTCCTGCATCCATAGAATTTTCGACTAATTCCTTGATAACGGAAGCAGGACGTTCCACTACTTCGCCAGCAGCGATCTTATTGATGGTATTATCATCGAGTACCTGAATACTGCTCATTGTTTTCCTGCCTCCCTCCTAGCCTGCTCCTGCAATTTATAAAGCTCATTCAGAGCCTCCAAAGGTGTCATGGTCATAATATCCAATGCCAAAACTGCATCACTCAAACCTGACGCAAAGAGCGATGGTTCTTCCTGCTTCGAAGCTTCCACAGGCTCCATCTTGCCATTCTTCAAAGGCTCCTTCAAGGAACTTCCTTTTTCTAAACCTTCAAGGATCACCTGCGCCCGCTGTGTAACTGCCTTGGGAAGCCCTGCCAATCGTGCCACATGAATACCATAGGACTTATCCGCACTGCCTGCCACAATTCGGCGCAAAAAGGCTACTTGCGTCCCACGCTCCTTGACTGCCACGCAAAAATTCTTGATATGGTCATTTTCCATATCCGTCAATTCATGGTAATGCGTTGCAAACAAGGTCTTTGCATGAACCTTCTTGTCCAAATACTCTATGACAGCACGGGCAATGCTCATGCCATCAAAGGTACTCGTCCCCCGCCCGATCTCATCAAGAATCACAAGGCTGTCCTTCGTTGCATATTTTAGGATCTGTGACACCTCATTCATTTCCACCATAAAGGTACTTTGTCCGCTCACCAGATCGTCGCTTGCCCCAATACGAGTAAAAATGCGATCCACAGGAGAAACTGCCGCCTCCCTCGCAGGCAAAAAGCTCCCCACCTGTGCCATAAGCGTCAAAAGTGCAGCTTGCCGCATGTAGGTAGATTTTCCTGCCATATTGGGGCCAGTGATCAGCATCGTTTCACAGTCGCGATGGTTGAGCCTCGTATCATTTGAAACGAAAATATCCTTCGTCAAAATTCTTTCCACCAAAGGATGCCGTCCATCCTTGATATGGATCTCTCCGTCTGTCGTAATCCGTGGGCGAACGTAATTATATGCACCTGCCGCCTCAGCAAGTCCTTCCAGCACATCAACCAAAGCTACCCTGCGTGCCGTTTCCTGAATACTTGGCAAATGCGACTTGATCTCCTCCCGAACCTCCGAAAAGAGGTGGTACTCCATTTGCACGATCTTTTCCTGCGCCCCCAGAATCTTCGTTTCAAACTCCTTGAGTTCTTCTGTGATGTACCGTTCCGCATTGGCAAGCGTCTGCTTGCGGACATAGTGGGCAGGCACCCGCTCCGTTCCGCTGTTGCGTACCTCGATATAATAGCCAAATACCTTGTTGTATCCTATCTTAAGCGTGCGGATTCCAGTTGCTTCTTTTTCGCGTTCCTCCATCTCCTGAAGCATACTCTTGCTGTCACGCGCAATGCGGCGGTATTCATCAAGCTCAGTGCAATACCCGTCCTTGATAATGCCGCCCTCCCGAAGGGTAATCCCCGGCGTTTCGATGATAGACCGTTCCAGCAGATCCACCAGATCATCATAGGTATTCATGTTTTCATGGCAGGACAGCAAAAGCCGTGATTTTGCCGATGACAAAAGCTGACGGATCTTGGGCAGGGAACGAAGCGACAGCTTCAATGCGATCAAATCACGCGCATTTGCCGTCCCCACCTCGATTCTCGTCAACAGGCGTTCAAAATCATGAATTTCCCTGCAAGCCTCCCGTATCTCCTTGCGAAGTGCAAATCCCTTGACAAACTCCTCCACAGCATCCAGTCTGTTTTGTATCTTTGCCACATCCAAAAGAGGTGCTTCCAGCCACTTTTTCAAAAGACGGCTTCCCATCGCTGTCTGTGTAAAATCCAATACAGAAAACAAAGTGTCCTTTTTCCCGCCGTCCCTAAGATTCCTCGTAATCTCCAAATTTCTGAGCGTATAATTATCCAGCCTCAGGCTTTCAGAAACGTCCAAATAACTCAATCGGGAAAGATGGGACAAATCCGTCTTGACGGTTTCATGGAGATAATCCAAAAGAGTTGCAACTGCTGCCTTGGCATCTTCTTCCTTGGGACGCTGGCTCAAGTCAAAATGCTCAACGATACGATCCTCTGCTGCCTTTGAAATACCTTCCAATAAAGTAAATGCACAACTTGGCAAGCGAAGCGATATAAATTCCCGAAGCTTCTCCTGAAAGGAAATATTCCCAACCAGCAGAAGCTCTGCCACCATCAGGCGGTAAAGCTCATCCAAGAGCATTTGCAGCCTATCCTGCCCCCGATAGATTCCATAAAAACATTCTCCCGTTGAAACATCTGCCCCTGCCAGTATGATTTCCTCCTCTTTTTCGTAAAGCAGGGCAATGTAATTATTCTGTGCGTCCCTAAATGCCTCCTCCGAAAGAACCGTCCCCGGTGTTACGACCTTGATAACCTCCCGCTGTGTCAGTCCTTTTGCCTTTGGATCTCCGATCTGCTCAGCAATCGCCACCTTGTAGCCCTTTCGTATCAGCTTATTGATGTAACTCTCCGCAGCGTGGTACGGAACACCGCACATCGGGGATTTCTCCATGTCCCCGCTCCTGCTGGTCAAGGTCAGGCCAAGCTCCTTTGCCGCCAGCTTTGCATCATCAAAAAACATTTCATAAAAATCACCCAACCGAAAGAAAAGAATCGTCCCCGGATACTTCTCTTTTGCAGCAAGATACTGCCGCATCATAGGCGTAAGCTCCATAATTCCCCCACCGTTCCTAAACAAAAGAAAGGAAGGACACGCTCGTCCCTCCTAAGCCTCACACAAGTTCACCCTTCAGCACCCATGTCTGCGGGTGCGTTATCTTTACCGTAACAAAATCTCCAACTTTTTCATCACCGTGCTTCCAGAGAACGATTTTATTTGTTCGAGTACGCCCTGTCCACACCAGATCGTCGTTTTTGCTGGGTCCCTCCACCATCACTTCAAACATTTGATCTTTCAGTGATTCATTGATCTCCCTGCTGATTTCATTCTGCACATCCATAAGCCTTTGCAGTCTTTGCTTCTTGATCTCCTCATCTACTTGGTTTTCCATGCTTGCCGCAGGCGTTCCGGAACGCTTAGAGTAGATAAAGGTGTATGCCGAATCATAACGGATCTCCTTTAGGAAATCCACCATGCCTTCAAAATCTTCCTCAGTCTCTCCCGGAAATCCAACGATCAAGTCCGTCGTCAAAGCAGCCATCGGCAGCTTCTCACGGATTCTGCGAACTAAGTCACGATACTTCTCTGCCGTGTAGACACGATTCATCGCCTTGAGCATGGAGTTCGTTCCATGCTGTACCGGCAAATGAATATGCTCACAAATATGCTTTCCATTCTGAATAACATCAATGACCTTATCGCTCAGATCCTTTGGGTGCGATGTCATAAAACGAACACGGCGAATTCCCGGAACCTCATCTGCCATTTTCAAAAGCTCTGCAAAGTCAGCCTTTTTATGATCCTTTCCGTAGGAATTCACATTCTGTCCCAAGAGCGTGATTTCCTGAAATCCAGCAGCTGCGGCATCTGCCACTTCCTTCAAGATATTCTCCGGAAGACGGCTCCGCTCCCGTCCCCGCACATACGGGACAATGCAATAGGTACAGAAATTATTGCAGCCATACATAATGGGAATCCAAGCAGAAAGCGTCCCCTTGCGCTCCACGGGAAGATTCTCTAAAATATCCGTCCTCTCCATATCCACGTCAACAAAATGCCTGCGTTCTCTCTCCATATCACGCACTGCCTGTGCCAGCTCCTGCACCTGTGCCGTACCAAGAACGAAATCAATATGCGGCGCACGCTTGATAAGACGATCTGCCTCCTTTTGCGCCATGCAGCCAGTAATGCCGAAGATCAAGCTTGGCTTTTTCCGCTTCCAGTTCTTGACCTCTCCGATCTTTCCATAAACCTTGTCCTCTGCAGTCTCTCGGACACAGCAAGTATGGATCAAGACAAGATCTGCCTCCTCCATGGAATCCGTTGCTTCATAGCCAATGGATCTCAGCTGTCCTTCCATACGCTCGGCTTCTGCAAAATTCATTTGACAGCCATAAACCAACAGCTTATAAAAACGATGGAGCTTCCCATCTGCCATTTCTATCCGACCTTTCCCATGCTCTATAAATCATTATTCTATCATACAGAAAGTAATTTGTCACACCATGAAAAGCCAGCTTGTCTCACTGCCCTCTATCTGCCGCCAAAAGCAAAAGCCATTTGGCCTGACAGCAGAAGCTGCAAGGCAAACGGCTCTCCCTTATTTCTTGGTCATCTTATTTTATTTACGGTCAGCTTTTGTGCGGATCTCCTCTTGGATCATGGCAATAAAGGCATCCACGTCCATAGTATTGCTGTCTTTTTCACCATACCTGCGGACATTTACCGTCTTATCCTCCATTTCCTTGTCACCAATAACCAGAGCATACGGTATCTTCTTGACCTGTGCCTCACGAATCTTGTAACCCGTCTTTTCATTGCGGGCATCTACTTCTGCACGAAGCCCAAGGGCAAACATCTTGTTCTTTAATTCATAAGCATAATCCATGTGCTTGTCCGTGATTGGGAGGAGCTTCACCTGAACCGGTGCAAGCCATGTTGGGAAAGCACCCGCATAGTTTTCGATCAAAATTCCGATGAAACGCTCAATGCTGCCATACACCACTCGATGCAGCATCACAGGGCGGTGCTTCTCGCCATCCTCGCCAACATAGGTAAGGTCAAATTTCTCCGGCATAAGCATATCGAGCTGAATCGTTCCGCACTGCCAAGTACGACCAATGGAATCCCTGAGATGGAAGTCTATCTTAGGGCCATAGAAAGCACCATCTCCCTCATTGACAACATACTTTAATCCACGGTGCTCCAATGCATTCTGAAGCGCTGCAGTTGCCTTTTCCCAAATCTCATCCGAACCCATGGAATCCTCAGGACGGGTAGAAAGCTCTGCCGTATAGGTTAGGTGGAACGTGCTGTATACCTCATCAAACAAGTCGATCGTATGCTGGATCTCTTCCTCGATCTGATTTGGTGTCAGGAACAGATGGGCATCATCCTGCGTAAAATTACGAACACGGAACAAACCGTGAAGTGCACCGGAAAGCTCATGACGATGCACAAGCCCCAGTTCGCCAAGACGAAGCGGAAGCTCACGATAGCTGTGCTGATGGGACTTGTAAACCAGCATACCGCCTGGGCAGTTCATCGGCTTAACAGCATAATCCTCCTCATCGATCTGCGTGAAATACATATTTTCCTTGTAATGCGCCCAATGCCCCGACTGTTCCCACAGCTTGCGGTTCATAATCATGGGTGTCTTGATCTCCTGATAGCCATAACGGCGATGCACATCACGCCAATAGTTGATCAGCTCATTGCGAACCACCATGCCGTTTGGGTGGAAGAACGGGAACCCAGGGCCTTCCTCATGCAGGCTAAAGAGATCCAGTTCCTTGCCCAGCTTGCGGTGGTCACGTTTTGCTGCTTCCTCCAGCATGTGCAGGTACTCGTCCAGATCTGCCTGCTTTTCAAAAGCCGTACCATAAATACGCTGCAGCATCTTGTTCTTCTCACTGCCGCGCCAATAAGCACCATTCACACTCTGCAGCTTGATCGCCTTGACCTTGCCTGTCGAAAGCACATGCGGGCCTGCACAAAGATCCACAAACTCTCCCTGCGTATACAAGGAGATCTGCGCATCCTCCGGCAAGTCGTCAATCAGTTCCACCTTGTATTTCTCGCCCTTTTCCTCAAAAAGCTTTCGAGCCTCTGCTCGGCTCATCTCACTGCGCTCCAGCTTGAGGTTCTCCTTGACGATCTTTTTCATTTCCTTCTCAATATCACGAAGGTCTGCATCTGTCAGCTGCTTGTCCATGTCGATATCATAATAAAAACCATTCTCGATAGCAGGGCCGATCGCCAGCATGACATTCTGATCCTTGTACAAACGCTTGACTGCCTGTGCAAGAATATGCGAGCCTGTATGGCGAAGTGCCCACCGCCCGTCTGCCTCATCAAAGGTCAGAAAATCTATGCTGCAATCCTTCGTAATAGGTGTCGTAAGGTCTACGGTCTTTCCGTCCAGCTTCGCTGCCAACACCTTTTTTGCCAAGCTGTTGCTTACTTCCTTCACAAAGTCCAAGATCAGCATACCCTCCGCAGCTTCACGGACGGCACCATCCTTCAACGTAATTTTTACCATCTTGTCATCTCCTTAAAAAATAAAAGCCTCGTCCCGCATAGGGACGAGGCATCGCATCGTGGTTCCACCCTGATCATCACCTGTACACAGGCGAACTCAAGACTTGGTAACGGAGTGTTCTCCGGTATGGCATTTCCTCCATACAGCTCAGAAGTAGTAGCAGCTGCTGCCTGTTCAAGACGATCCCAGCTTCCGTCTCTCTCTTTGGAACCGCACACAGTACCATGTCTTCCTCATAGCGCTCACATGCTTTATTTAACCATAGACAGAAAACACTGTCAAGAAAATTTCACAGCACAGACCGCCATTGCAGGCCACAATTTGTTAGTACAGAAAATACTTTTCCAAAAAAACGTCTCCTTAGACAGCATGACCGATCAGCCCACAGACCGTTCCGCTCCATATAGATAGCCTGCCGCCTTCTTGTCCAAGTTCGTTACGATATTCGGAATCGTAACGGCTTCTGAAAAATGCACCTGATTGCAATGCAGGTAAGCAATGGCATCAGCCACACGCTCGGAATGCGGTTGCCTTCCTGTCAAGAAAGAGCAGATCCATTCCTCATTCAGTGCCGCAGATACTATCTCTTCTGCTTCCCACGGAGAAAACATCGTATCCATCACAGTTCCAGACCGTGCCAAATCCGTAAGCTTTTCCCTGATATTCTCCGGAATCGTCCAGCTGAGGATATAATCCATATGAGAAAAAAACGAATATTTTGATACCTTTTCCGTCCACCCCTTCTGGGTAGTCGGATTGGACAGCAGTGCTTCTTCCGTCCAATACTCATCATCAAATACAGCTTTGCTCCCCATAGCTTCCATCTCCTACTTTATAGATCGAGTGTCTCATATAAGGTATATCGTCACACCTCGCAAAAACTTAAGTGTTCAATTAAAATGTTATAAAAAAACATTTTAACAACATTTTCTCCGTTTTTGAGTGAACTTATCATGAAGCTAATGTTTGTTCATCTTTTTCTCATATCTTCATTAAAACTTGCTAAATCTTTGCATATTCCATCAAAACAGCACGCTTTGCATACATTTTCTCATAATATTCCTGATATTCACCGCTCACGATATTTTGCCACCAATCCTTGTGTTCCAAATACCACTGCACGGTCGCCTTGATGCCATCATCAAATTTCGTGGCAGGTTCCCAACCAAGTGCATCATGAATCTTGGTGGGATCGATTGCATAACGGCGGTCATGCCCCTTGCGATCTGCCACATATTCGATCAATTCCTCTGACTTTCCAAGCTCGGAAAGGATCGTCTTGACTACATCAATATTACGGCGCTCATTGTGTCCGCCAATGTTGTAGACCTCACCTACTTCTCCCTTGCGAATAATCAAATCGATCGCTGCACAATGATCCTCTACATAGAGCCAATCACGGACGTTCTCCCCCTTGCCGTACACAGGGAGCTTTTTCCCATGAAGTGCATTGATGATCATCAGCGGAATCAATTTCTCCGGAAAATGATAGGGCCCGTAATTGTTGGAACAACGGGAGATCGTTACTGGCACCTTAAAGGTACGATGGTACGCCTGCACCAGAAGGTCTGCAGAAGCCTTGGAAGCCGAATAAGGGCTGGAGGTATGAAGATTCGTTGTTTCTGTAAAGAACAGATCCGGCCGATCCAATGGAAGATCTCCATAAACCTCGTCCGTAGACACTTGATGATAGCGATCGATGCTGTACTTGCGGCAAGCATCCAAAAGAACCTGCGTACCAAGCACATTAGTCCGCAAGAAGATCTCTGGGTTCTCGATTGAACGATCCACATGGCTCTCTGCCGCAAAATTCACCACAACATCAGGCTTCGCTGTCTCAAACATACGGTAAACTTCCTTGCGGTCTGCAATATCTCCGCGGACAAACTTGAACCGCTTGTTTTCCAAAGCTTCCTTCAGAGTTTCCATATTCCCTGCATAAGTCAATGCGTCATAGCAAAGCACCTCATCCTCAGGATGATTTTTCAACAAAAAATAAACAAAATTACTGCCAATAAAACCAGCACCACCAGTTACTACGATTTTCATTTTAAAGCCTCCTGCTTCTTTAAATTTTTCAGTTCAACAAAAACACCTTGCAAAAACAAAAATGTTTTCCTCTCTCCATCTTTTCTCATTTTACTGAAATTTCATATTTTTTTCAAGTTGTATTATGCTTTTTCATTACTCCAGCTCAGCAGCGGTAACTAGGACTGGCATAGAATTCCATTTTAGGATAAAATAGGAAGTATCTTGAAAAACAGGAGTGAATTTTAATTATGGTAACATGTGATAAATGCGGAGCAAATATCGAAGAAAAGGATGCCTTGGTGCATACCGGCAAGGAAAAAGAGCAGGAGATTCTTTGCCGTGCCTGCTTCCAAAAGGAAACCGGTGTGGACTATGACACCTTTGCCCACCGCAAGGAACAGACAAAGCAAACGCTCTTTGCCGTTATCCTCTGTTCCATAGCAACCATCTACGCATTCACGGAACGCGGGGCCATCTATGGCTGTATTGGTCTTGTACTGACTGCCCTTGTTTATTTTTGGGGCAGCAAAGCAAAATAACTTTTTTCTCGAAGGGAGTATCATTCTATGACAAACATGACAAAACTTCAAAAGAAGATTGCAACCATTCTTTCTGTCGGCACCTTTGCCTTTAGCATGAGCTATGCTGCCCTTCCTGCCCCAAAGGCAGATGCAAGCATTCTCGGTGCAGTGATCGGCGGAATTGCCATGTCCAGCCAAGTAGAGCAGATCATTAGCCATTACGACAAAACAGAAGAAGGACGGCAGGAGCTTCTGCAAAATTATCAAAGCAAGCTTGGCATCAATGGAGATCCCGAGCTAAATGCACGTCTGGACACAATGATGGCAAATCTGACGGAAGGTATTGCAGCCATTGACCCTTCCATTTACGATAAGCCCTACCTCTATTTCATCAATAACCAACAAAGCTTCAACGCCTTCTGCTCGATGGGGCATGTCATGAGCGTAAACACAGGTGCTTTTGACAAGATGGCAAATGAGGACGAGCTTGCTGTCATTCTGGGACATGAAATGGGACATGGGCAAAAAAACCATGTAGCAAAAGGCCTGCGCAACTCTATTGGGCCTGCCGTGCTTGCAAGTGCTGCGGGAAATAATCTTGCTTCCGTCATTCTTGCCAATGCACTTGACAAGCAGGGAATTTCAAAACCGCAGGAAAGAGAAGCGGATTCCCTTGCCTTTGAATACCTCACGCATACCAACTACAATCCCGGTGCATGTGCAGCCGTTTGGCAGCGTGTCCTCGAGCAGGACGGAAACAATGCAGAAACCTTTGCAGCATTTCTCCTTGCTGGCGGTTCTGATCATCCATCCAACCAATCAAGAAGAGACGACTATGCCAAAAAGCTTTATGAATACAGCAACAAGCATGTGCAGGTAAAGGATGGGACTGTTTTCGTCAATGGAAACGAGTTTACCATGCCGGCACCAGCTGCTTCTATGAGCGGCGCAGAACGCTCCTACTTTGTCGCAGGAAACCTTGCATCCGCCTACCATCATGGTTACGACAAGGAAAATATTACCGTGAACGACGCAACTGTTATGATGGGACCGCAGGACATCATCACGGCGACCAGCGAGGACGAGCCAGCAGAAACTTTGGCAGAACGCCTGCAAAGCATAAAGTAATACAGGTGACATTATGCAGTTAAAGCCCTATAAAACTTCGATATTACTTACTATATTCTTTCTTTTCATCGTTTCTGCCTTTTGGGTGCTGCCATCCCTTGCCTTCATTGCCTTTATCTCTCTTTTGCTTCAGTTATTTTTGCAGCCCTTGGTTGACAAGCTTTCCATGCACATTTCTCGTGGGTTGGCATCAGGGATCGTGTTGGTCGCCTGCCTTTCCCTGAGTCTTGGCGGTCTTGTCATTATTTCCAGCACATTTCTCCCTAACGCAATGAAATTCCTTGCAGACCTTCCGGAAATGACAAAGGAAATCCAGAACATGGAATTCATGCAGGATTCTGCCATTCTTACCAACGAGCTGAATGATCTTTGGGGGGAGATCATGTCAGCAAGCATGGACGCACTCAAGTCCTCCCTTGGGATTCTTCTTTCTCTTTTCAACAAGTTTATTGATTTTGTTATTATCATTTTCGTTACCTTCTACCTGCTGAAGGATGGCGATCAAATCAAGGAATTTACCGCAAATCTCTTTCCAAAAGAAAACCATTGGCGGGTCGTACAGCTTTTCAACAAGATTCTTTCCGCACTGCGTGTCTATGTTTGCAGTCAGCTTTGCATTTGCTGTCTTTCCGGCATTGTCGTCTTTACCTATTTTTCCTTGCGCGGCATGCCCTACGCTTCCGTCTTTGCCGTAATTTCCGGAATCGCAGAGTTTATTCCCGTACTGGGACCTACTCTCGCTTCTGCTTTCGCTGTTCTGATGACTACTACCCAGTCGGTTCCGCTTGCTGTCCAAACCGCAGGCTTCTACTTGATCCTTACACAGATCAATCACAACATTGTCTATCCTACCCTCATTGGGAAATCTCTCAATCTCCACCCGATCGCTATCATACTTGGTGTTGTTTTAGGAGGCGAAATACTGGGTGCCGCAGGAATGTTCCTTGCGGTTCCCGTCATTGTCGTCTGTAAGCTGCTCATCGAGGATATCATTCAAGATAAAACGCAAAAAACAGATGCGTAAAACGCAAAGAAGAGGCTGTGCATCGTGAGAAATCACTTATGCACAGCCTCATTGTTTTCCCGAGGCATTTAAGCCTTGGAATTATTTTTTTGATAGACTTATCCTTAGATAGTTGCCTTGCCTGCTTGACAGTGGCTAATGTCACCTTTTATGCGGTAAATGGTTGACATTCTTTCCCCGCAGGTATTGAAGGACAGACAATCCAGCCACTGCCCCCTCATGTACCGCTTTGGCAATCTGCATAAGTCCGCCTGTGCAGTCACCTGCCGCAAAAACTCCGGGTATGTTGGTTCTGCCATCGCTTTCTATCTTGACGTGCATCCCTTCCAAAGCGATTCCCAGCTCGCGGGAAAGCTCCGTGGTTCCTGCCGTTCCGACTGCCAAAAACACCCCATTCACAGCAATTTCCTCGCCAGACTCCAGCTGAATGGCACGAACCTCAGACTCACCAAGAACTGCCTTCACTTTTTCGTGACAGATCTCAATGCCTTCCGGCATTTCTGCCGCAGTTTCCCCATTCGTGAACAAGATCAATTTTCGTACATGCGGAAGAAGTGTCTCCGCCTCATGTCTCGCATATTCTCCTGCCCCGATAACGGCAACCGTCTTTCCTCTGTAAAAAAACGCATCACAAACAGCGCAAAAACTCACGCCATGCCCTTCCAGCTCCGCAATACCAGCAACCTTGACAGATTTCCGTGCCGCTCCCGTTGCCAGCACCAATGCATCCGCTGTATATACATGTTCTTTGGTCTTTGCTTGAAAGCTCTGCAGGTCATCCGTGAAACCAAGCTCCATGACCTCAGTCTCCAGCACTTCGATCCCTAGCCGAACAGCCCCTTCTATTCCCCGACGTTCCAGCTCCACGCCGGCTATTGGTTCAGGAAATCCGTAGTAGTTCTCGATCTTTTCCGCTTTTCCTAATGCACTGGAACCTTTGCTCAAAACAGTTACTTCCATTCCACCGCGCCGTGCATAAATGGCAGCCGAAATACCAGCAGGGCCGCTCCCAACCACTAACACCTTTGGCATACTGCTCCACCCCCAAAATCACGCTTTACAAGCAAGAAATGTCACATACGTCAAAGCTCCTTGTCGGTACTGAAATATCCGGTAAACGCACCCCAGATCGTCTGGCAGCGTTCCCTTGTCGCAAGGTCGACAAGGTCATAATACTCCAAGCTAAAGAGCAGATCCGGTGCAATCACATATTCCGTGCCAATGCCAAAGCCACGGAAGCCGCCACGCCCGATTCCATGGTCATAGCTCATGTAATCTGCCATACCGTTCATAGTATGTTCTACATAGGTCGAGCTTGGCTGACGATAATACTTGATCCAATAAGCAGAGCTTCCTCTTTTCCATGTCCTTGCATCCCCATATCTTGCCGTAAGGACAAACCCATTTCCATTTCCTGCGGAAGCATCCTGTCCATGCAGGTACATAGCACCGAATTTCACTGGCCCAAGATAGGTCGCAAAGTTTAGCATATAAATGTCTCTTTTCGAGTTATTGATTTTGTCAAAATGGTATATGCCGGCACTCACGTCATAGTTTTCTGCCTTGTACTCTGCCTCCACAGCAGCTACTCGCTTTGCCTTATCAATGCTTCCAACATAAGCCTTGTACTTGACTGGCTTTCCGCCCTCATAGCTTGCACCCTTGAACTTCGTGTCGTACACATTTCCCTCGGCAAAATTAGCACCATGTGCGCCCAATCGAGCCGTTCCTCCAAGTGTTTTTCCTTCAACGTAATATCTGTCCAGTTTTACCTTATTGTCATCACTCGACTCCGGGCCTGAAAGAATTTTTTGGTACTCTGCCATACCGATGATTCTCCAGTTCTTGTCGATGGCATAGCTTGGATAGAGCCTGATTCTCAGACGAGTGCGATTGCCAACGCCTTCCTCGCCGCTGGAATAGCCAGAATCCAACCGAACTTCCCCATCTATCTGAAAACGATTTTCCAGCACATCATGCACGGGAACATTCGCATAAAGCTGGCTTTCTGCCGCTTCATCATCCAAATATCCGCTGGCTGCCAGTTCATCCATAAATTCTGCCCGAAGCTTTGCTGCCTGCTGCATGGATGTATACGAAACAAAGACAGATGCCGGATATTTATCCTCCGTCTTGCCTGCAGTTTCATGAAAGGGTGTTTCTGTCATCAAAGAAAATAATTCTTCCCTTCGTGCAGCCTGCTGTGCCTTTTCTGCCTGCAATGCACCTGCTTCGGAAAGCTGCATGCGGGCAAACTCATCTGGCAGCACGTTCATCTGAACCTGCTCTATTTTCTTAAGCGCACTTGCCACAAGCTCGGCATATTCCATGCGGCTGCAAGCCTTGAGATTCTTGGCAGGATGCGGCAAATATCCGCATTTTACTAGACTCATCAATGCATCATCGCACCAAGAAGGAATCTCCTGCCTCCCCGGAAGAAGCGTTCCTCCTGCCTGAAGCTCCGAAAAAAACTCTGCCTTCAATTTCGTTGCACAATTCAAGGAATCCTTGCTGTATGGCTCTGCAGCTTGTTCATTGGGCAGCAGCTCAAACGCATAATCCCTTACAGCACATTCATAGGCTGCCTGTGCCTTCGTCACATTCTGTTTTCTGATCTTCATCACTTCATCGACTCGGTTTTCCCCCTGCATGGAAGCCCGAACCAATTTTTCAAGCTCTGCGAAGGCATTGGCTTCTGCTTTCCTGCATTGCTCCAAAGCCTTTTTTTCTGCTTCTGTTTCTGTTTTTATCGTGCTTCCGGAAAGCTGGGCTTGCAGATCATTCCTGCGTTCCTTGACGGCATTTGCAAAAAACGCTTTCTTTTCGCTTCGTATTTTTGCCTGTGCAAAATCTCTTGCCGAGCTTTGCAGCCGTTCCTGCACATTTTCTATGGGAAGACGCTTTCCGCCTGTATCTCCATTGGAGACATTACCTTCCAGACGCTGCAGTGCCGTCTTGCTTTCCTTCTGGTAAACTGCCTGCGCTGCGTCCTCCTGCTCCTTTGCCATCTTCCACTGCACCTCATCGGCAACCAACAGCTGGGAAAGATAGACATATTCCTCAACCAAGGGATTGGAGGAGCTTGCATCCACCTGCTTCAATGCCTCGGAAACCAAGGCAGCAAGCTCCGCTCTCGTGCATTTTCTGAGTTCTGTTTCCTGAATATCCAGTTTTGCATCTTCTGCAAGCTGAAGAACAGCCCCATATACCCATTCAGGTGTCTTGGTTTCGGCAGCCATTACATCTACGGGATGCACGAAGCATGCCAAAGCTGCACACGGCACGCCGACCCACTTGTAATTCATGTTAAAAAATCTCCTCTCCTTGACCCACATACCAAATCATTGTGCAGGAACCTGCTTCCTGTTTTGGGCATAACCATCTTTCAAATAGTCGCCTAAAAGCTCCACTTTGAATTTCCTCGGATCTCCATCCGAGAGCTTTTCATTTGCTCCCAAGAAAATATCCAAAGCACGTGCTGTCTTTTTTGCCGTCGTTGACATATGCATGATCAAAATAGCTCCACGGCGAACCTTGCCGTCCGGCTCATGCGACAGGCGATTCAAAATGCCGACCAATGATTGCATGGAAACTGCCGCATAGTCCTCCGTACTTCCGTAGCCATTGACTATATAGTCATATCCCGCATTGAAAATGCTTTCTACGCCCTTGCGGTTCAATGCCAGCGTAGGCGGACGCATCTGGCGAGTCAAAGCATATCTTCCATTGGGCAGAGTAACATCGCCAATCGTTGAAAGCAGCTTAGGATATGCACTGGAAACATCCTCCGCATACTCCTCCGGAGTTTCTGCAGCACGGATCTTGCCATCTTCCCCTGTCATTGCCATTGGCTTGTGGTTGTTGGTATGACAGCCGACCTCATTGCCGTCTGCCGCAATAGCACGCAGTAAATTTGGATTGTTCGGCATGTTCCAAGTGATGATGTAAAATGTCCCATTCACATGATGCTTTCGCAGGACATACAGCAAATGATTGATGGAATCGTCCATGCCCCAGTCATCGAAGGTAAGAAATATCGTATTATCCGAGACCGTCTTGACGATTCCCGTCTGATCCGCAATCTCCATTTCATGAAAACTAAAATCCATCATGCGGTCATAATCATTGACCTCCGGCGCACCAATATAGCGAGCTGCAAATACCTTGTCAAAATTCTGCTTCGTTACTTGATCTTTCCCATATTCTGGCTGCATTTCCACCGGAAGGAGCTCCGTGTTCACGGGATATTGGTACATTTTCTCCTGATGGTTCAAGATATCCTGAATGGATGCTGCCCGATAGGCAGAATCATTGCCTTGATTCATCTCAGGTGTATCCGTATAAGAACGATAAGTTATATTATCGATCTTATCCTGCTTTAACCTCATCATGAGATCCGCTACCAGATCGTCCCTCGTATAGTAATCTGTGCGGATATAAAGGATTCCGCCCCGCTGAAAGGCAGTGATTCCCTTGCCTATCAGGTTAGACACGATTTCCTCTACAGACTGTGCTTCCTTGTGCCTAGACTGCACGACCGTGACTCCCTGCCCATACATTTGGCATCCCATCGCACTCGCTGCCTCGAAAAGCAAAGGATCATCTGCTCCGCTCATTTGTCGGGCAAGATTTGTGGTCACACCATATCTTCGCTGCAGCTCTGCCCGAACCGTTTCGATCTGATTACAGTACGAAGCAAAGGTTCCATTCTTCTCCGCACGAATTCCAATCGCCAGATCCTGTCCAAATTCATGAATCATGGACACATTGCCAGCGTTCCGCTTCAATTCACGATCCGTAACAAAAAAGGTTCCCCTCATGCCGTTTTCTTGCATTTTTTCTAAAACCTGCCGCAATGGCTCAGTTTTTGAAAATCCTCCGAACGTAAATGCAACCGCTTGTTCCGTTGTAGGAAGAAATGTCTGCTTTCCTGCAACATTTCCCCCATTCTCTCTTTGCAGCTGCTCGATTTGAGCCGGATCCATAGCAAAGGTTTCCTGCGGTGCATGCAGCCATATTCCAAAAGCCAATGCCGAAGCAAAAACAGCTTGGCACAGCTTGCCGTAACTCCTCACGCTAGTATTCCTCCCCATCTGTACTTTGACGCATCATCTTTGAATCCCTTCCACATCGGTGTTGCTGCCCAGCCTCCAAATACTGACATTCGTAATGCCTGCATTTGCGGCTATCGTGATCCATGCATTCAGCGTTTCACTGTCCGCATACCATACCTCTGTCTCATGTCCTGCTTTCCCAAAGGCATAATGAAGCACGGCACTTTTTGCATCACGCATGGGTTTTGCCTTATGCTTCTTGCAAAGCTCTATCGCTTCATCCTCATCAAGAAACTGCTTTTTTATAAACTTGGGATGAAGGATCCCGTCTCTTTCCCACAGGCAGCCCCCTGTCGCAAAGGCGGCATTTTTCTTTCCCGGAAGGGCTTCCATTTTTTTGATCGTCTTTTGGATAAATGCTTCATCTGCCTTAGGCCCTGGTTCGCTGTGCTTGCCGAAAAGATTGTAAAACATCACGACATACTCAGGCCCTTCGCAGAAGCCTGCATCCATATCTGCTCCCGGTTCCAAAACAACACGAAGCTTCAAGCCTTTCTTCTCGCAGGTTTCGTAAAGGCATTTGGTAAACTCCACGAAGCGGGGGATAAGCTCCCGATCCTTTTTCCAAAATGCCTCGTAATCAAGATCCACGCCATCACAGCCACGAGATAATGCAAGCTCCGTCATCTCCTCTGCCTGATGAGCAATCGACTCCTCGTCTTTGAAAAGCAGCTTCAAAAGCTCGGTGCTTTTTTCCACGATCTTGCCATCCTTTTTTCTTTCATCATTCACAAAGGTCAGATAACAGAGGCGGTTTTCTTCCTTTACCTCGTGTATCATGCTTTCTACCTCGTCCGGCAGAAAAAAATCACCATCTTCGTCATAATAGGCACCAAAACATGCCATGCTGGAAAGATTTTTTTGAATCCTGTCATACTCACTCATACCGCTTTGAGCATCCCAATACGCAACCCATGCCGAAAGCTCCACGGGAGGATGCTCACCACTTGAAACAGGCGCAGAATCCGCCGTCTCGCTGCAACCGGAAAATATCAGCATTGCCGACAAGGCAAGCGCCGTCAAACTCACATTCCTCATATCCTGCCGCTCCTCTTAGAGATACGTAAGGAACCAGTTTACAATACCGTCCCATATATCCCATGCTTGCTTCTTTCTCTTCTCCATGCCTCTGTATTCCGTAGTAAAGAGTATCGTTTCGTCATCCTTGTTGTTTGTCCAGACCGTCAGCTTGTCAAACACGGCATCATAAACATCGTCCGCTAAATTTCGTTGGCTCCATGCCTCTCCCTTCCAAGAACCTCCGACATAGACACCGCCGGCATTTCCTACGGTAACCTTGATCTCCCCGACATCATGATTATCCAAAGCTACAGAAATAGTATCATCCTTCAGATCAATTTCCAAATGATGGCTCGCTCTCTTGTGGAAGCTCTTCGTTCCCTCATAGGGTTTTGCCCCCTCTTTCACAGAAGCAGCCTTATCCTCTTTCCTTTTCTCGGCATTTGCCCTGTATTTTTCTGCTTCTTCCTTCGAGGATGCATATCGTGCAAAGGTCTCGTTCTCTATAACCTCTGCTTCTTTTTTCATTTCCTCATCCGAAGGAATCTTTTCTCCTAAAATTACAGGTATCTTTTCCTTGTAAAGCTCCTTGGATCTTCCGCCCGCAAGCTCCGTAATGATTAAACGGTCATTTACTGTTTTGACGCAAATATAAGATGTCATCTTTTCATCTGCACGAAGGAAGATCTGCTGCTCGCCAAAAGCATTTCCCTTCAAGTCTACGGACAGCTTCATGTTTCGCAGGTCACCGCTTACGTTCATGCGGGAAAGTGCTCTTCCTTCCGGCAAGGTGGTCAAGATATAGGATTCCTCACGGATCTCTGCGGCACCGTCTATCAGGTTCCAATCCCGTTGACGTGACTCCGTTCCCTTCACAAATTCAATCGGCTGATTGATATCATGCTTCAATCGCATCAGCAGATGATTGACTGGCCAATATGGCTGCGGCTGCATACGAGTAAGGTCATAGATACTGGAATTTCTCTGATTGAAGCTATACCCCTCTCGATTAAAGCAGATCTTGAACAGCTCATGAATCCATTTCTCGTTGACATCACTGACGCTTGGGTTGTTGCCATACTTACCGGTATTGGCATGCATTAGGACATATACAGGCGGAATATAGCCAATCTCGTCCTCGTAAATATCACGCAGTTTCTCATAGTCATAGCTGATGCGTTTCTCCATGTGATTTCGGCTTTCCTTGGAAATGCCGTTCTTATCACGGATGTAATCCATAAGGTAATGATTGTAATTCCGCTCCAAATAAGAGCCAACACACGCAAAGCGAAGCGGTTCTAATTCGCCAAGATAGTTATTGTAACGGTCATATACGTTGATGTACTCCAAACGATAGCCGTTGGAACCCATTTCCCAGAAGGTAGACTCCTCCATCTCCTTGAGATCCTTCGGCAGCAGGAACTTCGGGTCCTTGTTGCCAAACTTCTCTGGATACGTCATAACCGTTGCCTTGTAATTTAAGTCTTCCAAAATGCTCTGTGACAGAACGCCGGTATCTCGCCTCCCATCCTCGAACATGAGGTAAAGGGCTCGTTTCGGAAGCGGCTTCCCCTGCTTGTAATAATCCTCGATATCCTGCTGAGTAATCGTCACATAGCCCTGATCCTTGAGTGCCTGCAAATGCTCCCTGAGCTGTGCCTGTCCAATTCGAGTTGAGGTGTCACCCTGACGGTCAACACCAAAATAAGAAATTGCAACAAATCCGGTATCAGATCCTCCTGCACTCTGTGCTTCTGCCTCATACGGCTGATATTCCTTCAAAGAAAAAAATACAGTAAACAGCAGGACCAGCACGCCAACGATCACCAGAAGCTGAAAGACCGTGCGAACCTTCTTGAAGCGATTCTTTCTCGCCGTAAAGCTTTCATCGCCCAAGGCTCTTGTCTTTTCATCCAAAACCTGTTTCTGACTCACTCCCCTGCTCCCTCCTTACTTTTCTTTTTTGCCAGCTCGTCCAAGTCCGCCTGCGTCATGCGCGTCCCCCATGTAGACTTCCAGAAGGTGAACCATGCTACCGGCATCTGCCAAAGCAATACCACCTCATAGTAAATGCAGAACCATATACCATAAAACCATGTTGTGCTTCTCCTGAGAAACAGCTGCGCCATACTCATCAAAAGAGCCATCATGCACATGCCCACAAGGAATGTCGTTGGAAATACCCGATGAATGATCGGTACGTAAATTAAATTATAGATCACGATGATCGGTGCAGCAATCGGAACCAAGAGTCCCATATAGAATCCCAGTGACATAAAGGGTTCCTTTTTCCACATAAAACTTGCCGCAATCAAGGACTCTCGAAGCCAAGAACGC
>JAZLHW010000010.1:0-3735 GCA_045617105.1 Selenomonadaceae bacterium | reverse complement strand
GAAGAAAAAAGCGAAGCCGAAAACCACGGCGAAGAAGAGCCGGGGGGCGGCGCGGACGAAATCGCGCAGCATAAATTTATACTGACAACACGGGCGGCGAGAGCCGTCCTTTTGCTTGCCCGAAAGGAGCTGACAGCATGGCAAGGACAATCACGACCGTACAGATGCGCCTTAAACTGTACTACGAAGCCGAGCGGCGTATTTTGGACGGGGCGCAGTCTTACACCATCGGCAATCGCCAGCTTACCAGGGCGAACCTTGCGGAAATCCGCAAGACCATCAGCGCATTGGAAGATGAACTGGAAAGCCTTGCGGGAAAATCGCGGGGCGCATCACGGCGCGTAGTTTTCTTTGATTGAGGTGGCGCACTATGGGAAAGAAAATGCACAGAACGGAAACCAGAGCGCGGATGCCCACATCAAAGGGAACGGAGCAGATAAAAAACAGCGGCTATTCCGAGGGCGGGGCATCGCGCACCAGCAGCATCCTGAAATCCTATTTGCCGATTCGCTCATCGGCACGATCTGACATTGATGCAAATCTGCCGCTTTTGCGGAATCGGTCAGCAGACCAGGCCATCAATACGCCCATCGGGGCGGCAGCGATACAGACAAGCTCCATCCACACCATCGGGGCCGGTCTGAAAGTGTTCCCACGCATCCACTATCAGGAACTGGGACTATCCCACGAGGAAGCGAGGGTGTGGCAGAAAAAGGCACGGCGGGAGTTTGACCTATGGGCAATGTCCAAGCACTCCGATTTGTACCGCCGCAATAATTTCTACGATTTGCAGGACATGGCCTATGTTGCCTATCTTGTGGACGGGGATGCCTTTGCGGTCTTTCGGCGCAAACCGCCGACAAGCTATATGCCCTATTCCCTGCGACTGCAAATCCTCGAAGGGAATCGCATATCAAATCCGATGGATGGCAGCTTTCCGGGCGGGCTGGGGCCGTTTGCCGTGGAGATGGTATCGCCGGACACGGGCAACCGCATCGTGAGCGGCGTAGAAATCGACGCGGACGGAGCGGTGGAAGCCTACTGGGTGTGCAACAAGGTACAGGGCGATCCTGTGGAGATCGCCAAGCTGGAAAAGTGGGTGAGGGTCAAGGCTTTCGGGGATTTGTCGGGGATGCCGAACATCTTGCAGATATGCCACGACATCAGGTCGGAGCAGTATCGGGGAGTTCCCTACCTTGCCCCGGTCATCGAGACACTGAAGCAGGTCAGCCGCTACACCAATGCGGAGCTGACGGCAGCCATCATCAAGAGCTTCTTCGCTCTGTTCTTCACCAACAATCCCAGCGGGTCAAGCGATTTGCCAACGCCGTCCACCTACGGACAGGTGCAGGAGGATAGCGAAGAGTATGATCCCCGCGCTCCCGTGGTGGATGTATCGGAATACGGGTTAGGCCCCGGAACACTCAACGCCCTGCCCGCAGGGGTGGATGTGAAAGCGGTGGATGCAGGGCGCAGTATGTCCACCTTCGATGCCTTTGTGAGCCAGCTCATAAAGCAAATCGGGGCGGCTATCGGCGTACCCTATGAAGTCATCATGAAGAACTTCACCAGCTCCTATTCCGCATCGAGGGCGGCTATGTTGCAAGCCTGGGAGGAATTCAAGCTCAGGCGCACATGGTTTGCGCGGGATTTCTGCCAGCCTGTCTATGAGGCATGGCTCACAGAAGCCATCGCCATCGGGCGGCTGGATGCGCCGGGATTTTTTGACGATCCTGCCATCCGGGCGGCATGGTGTCATGCGGACTGGTACGGGCCGACCATGAGCATCCTCGATCCCGTGAAGGACATCACGGGCAGCGCACTCCGTGTGCAGTATGGTTTATCCACGAGGGAACGGGAAGCCGCCGAAATGACGGGAACGGACTTCGAGGAGAACCTTGACCAGCTTGCATGGGAGAAAGAGCGCATCGAGGCTTTGGGCTTGCCGATGGGCAATCCCGAAGTGCTTGCGGGGCAGCTATTGAAAACAGAACCAAAAGAGGGAGGTGAGGACGATGCCAAATAAGAATTTCTGGAAATTCCACAATGAAGCGGAGAGCGAAACAGCGGAGCTTTTGCTTTACGGCGAGATTTCCGATGTGAGCTGGTACGGGGATGAGGTCACGCCGAAGGAATTTCACGAAGACCTGATTTCCTGCGAGGGCAAAGACCTTGCCGTCCATATCAATTCACCGGGCGGGGATGTGTTCGCCGCACAGGCGATTTATACCCAGATCAAAGCCTACACGGGCAAAGTCACGATGCATATTGACGGGATGTGCGCCAGCGCGGCAACAATCATCGCTTGCGCGGGCGATCAGGTCATCATGCCATCGAATACCATCTACATGATCCACAATCCGAAGTCTGCCATGCTGGGTTACTTCGACGCGCCACAGCTCGACAAAATATCGGAGAGCCTGGGCGCGGTCAAGCAGACCATCGTGAATGTCTATATGGCAAGGGTCAATGGAGTGCTTACAGAAACGCAGATCAAGCACAAAATGGACAACGAGACATGGATGACGGCAGACGAGGCGAAGAGTTACGGCTTTGTGGACGAAATCACGGAAGCCATCCCAATCGAAAATAAATGGGACGGGGATATGCTCGTCGTGAATTCCGTATCCTGCAAACTGGAACGCTTCAAGAACATCTCTGACTTGCGGGCAATCCTGCCCGACAAAAAGCAAAAAAGGAGTGATTTTTACATGACCGAGAATGAATTTTGGCAGAAGCTGAAAAACAAATTAGGCATTGACGGCGGTCAGAATGCAGAAGAACCGCCCATGCCGCCGCTTGTGCCAGCGGCAAAGAACCATGCGGATGAAAAGTCTGCCATCCTGGCAGAAGAGCGTCAGCGTGTGGCGGCTCTCGAAGCCATGAAAAACGGCAATCCCGCCGTGGACAGCATCATCGAGACAGCGAAAGCCAACGGCGCAACCGCCGAGGATGTGAAGCCCTATGTGGATGCCATCCCGCAGGAGCAGCCGACCGAGCAGACGGTCAATGAGGAAAAGATGCTTTCGGCTATCAAGGCTATTCTCGCAGACAACGCCGAATCCGGGGCGGCTGGCGTACTGCCCACGCCGCAGGGCGGGCAGAAAAACGAAGCCGCCGAGAAAGCCGCAAGCATTGAGGAAGTGGCGAACTACGCCAACAAACTGATGGGGGTGAAGTAAATGGCTTTCCATGAAACGATTCCGGACGCCACGGGGTTCGATGAACTTTTGGCGGGGTCGGAGGTCGCAACCTTGACTAAGAACATCAAACTGCAAAGCGGAACGGCCTACAAGCGGGGGATGCTGATTTCCCTCGTCAAGCTGGAGGGCGAAACAGCAGCCGCAGCCGAACTTGGCAAACAGACAGCGGCGGGCGAGGTAGCCGAATATGTCCTTATGCGAGATGTGGACGCAACCGAAGCGGATGCCGTCGGCACGGTCTATATCAAGGGACGTTTCAATCGCGAGAAAATCATTCTTTCCGAGGGCGATACCGTGGATGCCCACGAAGCGGAGCTTCGCTTGCGTGATATCCACTTTACCGCACTCATGAGCTGAAGGAGGAACAGACAATGCCGATGATTGAATACAACGATACCATCTCCTTGATGGGAGTTATGGAGCGCATCAAGCCTCCGGCGAGTTTCCTGCTGGACACCTTCTTTCCGCAGATGCCCGCCACGACTGTCACCAGTAAAATCATGGTGGAATACAAGAAGGGCGGGCGGCGGCT
>JAZLHW010000009.1:0-2788 GCA_045617105.1 Selenomonadaceae bacterium | reverse complement strand
ACTCTATGCGGAAGAAGATGAGAAAATGGTCTGTGAGGTGTGGGAAGCGTTCGGGAAAAAAGCAAGCCTACCACCTTGCGGATTTTGCCATGCGGCGATAAGGAAGGACGGTAATCAGGATGAAAAATGATGAAATACTTGTACAAAATGGGTTCTGGAACGAACAAGCCCTCGGTGCTTTGGAAGATTTCAACATGGCGATAATTGCACTGTATGCGCTGGACGCTGGAGATTTTTCCGGGATGCTAATTCCTACAGAGGCTGTTAAATATATAGACGAAAACATTGACTTTAACGGGTGGGCTGAAAAGCTGGAAAAGCTCCGGGCGCTTGTATTCTGCAACGGAATCAATTGGAATGGCGTGTTGAGAAAACAGAAAAATGAAGGAGATGCTGAAGCGTGACAGTTAAGGAATTGCTGGAATGCGGCATGTACAATACAAGCGGTCTGCCCGTTGAAATCAGAAGGACAATTGTTCCTAAGGGAGAAAAAGCGAGCTTTATTGTTACAGAAGATGAAGCTATTCGAGATTTCGGGGACTACACCGTATGGATAGCTTTCCGTGATCCGGGAACTTACGAAAACCCCGTAGACGGCGGACCGGTATACGCAGTTGCCATTGACAGAGACGGGACGGAGTGGAAAAGAAAGCATGAGGTGAAAAGCAATGTTGAAAAGGCCAAGACATTCTGTTTCGCCGGAACTGAGGAACGCTGTGATTGAGTATTACAGCCAGATGGGACAGGACAAAATCGAATCTATGCGGCTGATCGAGTATAAATGGGGACACTCAATGCATGATGACATCCTTGTCCGATTTACGGATGAAAACAAGAACGCTGTGACAACAATCTGCACCTATGATGGGCATGATGGGAAACTGTACAACGTTGACCGCCCCGTGGTCACAGAGTTTACACATTGTTATCGCACAAGTCGCACAGATGAAGAAGATTTTGTGAATTGCTACACTGCCGAAAAGGAGGATGATTACTATGACTACTGCGGAGATTACGGAGAATACGATTCCAACGATTAAGCGGCTCGATGAAATCACGATCCCTCCGGATCTGCATGAGCAGATTGCAAGGTTGTCAATTCGAAAAGATGAGCTGAATTATGAGAATCAGCACTTTCAGAAGATAATTGAATTTTATGGAAAGGAAACAAAAACTCTTGAGTTGACTAACTCGGAACGAATGGAAATCAACCGGAAAAAGAAAGGACTGGTCGAACAACAGGCTGAAATTCTGAAAAGCCTTACGACTGTAAAAGCCGAGCTCAGACGGCTGAATACATTAAAAAATGAGCTGCAAAGAATCGAAGCCGCAAGAAAAAAAGATGATGCGAGAAGACGAGAATACAATCGGCAGTTTACGAACCGAATGCGCAGGATCTGGGAAAACAAAGGGAAAAAAGAAGCGATGAAGCGCATCGAAAACGAAAACAAAGAATTCCTTGGCGAGATTGAAACTCAGCACTGTGCAAAGATGGACGAACCTGTCGGAAATTCCGACAAGTTGGAGGACAGTGATCAGGATGACTAAAGAATTTTGCGATCTGTGCGGAAAAGAAATAATTGATTGCACGGACAAGGCAGTATACAAGATAAAAAGAAAAGTAACACTATTTGACGGATATTGTTGGGAAAAGATGACTGCTCATAAGTCGTGTTGGAAAGACATGTGTGATTATCTTAAATCTCTAAGAATTGTTGAAAAAGAAAATACAACGAGGAAAATATGATATGAAAGATCCAACAAGTTGTAATAATTCTGTTTGTTTTGGTGGCATTTACATCTGCAAGTTGCACACACTTCCTTGTGAAAGATGTAATAATTGTCCAATGGAAAACAATTTAATAAAAGCAATGGAAAAATGTTTATCGGAAGCGGCAAATAAAAAAAAGACGCAATAAGGAGAAAATACAATGGGATTTGAACCAACATTTATTTGCGATAGATGTAGTTTGGAAAAAAGAGCGATATATAATCATTGTTCAAATGACAAATGGGACGAACCTGAAGGATGGAAATTTGTCAACTTTAAATGGCTTTGCTATGACTGTAATACAGCGTACAAAAAGTTATTCGATGAATTCTTGAATCAAAATGTATCTGATAAAAACAACGAAAAAGAGTTAGATAAGGACAGTGAGTAGCGTGTTCGGACTGATACGCAAGAAAGAGTTAAAACATGTTCTAGACTTGTTTGAAAGAGTTGAAAAACACGATTTGCATGAAGGTACCGATGACTTCGAGAAAGAACGAATCTGGCTTTGTGGAAGCATGGATATAATCTATGGTATAGCAGGATGTTTCGGTATTGAACTCGACAGCCAAAAGGAAGGTAAACAGGATGGAACTGACTGACAAAGGGTATCTGCGAAAAATGCTGATGTATGAAAAACAGTTTGAGATGCCGGAAGAATCATACAAGAAGGCGATGAGACTGATTTTTGAAGCACCAACAGTTGAAGCTGTACAAGTTGTACGGTGTAAGGATTGCAAATGTTGCAAGCCAGTTTGGTTTCATGGTGGTCATACTTCGTTCGATTGTGAAAAACACGGAATAGATGTGGAACCGGATTTCTATTGTGCTGATGGCGCACGAAAGGACGGTGAGCATGATGGCTGATTTGATTGACCGTGAAGCGTTAAAGAGACACCTTGGTTACATAAACACAGGTTTTGGAGGATGGGCGAGCATTCTTGAGTCGGCAATACAGGCGTTTAGGGTGTTCGTTGACGGAGAAAAAGCCGTTGATGCCGTGCCAGTTGTGAATGG
>JAZLHW010000008.1:0-38336 GCA_045617105.1 Selenomonadaceae bacterium | reverse complement strand
AAGGTCTTGCCGAACCTGCGGGGACGCATAATGGCAGTTGCGTCATCTCCACTTTCCCACCATTCCTTGATAAATGCCGTCTTATCTACATAAAAACAGTTGTTCTCCCGAAGCTTTGCAAAGTCCTGCACACCAACCGCTACCGTCCTCATGCAACATCCCTCCCTATTCCTCTTAATTCTATCATACCATTTGAAAAGAAAAACGCAATAAAAAGCAGCGGCTGCTCGCCGCTGCTTCCACACTTCCCTATTCCATAAGGCTTCCTGCCTATACCAAATCATTTTTTTTCATTTGCCGATAAAGCGAATAGATCGCAACAGGGAAACCAAGTAAAATACCAACCAGTTTCCCACAAGGGGAAATTCCCAAAAGCTCATCGGCCTTACTTCCTGCAAACACGCAAAGCCCGACAACGACAGCCAAGTAGATTCCAACTCCCGAAAGAAAGGAAAATGCCTTAATTGCCTGCCGCAGACCTTCACGCTCTCCTGAATCCTTCATTTCACTTTCCAAAAACGCTTGGACGGGACTCCGACAGCCCGTAATGGTAAAGGATCGCCTGCAGGATCCTCTCCGATGCCTTGCCGTCTCCATACGGATTGCAGGACTCTGCCATTCTGTGATACTCCTTCTCGTCCGACAAAAGCAGCTTGGTCTCCTCATAGACACGATCCTTATCCGTACCGATCAGCTTCACTGTACCGGCAGAGACTGCTTCCGGACGTTCCGTTGTGTCCCGCAGTACCAGTACTGGCTTGCCGAGCGCAGGTGCCTCCTCTTGGACTCCGCCGGAATCCGTAAGGATCAAATGTGCCTTGTGCATCAGGTTTGCAAACGGCTCATAGTCCAAAGGATCGATCAAATATACCTTCTCCAACCCACCAAGCTCTTCCTGCACTACCTCTCGAACCTTTGGGTTCTTGTGAACAGGGAACACAATCTCCACGTCCTCAAATTCCTCCGTGATCTGCCGAAGTGCCTTATAGACATGACGCATTGGCTCACCAAGATTTTCCCTGCGATGCGTAGTAACGAGAATGATCCTCTTATTGTCAAAATCAATTTTCTGAAGCAGGTCATCTGTAAAGGAAAATCCTTCACGAACCGTGTGATGAAGGGCATCAATGACCGTATTTCCCGTAACGAAAATACTCTCCGCCTTAACCGATTCCGCAAGCAAATTCTGCTCCGAAGTCGAAGTCGGCGCAAAATGCAGGTCAGCAATCGAACCAGTCAGCTTGCGATTCATCTCCTCTGGAAATGGAGAATACTTGTTGTGCGTGCGAAGCCCCGCCTCCACATGACCAACTGCCGTCTGATGATAGTATGCCGCCAAAGCTCCTGCAAAGGTCGTCGTCGTATCACCATGCACCAGTACAATGTCCGGATTCTCCTTTGCCAGCACCTTATCAAGCCCCAGCATTGCTTTTGAAGTAATATCAAACAAGGTCTGTCCGGCAGCCATGATATCCAGATCATAATCCGGAATGATATGAAAAAGGTTCAGAACCTGATCCAGCATCTCCCTATGCTGTGCGGTTACTGCAACCACTGGGATAATCTTATCGGGATATTTCTTCATTTCCATCACGATTGGCGCCATCTTGATTGCTTCCGGCCTCGTCCCGAAGACTGCCATTACCTTGATTTTCTTATCCATAAAAATCCCCTTCCCCTGCTACTTTGCGGATTCCTTCAACCGAAAGATCCCTAGCTTCTTCGCGCCAAACAAAACTATGCACACAACAATGAAAAAGATGCCAATAGCAACTTGATTGCTGACCTCCGTAAGTGCCACAGCACTCAACCCAAGGAACGCACTGATGACATACATCAAAAGCACTGCCTGCCGCTGGGTGAATCCCAAATCCAGCAAACGATGATGCAAATGCCCCTTGTCCGGCTTAAAAATGGGAACTCCGCCCCGATACCGACGAACAATAGCAAAGGTCGTATCAAGAATCGGCAATCCCAACGCCAAGATTGGAACGACCAATGCTATGGTTGCAGCACATTTCACTGCACCAATGACAGAAATTCCTGCCAGCATAAAGCCCAAGAACATGCTGCCCGAATCTCCCATAAAGATCCTTGCCGGATTAAAATTGTAGTACAGGAATCCAAATGCCGCACCAGCAAGTGCCGCGGTCAGAACAGCCACCAGCAAAATCTGCTGCTGAAGCGCCACCAAAAAGATGGTAATGCTCGCAATCACGGCAACACCTGCCGCCAGTCCATCCAGCCCATCGATCAAGTTTACCGTATTCGTAAGACCGACTACCCAAAAGACCGTTGCAGGAATCGCTAGATATTCGAGAAACAAATAATCACCAAAAGGATCCGTGATAAAATCTATGCGCACGTCAAACACAATGACCAGCACACACGCTGCCAAGATCTGCCCCAAAAGCTTTCCCTTAGCCGGAAGATTCTTGTAATCATCCACGATTCCCAAGAGTACGATAAGCGACCCACTGACAAGAAGCCCTGTCACCTCAAAGGCGGTCTCTGATGGCAGATCCGCCACGGAAACCAACGTAAGCATAGATACCATGAACGCTGCATAGATACCGATTCCTCCAATGCGAGGAATCGGCTTCTTGTGAACCTTTCTCGCATCAGGAGCATCCATTGCCCCAGTTTTCGCCGCCAGAAAAATAACTCCAGGCATAATCAACAACGCCACTCCTGCAGCAATCAAAAATGCCAATACATACTCCGGCATACAGGCCGCACCCCTTTTTCTTTTAAATTCTAACTCATTTTACCGCAGCAATATAAGAGTGTCAACGAGAAAACCCTCTATCTTTTATTTCTCAATCTTTTATTTCCTCCGGACTGCACTCCACCACGCTGCCATCTGTTTCCAGATAGATGACTCTTCCAATCTGTGCATTGCGAATCATGCGCCGGCAAAGCAGGCAAGGCTTTCCCGATGCAAGCGTCCCATCCGCATTGAAGCCCACGATATAAATCGATGCCCCCTGCATCCTGATGGGATCCGCATTTATGATAGCATTCTGCTCCGCATGAACGGCAACGCAAAGCTCGTAGTTCTGTCCTTTCGGAACATGCAGTCTCTCTCTTTCGCAAATGCCCGTATCAATGCAGTTCGCTTCCCCGCGCGGTGCTCCATTGTAACCCGTGCTGATAATAATTCTGTCCTTTACAATAATAGCACCGTAACGCCGCCGCAGGCAGGTTGCCCGCCGTCCTACCGCTTTTGCAATATCCAAAAAATATTCCGTCCAATCAGGACGGTTCTGTGCTTTCTTTTCCATATTGTTCCAACTCCCTTATATATCTTTTTGCCAAGATCACTGCCACAAAATCATCCACCGGAACCGGAGGCACCTGAAGCGTTACAGGGAACATGCTCCTCCAGCCCGTTGGCGGATGCACCTTCCAATATTCCTTCCTCGCCATTTCTGTCGTGCGGTACTCGTCTCTCACCTCGATCCGAAGCTCCGGAAAAGCCTTCCGAATCCGCTCCCGTGCCTCCTTGCTCGTCGTACCATTCCCCAAAACTATGCAGTCCAAAGAAAATTCCCGCATGGCAGAAAGCAATTCCTTTTCCAACGCCTCAGTTGAAATGACTCGCTGCAGAACAATTTCTTCCTTCTCGCCTAAAACAGCCAAGCCACACTTGTCCCGTCCCGGATCCAACGCAGCAATCAACATGGCAAGCACCCTTCCTCCATAATGGAAAAAGCCTGCTTCGTTCCCCAAAGCAACCAGCATTTATCAGCAATGCAAAAGTCCTTCCAAAAACGAAACAAGCTCATATTCTCCATTCCTTCTATATCTGACACTAAATTCTCCGCAAGCCTTCTGCATTCATCTCATTCGCCTGCACTCATCTGATTCACCTTAAGCTTCAAACGAAGCGGTCCCAGTGCATCCGTCACAGACCTTGCATAGGCAGAAATCGTCACGGGACCTCGAAGCATAGACAGGTCGTTGACTATTCCATAAAACTGATCGCCTTCCATAGCTCCGACAGCACCCGTAATGGGATCCGGAAGGATTCCCTTTGCCGTTGCCTGCTGATTGATATCCTTTAGGAATTCCATCAAAATATTCTCGACAAAATGCAGATTCGTTGTGCCTCCCGGCAGCTGGTAAGAACGGGAAATAATAAATTCATCCTTCTGATAAATAATGCTGTTCGGATAAAGCTGCAGTGTCGTGCAGACTGGCTCACCAAACAAGAGATTGCCTGCCGCAAGAATACGGACGATCATATCCTGCTTGCTTGCAAGGATCTTTTCTATTGCCGCATCGTACTCTGGCTGGAAAAGCCAGATCTCCTTGTTCTGTGCATTTTCGCCCACTCTCTGCGACACATTGCGGTTCGCAATGTTCATCACTGCACCAAAATCAGCCATCACATCATCTTTCGTTCCTCCGGCTCGAATCACACCGCTTGCGATCACCTCATTGGCACGGAATACAATGTCGCCTTCCCTCATCGACAAAATACCCTTACTCAGATCCTCCGTTTGGGATTCCAGCAGCTTGTTGTCAGCAAGAAGCTTGTCATTCGCCTCATGCAAGGAAGCATTCCCCTCCAAAAGACTGGCATTTTCCTGCTCCAAGCTGTCATTCTTCGCTGCCAGATCATCGTTTCTCGCTGCCAAATCATCGTTGCTTGCCGCAAGTTCAGCGTTTTTCTGCTCCAGCTGAAGATTTCCTTCTTTCAAGCGTTCCGATTCTGCCTGCAATTTCCCCATCTCCGCTTTGGAGGCTGCCAGTGCTTCATTCGTCTGCTCCTGCTCTTTCTTCGCTGCCGCAAGCTCCATAGCCGCCTTTCCCAAATCTGCCCGAGCTTCCTGCATGGACTGGTTCAACTGCTCCATGCCAAAAAGTGCTGTCCGCACGTCCTCGGAAACCGCAGCCATCACGCCAAAAGTCAAAGTCGTAATAAAAATGCCGGTAAGAATCGTAATAAGCACCGATGTATGCCTCGGACGGAGCCCCAAAACCGACAGCCTTTTCTTCCCAATTTTCGTTCCCAGCCGATCGCCAATAAAGGCAACCACGCCGCCCGTAATAACGAGTACAGCTATCAACATAACACCATACATCACTGCTTCACCACCTTTATCATTGCACAGCCCGTATCAACGAGAAGCTTTTCGCACAAAATAAACACCAACGACCATACCGATCAAATTAGGAATCCATACCGCAAAAGCTGGCGGCAGGACACCTCCTCGCCCCAAGGCATTTGCCAATGTCATGGCAGCATAATAGCAGAAAATAATAATGATACTGAGGACAAACCCCTTAGACGAACTGTTTCTTGTTGGCTGCAAGCCAAGAGGTATCCCCACCAGAGCAAAAATCAGGCTTGCCATCGGAACGGTAATACGCTGGTAAAACTCCGTTTCCAGCGTGTTCGTATCCACAAACTGCGTCTTCATGATATCGATCTGCTCACGCAGTTCCTTCATAGAAAGCTCTTCCGGCGTTTTCTGTTCCCGAACGATCTGCGTCGGGCTCGCATCTATGGGAAGCCTCTGCACATCAAAACGCATAGTATGCTCCTTCGCCCCGTCCGTTATGTCGTAAAGCATTCCGTTAAACAACGTCCAGCCAGTTCCATCCCACTTTGCAGACTCCGCCGTTTCCACATGCGCAATCTGTCCTTCTGCATCGTAATCCTGCATCGTGACTCCCTGCATCATTTCCAGATCCGCATCGTACCGATGCGCATAAATAAGCTGCTTTATCTTTCCGTCACGAATATCCTTCTTGATAATATGTTCCTGCGACTTCGGTGACACATTATGCTGAATCTCATAATACAACACATTATGATAGGCCGTATTCGCCCAAGGAACAACATACTCGTTAAACCCAATGGCAAAAACGCTCACGAAAGCCCCCAAGATCAAAGCAGGAGCCGCTATGCGGGAAAAGCCAATACCGCAGGACTTCATTGCCGTGATCTCACTCGAGCTTGACAATTTTCCAAAAGTCAAAAGAACAGAAAGCAGCATCGACATGGGAAACGTCCACATGACGACCCCTGGCAATCCCAAGACAAAAATCTTGATAACAGATTGCAGGGAAGCTCCGTATTCCGTAATGTACTGAGCAATGCGAAACAGCGTCCCCGAACCTATGAAAACCGCAGAAAATGCGCAAATGCCGAAGAGAAAGGTCATGCAGACCTCACGAAATATGTACTTGTCCAAAATTCTTATATGCATAAAGCCGTTCCCCTAATCACAAAGTAAAATTATCACCCAAATAGAATTTCTTTGCAATAGGACTGTTCGCAATCGTGTTGCTGTCGCCCTCTACCAAAATCTTTCCTTCATTCAGGATATATGCCCGATCCACGATATGCAAGGTCTCTCTCACGTTATGATCTGTGATAAGGATCCCCATGCCGCGCTGTCGAAGATACTGTATGATCTCCTGAATATCTGCCACTGCCAAGGGGTCAACACCGGCAAATGGCTCATCCAGCAAAATAAACTGTGGCTCCAGAGCAAGGCATCTGGCAATCTCCACACGTCTCCGCTCTCCGCCTGACAGCTCCGTCCCTTTGCGCTCCTGAACATGGCCAATATGGAATTCCTCTATCAGGGATCTATACTTTTCCTTTTGTTCCGCCTTGGAAAGATTCGTCGTTTCCAAGATCGCCATAATATTCTCTTCCACCGTCAGTTTCCTAAAAATGGAAGCCTCCTGCGTCAAGTAGCTGACACCAAGCTCCGCACGGTGATACATGGGAAGCTTCGTGATCTTGATATCCGAAATGAACACATCGCCCGCCGTTGGACGTTCTAGGCCAACGATCATGTAAAAGGTCGTCGTCTTTCCCGCACCATTCGGTCCGAGCAATCCAACGATTTCTCCCTTGTCCACGCGCAAGGACACCTTATCAACGACCGTGCGATACTTGAAGGTCTTGACCAAATTCTTAGCCTCTATATGCAAGGTAAAACTCCTCCAAAAATTTCACAAAAAAACATATCACGACCCCTATTCTACCTTAGCATTGCCCTCTTTTGCAAGGTAAATCGTCAAACGATTGCCTTTTACCGTATTATTTCCTTGAACTACCCATGCATTTCCCGTGAGGATCGCCTTCCCCTCTTCCTTCCCATAGTAGTCCACTCGATCTCCGACCGCCTCCAGATCCTTGGGAGGACTGACCAAATGCGCATGTCCCGTGCCAATGTAATGCTCATCCGTCAGCCAGCCCTCGATACGATCGGCTGTAAATACTCCATCCTTGCTCGTCAGCTTGCCGCCATTTTCTATCAGCACATACTCATTTTGCTTGGGAAAGTAATCCACCTGTTCGCCGTCAAAGGTTTTGTCAAGCTGGACCCCATGCACATTGCCGGTCGCCATCATATGCTCCTGCCCGTCTGACGTTGCCTTGTCACAGGTAATGCGTGTATCACCGCGAACGGCAATCACATTTCCTTCCACCATGCCTGCCTGCGTATTGGTATTGTAGACAGCCTTTGCTCCAGTGACCTTGGAAATACCCCGCTTCATCAGCACGTCACCTGTTGCTGTGGCAATACCTGTCCTCATATCATATTCTACCGTATCTGCATCAAGAAAAGCCGGCTCACCTGTTGTCTCCGCTGCAGAAGGTTCTGCATATATTATCCCCGCCTGAAGCAGCACTGCCGCCGACAGGATACCAAACGCCTTAATCAGCTTTCTTTTTTTCATCGTTAACACCTCTTTCCAAATGAGCCTTTCCTATCATTTTTACGCGATTAAACCCATCTGTGCTTTCTATTCGCTGTGCAGTTCCCCGCATATCTCCTTTTTTCACACTGGCATTTCCCTCAGCAACCAGCATCGCCTTTTCTGCGACCCATGTCAGCTTGTCACAGGAAAGCTCGGCTCCCTCCGTATTCTTAACCTCGACCTTTGTATCAATGCTGACATCCCGTGTGCCTTGGCTATAGCTTCCATGATCTGCTTTTACATCAACGACTGTACCATCTTGCTCAAAAAACTTTCCTTTGATGTCCTTCATTTCGGCATCCTGCGTATCCGTATTCATGGAAATCGAGTCCGCTGTCAGTTCCCATACGGTTTTTCCATTTACTTCTTCCTTCAGCGTGTTGCCATCGTATGTCATGATCCTGGGTTCCTGCGTTTTTTCCTGCTTGGGGGGCGGCTCCGGTACCGATCGTACCGTCCAGACGACCAAGCAGGCAAGAAGCAATACTCCTATCGCACTGAATATTTTTTCCTTTTTGCTCATGCATTCGTCTCCTTTGACTTGACTACCGTATGGTGCTTCTTCTTGGTCGTCTGCATTTCAGGCGGCGTGTTCCACCGTTTTTGGAACCACAGCCATTGCGTTGGATTTTCCCTGACAATGCGGTCAATAATTTTTGTCATCTTCACTGTAAAATCAAAAAGATCCTTATCCGGATCGCCTGTATCCTCATAGCGCATTGCCTCGCCCACGATCACCTTATGCTTCCCATTGGGCTGGCGAAGAATAAAGGCCGGTATGACCGGTGCCTGAAACTTGCTCGAAAAAACGGCAGGCCCCATCGGCGTAGAAGCCGTGCGTCCAAGGAATTCCGTAAAAGCACCGCCGGGTCCTGCATCCTGATCAGCAAGGAATCCCAAAATTTTTCCCTTCTTCAAAGCTCTTGCTGCCGCCATCAGCTCACTCGTTCCCCGCGAAAAAATTTCCACATAAATGGTTGCCCGAAGGTCATTGAGTACACGGCTGTAGTCCATGTTCGGCTGCTGCTTTGCAATCGCCGTTACTGGCATGCCATTCAAGGAAAATGCTGCAGAAAGCCATTCCCATGTGCCGATATGCCCCGTCAAGACAACCACACCATGTCCCTCCGCCAGTGCCTCCCTCATACGGTCTAAATGCTCGATCTCCATATACTCATGAAGATTCTTCTCGTTCAGGCACGGCATATAAAGGATCTCCAGCACATTTTTTGCAAGGTTCACAAAAGAAGCACGCACCGTCCTTCTTGCCTCCTCCTCAGGAATCTGCAAGGAAAGCATCATCTGACGGACAGCCCGCTCTCTTTGCTTCTTTATGAACAGATAGTACAAATTTCCCAAGACACACCCTGCCGCCATGAGCAAGCGGTACGGCGTATGGCAAGCGCACCAGCTCATAAACATCAATGTCTTGTAAAGCATCTCGTATTCCTCCAATGAATCACTGCGCCATTTCCCCTTGGGAAACAGGCTGCAGGAAGCCTTGCATGATACCTTCCCATTTCCCTTGGCTTTTTAGAATGAACTCCAATATTTCCCGCACAGCGCCCCTTCCGCCGGAAAAGCCTGACACAACATGCGCCCTCTGCCTGACCTCCGGTACTGCATCAGCAACTGCCGCCGCCAATCCCACCTGAATCAAGATTGGCAGATCAATGAGGTCATCGCCAATATAAGCAATCTCCTCGTCTGCAAGTGAAAAAGCTTCCTTCAATTCACAATACGCCTGCCTCTTATCGGAGCAGCCCTGCCATACGGCATCGATCTGCAATTCCTTGGCACGAAATTCCACCTGCACAGATCTCCTACCCGTAATAATGGCAGTCTTCAAACCATTTTTCCTCGCAAGGGTAATTCCCAACCCATCTCTGCAAAAGAATGGCTTGAACAGCTCTCCCTCCGTGCCTGTATAGATTCCTCCATCCGTAAGCACGCCGTCCACATCAAAAATCACCAGCTTAACCTTTTTTGCACGGCTCAATGCTTCTGCCATCTGCTCCATGTCAAACAACTCCCTGCCGCAATAGATCCGTCAAGTGTACGATACCAACGGGATTCTTTTCCCCATCGATCACTGGCAAAACCGTTACTGGTCTTGGCTTGTGCTTTTCCATCATGGAAAGTGCCGCTGCTGCCAGCTTCTCCTCCGTAATCGTCAATGGATGCTCGAACATAATGCTCTCCACCAGCTCGTCAAGGAAGCTGTTGTCCTTGCCAAGTGCCCTGCGGATAATTCCGTCCGTGATCAAACCAATAAACTTGCCATCTTCATCAACAACGGAGGCAGCACCAAGTCCCTTGTCCGTCATCACAAAGAGTGCATCCTTGACCGTCTTTCCCTTTTTCACGATTGGATTGTCCTCACCCGTATGCATCACGTTCTTGACCGTAAGCAAAAGCTTCCTGCCAAGTGCTCCGCCCGGATGGAACATGGCAAAATCCTGTGATGTAAAATTCCTTGCAGACATCAAAGCAACAGCCAGTGCATCCCCCATAGCAAGCGTTGCCGTGGTACTCGCCGTCGGTGCAAGCCCCAGCGGGCATGCCTCCTGCTCTACGCTGATATCCAAAAAATAGTCGCTGTTCTCACTGAGTGACGACTCTCTGCGCCCGCTCATGGCAATAACAGTGGCACCGATCCTCCGAATGATGGGCAGGATATTCACGATCTCCGATGACTCCCCGCTGTTGGAGATCGCAATCACCACATCTTTTTCCGTTACCATACCCAAATCACCATGAAAGGCTTCCGCCGGATGCATAAAAAAGGCTGGCGTTCCCGTGCTTGCAAGCGTCGCCGCGATCTTTCTTCCAATATGCCCTGATTTTCCCATTCCTGTAATGACAACACGTGCCGTACAGTTCAAAATGCACCGCACAGCCTGCTCGAATTCATCATCGATCCTTGACACGAGCCTTTCCACTGCCGCCGACTCAATTTGCAGCGTCTCGATTGCTTTTTCTTTAATCATAAAATTCCTCACTGCCTTTTGTTTACGATATTGCGAATATCCACAGCATCCTTCAGGATAGCTTCCAGCTTGTCCAGATAGACCATGTTTGCCCCATCCGAAAGGGCCTCCTCTGGATTGTCATGCACTTCAAGGAACAACGCATCAATTCCAACGCCGGAAGCCGCACGCACCAAATATTCCACGAATTCACGTTTTCCGCCGGAAGATGTTCCCTCGCCGCCCGGGATCTGGACGCTGTGCGTACCATCAAACACAACAGGATAGCCAAAGGAACGCATGATAGGAAGCGAACGCATATCTACAACCAAGTTGTTGTAACCAAAAGAGGAACCTCTCTCCGTCAAAAGAATATTATCGTTTCCTGCCTCATGAAGCTTATCTATGACATTTTTCATGTCATGGGGAGAAAGGAACTGCCCCTTCTTTACATTGACCACTTTGCCAGTCTTTGCAGCCGCATAGAGAAGATCCGTCTGGCGGCAAAGAAATGCTGGAATCTGCAAAATATCAGCCACCTTGGAAACCGGCTCTGCCTGATATGCCTCATGAATATCCGTAACGATAGGTACCTGCAGCTCCTCCTTAATTTTCCGAAGAATTTCCAGTCCCTTCACCAAGCCCGGTCCTCGAAAACTATGGAAGGAGGTTCGGTTTGCCTTGTCAAAGGAAGCCTTAAAAATATAGTTAATGCCGATTCTGCCGCAGATCTCCTTAATTGTACGGCCAATAAAAAGACTGCGTTCATATCCCTCCAGTACGCAGGGCCCTGCAAGAAGTGTCAGCGGCTCCTTTGCACCGATCTGAAAGCCGCCCACCGTTATCGTATGCTGTTTATTGCTTTTTTCATCTAAAATGCTCATCCTGCAACCTCCACTCACACATAAGTCATCTTAAAATGTTTCCTTATTTTGCCTGCATCTTTGCATAAATTTCATTGACTTCTCTCAGATCATCTTCTGTGTCAACACCGACAAAACGATGCTTCGTCCCAATCACTTTGATCCGATAGCCGTTTTCCAATGCCCGCAGCTGCTCCAACGATTCGCTCTGCTCCAACGGAGTCGACTCCATTTTTGCATACGAAAGCAAAAAGTCCCGCTTGTATGCGTAAATTCCCACATGCTTGTAAACAGGAGCCACCCCCTGCCTTCTCGGATACGGAAGCAGCGAACGGGAAAAATACAGTGCGTAACCCTTGCGGTCGGTAACCACCTTGACATTGTTCGGATTCTTCTGCTCTGCCTCGTCCTTCATCTCCGTCATAACCGTTGCCATGCAAAGCTCTGGATCCTCATCAAAAACCGCTGCCAAGTCATCGATCAGGCTCGGCTCGATCAAGGGCTCATCCCCCTGCACATTGATGATCAAGTCCATGTCGGAAAACGCCTCAGCCACCTCTGCCAAGCGATCCGTCCCAGTTGGATGATCCTTTGCTGTCATCATAGCAAAACCGCCATTTTCCTTGACCGCCTGCAAAATTCGCTCATCATCCGTAGCAACGATGACCTTCTCCACCCGATCAGCCATGCACGCCCTCTCATACACACGGCAGATCATCGGCTTGCCTGCTATATCCTTCAAAGGCTTGCCTGGCAGCCTTGTAGAAGCATATCGTGCCGGTATCACGCAAAGTACCTTCATAGGACTCATCCTTTCTTCATCAAAAACAGCTCATTCTTTCTCTTTTGCAGCCTTTCCTCAAGCAGCCTGTGGAAATCCTCAAATCCACTTTGGAAGGTGACCTCAATGGAGATCACATAAACAGGGATCTCCCATACAGCACTCACGACCTCTGCCGGAACCTTCACAGCATCCTTCTCCGTAATGACAATAGCTTCTGCTCCCTGTGCCTCTGCCTGATAAAGAACATCCTGCATTTCCTTCATCGTGTAATCATGGTGATCTGGATATCTGAGGCTTTCCAAAATCGTTGCCCCAAGATTGGAAAGTGTCTGCTCAAACGATGCAGGGTTTCCAATCGCCGATACTGCCATAATACGCTTTCCTCTGATCTCCGAAACGTCTACGCCTTCCCCTGCTATATTCTCGTACCAATCCTGCATTGGAATCAAGCATCGCGGGCGGTGAATGCTTTCCAAGATCAAGGCATTTTCATTATAGCGGTTCACAGTCTCCCTGATATGCTCGCGCGACCCCTCCGCCGCCTGATCCACTTTCGTCATCAGGCAGACATCTGCACGGTTGATATGAGAAATCGGCTCACGAAGCGTTCCTCTGGGCAAAATATGCCCATTCCCAAAGACGTTGACCGCATCCACAAGCAAAATATCCATATCCCGCTGCAGCTGCCAATGCTGGTATCCATCATCAAGAATCGCAACCTCTGCGCCAAAATGCTCAATGGCATAACGTCCCGTAAGTGCACGCTCCGCACCAATCAGCACAGGGACGTTCGGCAGATGCTTTGCCAGCATGTACGCCTCATCGCCTGCCTCAGATGCCGTCATCTGAAGCGTCTTTCCATCAGATACGATACCGACCTCGCCATGCCACTTGGCACGATAGCCTCGATTCAGTATCACTACGCGATAGCCCATATCACGAATCGCACACGCCAATCTCTGTGCCGTAGGAGTCTTTCCCGTACCGCCGACCGTGACATTTCCTAGACTAATAACAAAGCAATCCAACCTTCCCTTGCGGAAGATCCCCATCTGGTAGCCATAGAGCTTCATATTCACCAGCAAGCGGTAGATCAAGGAAAACCCGTAGAGCATAGCCATGACCAGCTTGAGTGTAAGTCCATGCACGTCCTTGCTATGCACCAAGTCAATAAAATACGTTTGCAGGTTTTCGATCTTTTCTGTCGTGCGGACATGCATGGCATTTTCCCTTGCCTCATACTCCGCAAGCATTTCATGAAGAATTACTGCTGACTTTCTTGCAGCTCCCTTGTTCTCATTGACGATCGCCAGAGTTTCCTGCTCCATGCGCCGCCGTTCCTCCGGTTCGTCAAAAAGCCTCGCTGCCGTTTCTGCCAGCTCATCCGAATTTTTTACCGTTAAACAAGCATTTCGCTTCGTAAAAAGTGCATGCGTATCCTTGAAATTGAACATATTATGTCCAACGATGATTGCCTTGCCATGTGCGGCAGGCTCCAAGATATTATGCCCGCCATGTGAGATCAAGCTTCCGCCGACATAAATGACATCACCAATACTGTAGACCTTTCCCAGCTCACCGATGGTATCCAGAATCACGATGTCATGCCCTGTTGACGGTTTTTCCTGAAGCCCCGTGCGCGTAGCCACGGAAAAGCCTGCTGACTTGCAGATGTGTATGACCTCCATCGTACGCAAAAGCTCACGAGGCGCAATCACCAGCCTTGCCTTCGGGTGCTTTTCCCGAATCTTGCGAAATGCCTGCAGCACATAGGTTTCCTCTCCCCGATGCGTACTGCCCGCAAGAAAGATCCCTTCGTTCTCCAAAAGCCCCATGTCCACAAGGATCTTCTCTTTTTCCTCTTGGCTTACATCCGTATAGGTTTGGTCAAACTTCGTATTTCCCGTAATGGTAACAAGCTCCGGCGGAGCGCCCAAACGTTTAATGTACTCCGCATCAATGGGAGACTGCATCGCAAACTTCGTCATCGTACCGATCATGTCAGACAGCAGACTCCTCAAGTGCTTATAGCGCTTTACGCTCTTGTCACTGATTCGCCCATTGACCATCATGACAGGAATCCTGAGCTTGCGTGCCGTTTTCAGGAAATTTGGCCACATTTCCGTTTCCACAGGAAGGAATACCCGTGGATGGATCCTCCGCAATACATGCCCAGCCAGCCACGGCAGATCCAGCGGATAGTAAATAATGCTGTCAGCATCCTTGATGATGCGGTTTGCCATCTCGTAACCGCTGGTCGTCACCACAGAAACCAAAATCGGGCTTTTCGGGAACTCCTTGCGGAATTCTTTAATAAGCGGGCTGGTTGCCACGATCTCTCCGACAGAAGCCGCATGTACCCAGATACAATTTTTCTTTTCCACCCTTTCCAGTGCATGCTCCGGGAAAATCCCGAAAAAACTCTGGCGGATGCGTTCTATAAATCCCCGTTCCCTCGTTGCACGCACAAGGAACACCAGCAACACCGGTATTACGACGATAAAGGCCGCTATATTGTAAAGTAACTGCATGTTTCTTCCCCTTATATCTACTTGCTGAACTGGATATGATAGAGACTGCTGTACAGCCCTCCCATAGCCAGCAATTCTTCGTGTGTCCCATGCTCACGGATCCGCCCTGCATCAATGACGTAGATCTGATCCGCATGAAACACGGTAGAAAGTCTATGGGCTATCACAAAGGAGGTTCTTCCCACCATTAAGTGATCCAGTGCTTCCTGTACTACCTTTTCACTCTCGGTATCCAGTGCTGACGTTGCCTCGTCCAAAATCAAAATTCTGGGATTTTTGAGGATCGCTCTGGCAATCGCCATGCGCTGTCGCTGCCCTCCTGACAGGTTCAAACCGCGTTCCCCTATTTGTGTCTGGTATCCGTCGGGCAGCTCACGAATAAACACATCGGCATTTGCGGCCTTTGCAGCCTCTATAACCTCCTCATCCGTTGCATCCAACCGTCCATAACGTATATTCTCCAGTACGGTCGTACTGAAAAGCATCGTTTCCTGCGGAACAATACCGATCTGATTGCGAAGGGATTCCACCGTCACGTTGCGAATATCTTGTCCATCAATGAAAATTTCGCCCTCCGCAACATCATAAAACCTCGGCAGCAAATTAGCAATCGTGGATTTTCCGGCACCACTCGGACCAACAAAAGCGATCATCTGTCCCGGCTGTGCCTCAAGGGAAACATCCTCCAATACCGGCACGCCCTCCTTGTACTCAAACGTGACATTCCTCACTGACACATGGCCCTGTACAGCAGGAAGTTCCTTTGCCCCCTCACGGTCCCTGATGGTCTCCTCCATATCTATGACATCAAATACGCGATCCACTGCTGCCATTGCCTTCTGGATACTCCCATACACCCTAGCCAACCGCTTGACAGGATTTGCCAGATTCACAGCATACGTCAGGAAAGCAACCAATGCCCCTGCCGTAATCACGCCGTTCACGACCTCGTAGCCGCCAAACCACACAATGAAGGTAACCGCAACGGCAGCTAGAAACTCCACGGTCGGTGTCAACAGGCTCATGACCTGCACATTTTTCATTGCCGCCCGGAAATTCAGGATATTCTGCTTTTGGAAGCGTTCTATCTCATAATCCTCACGAACAAAGGACTTGACCACACGAATCGAGGAAATGCTTTCCTGCAAAAGCGAAGTAATATCTGCCAAGCGTTCCTGAATGACCCTGCCCGTAACCTTGATCTTGCGTCCAAAAACGCTCATTGCCTGACCAACCATCGGCACGACGATCAAGGTAAGCAGTGTCAGCCTCCAATCCAGATAAAACATCAGGGCTATCGAACCAATTAAAATAGACCCCTCCGTTACCATATCGATCAAATTATCCACCAAGGCATTCTGCATGGCATTGACATCATTGGTCAGATAACTCATCGTTTCTCCTGTCTGATGCTTGTCAAAATAGGAGATCGGCATACGCTGAAATTTGCGAAACAGAACCTCCCTCACATCAATGACCACTCTCTGCCCGATATAGGAAACCAAATAGGACTGTGCGTAGTAAAAAAATCCGCGAAAAAAGAACACAACGACAATACTGACGCAGATAACGTTAAGCATTAGCATATTTTTTTCTGCCAAAACCCCATCGATCATATCCTTGATAATCCAAGGAAGATATAAATTAGCAGATGCTGCCAAAACAATAAAGAGTACTGCCGCAAACAACCGTTTCAAGTACGGACGCATATACATCAGCAATCTCTTATAATTTTTCATAATTTCCCTCCGCTGCCTTTGATTTTGCTGCTTCTAGAATCCTCTCAGCGATCCGCTTAGCCGCACCTGGTTCCCCAAGCCTTTGAGATGCCTCCAAAAGCTCTGCAACCACATCATCACGATGCGCACATCCCCGATAAAGCCTCAGCATTTCCTCCGCTGCCCGCTCCGGCCGTGCTTCCTTTTGCAAAAGCTCTGCCTGCACACGCCTTCCGAGCAGGATATTCGGCAGGCTGATATTGTCAATGTGGACAAGAGCCTTGCCGATCCTGTAATTAAAACTTGACATCTTATACAGCACCACACAGGGAAGCTGCATCAATGCCGCCTCCATAACAACAGTTCCCGAAGTTGCCATCGCCGCATCTGCTATTCCCATAAGTGCATAACGATTCTCATAAGTCAGCTGCACGGAAACACCTTCCTGCGCAACAAGCGTTTTTATTCTGTCAGCGTCCACACCATCTGCCACGGGAAGCAGGAATACCGTATCCGCCCGTTGCTTCAAAAGAAGCCTTGCCGCCTTCAGCATCACTGGCAAAAGCCTCTCGATTTCCTGTTTTCTGCTCCCCGGCAGCAAAAGAATGGGGTGCGTCTCCTCTGAAATACCAAAAAAACTTCGTGCTTGCTCTAATGGAATTTCCGCCTTCACCTTGTCAACCAATGGATTCCCCAAAAATGAGATCTTCGCTCCTGCCTCTAGGTACGGTTCCAATTCAAACGGGAAAATCGACACAAACTCGTCAGCAATTTCTGCACATGCCTTCGCACGCCCCCTCCTCCATGCCCAAGCAGATGGTGGGATATAGGAAAACACAGGAATCCCCAGCTTCCTTGCCCTCTTGGCAAGCCTCCAGTTAAAATCAGGATAATCTATCAATACCAAAAGATCCGGCCGTTCCTCCTGCATTCTTGCAGACAGAGTATTCAATAATTGCAAAAGCCTTGAAAGGTTCTTCAAAACCTCCACAATACCCATAACATTATAGCTCTTGAAATTTTTCCAAAGGCGCACCCCCTGTGCTTCCATACGGTCGCCGCCAAAGCCCACAAGCTCCGTATCGGGCTTCATTTTCAGGATTTCTCCTGCCAGCTGCGCCCCATGCAGATCACCCGACACCTCGCCGGCAGACAGCATGATTTTCATGTGGGTTCCTCCTCTGCTAGGATAATCTTCCCTATCTCGCCACTATGAAGAAAAGACGCGTGGACAAGCATACCGCCCTGCCACATCAGAGCGTCCCATGCTGCACCCGAAAACCTGTACAGCTATCCTTCGCCCAAACGTGACCGCACCATTATGCCATATCTCCGCGTCTTACCCATCATCACATAGCAACGATTGTTATATCATTCGCCTCAGCCAGTGCCAAGACCTTTTCCCTTTCCACGAAAAGTGTCCTGCCAGCCTCGATCACCAATGCGGAGGCCTTGACCGAGACCATCATCTCCATTGTCTTGCTCCCTACGGTCGGCACATCAAAGCGGCTGTCCTGCTGAGGTTTTGCCACCTTGCAGACGACTGCACCGCCATTGGCAAGCTCACCACCGCGCTGGATGCAGGCATCTGTCCCTTCAATAGCCTCCAGTGCCATGACTGCCATGTTTTTGACCACGACCGTTTGTCCGATATCCATGCGTCCAAGCTCTTTTGCGATTTGAAACCCGAACTCCATGTCCTTGCGTTCCTCTTCTGTTGGCTCCCGCTTCGTCAGCGTTCCTGCCTGCGGCATCAGCTGACGGATAAGCACCGTCTGATCCAAGGCCTGCATACCAGCCTTGGAAAGCTCCTGCACAAACGCCATCATGATGGTATCGTCCTTGCGATCCGGCAAGGACATCAAAAGCTGCATCATGTGCATATCTGGCTGGACATTCCCGGCAAAGAGCAATTCCTTGGTTACCTTTCCGATCATAGTGACCTTCTTGACATCCTGCTCCTTCAAATAAGCCAGAATAGCATCCAGCTGTGCCACGCTGATCTCCTGATAATCCGCTGCATACTCAGCCAATTCCTTATCGGTCTCCGGAAGAAGCGCCACGGCACAAACCTCAAGTCCCATTGCCATTGCAGCACGTGCACACTCCACCGGCAATCTTCCTGCGCCTGCCAGTAATCCAATCTTTTCCATCTGCAAAACCTCCGTACCTCAATCATTCGTATGGCGTTCGCGGCAGATTCCGCGATCCGCATCCCGAAGGAATCTCAAAAAATGCTCTACCTCTTCGCAGGAATCCACTTCCTGCTCTATCGCAGAAATAGCCTCGGGAAGCGTAAGTCCCGAGCGATACAAAAGCTTGTATGCCTTCTTGAGATTGCGCCTTGCCTCCAAGGGAACACCTGCTCGCGAAATGCCGACACTGTTCAGCCCAACTACCTTTGCAGGATAGCCGGCAACGATAGTATACGGCACAACATCCTGAACGAGCCTCGCCATGCCGCCCACCATAGCATTGCGCCCAATCTTCACGAATTGGTGAACTCCTGCCATACCGCCAATCACGGCACGATCCTCCACTATAGCGTGGCCTGCAACACTTGCAAGGTTCGACATAATAACATGATTGCCCAGCACACAGTTATGTGCCACATGGGTAAGTGCCATCAGCAGGCAATCTGAGCCGATTCTCGTTTCTTCACCCTCGCCTGTTGCCCGATGCACGGTAACGCCCTCACGAATAACTGTGCGATCGCCAATGACCGTATAGCTTTTTTCACCTTGAAACTTCAGATCCTGCGGAATCTCGCCGACGGATGCCCCCTGAAAGATATGGCAATCCTTCCCTATGCTCGTCCAACCAGTAATTACAACATGAGGACCGACCTTGGTGCCTTCCCCAATCTCAACATTCTCGCCAATGACCGAATACGGCCCAATCTCGACATTTTTTCCAATTTTTGCCCCAGGGGCAATAACAGCTGTTTCATGTATAGAAGCAACAACCTGTGCGTTTGTGCTCATCCTCTACAACTCCTTCAGTCCTCCTGTATTACCGTTTGCATAAGCAACAAGTTAAACTCATTGCACCAATCCAGAAAGACTCCTGCATTTCTACTATTGAAAATCCAGTGAAAACAGGTAAATTTCCCACTGAAAAAAACTATGCCCGTTTATCTGGAAATTTCCGTTCAATTCTCCATATTGTCAGGCTTTTTCAACGCAAACTTAAAGTCAGCAGAAGCCACAAGCTGCTCCTTCACATAAGCATCAGCATGAAGCACACCAAAATCCCCACGAACCTTTACCAGTTCTGCCTTGGTGACGACCTGATCTCCCGGAACCACCTGTTTCTTAAACCTTACGTTGTCCATGCCGCCAAAGAGCGCGATCTTTCCTCGATGCTCCTCCGCATAAAGCATGGTAACACCGCCAACCTGCGCCATTGCCTCCAAAAGAAGCACTCCCGGCATAATAGGATGATCCGGGAAGTGTCCCCGAAACTGCGGCTCATTCATGGATATGTTCTTGATGCCCGTTGCCGACTTGAACGGCACCAGGTCAATAATGCGATCCACCAAAAGCATAGGTGGACGATGCGGCAATATCTTCTGAATCTCATTGATGTCTAATTCCATGTTCCATTCCCTCTTCCTGCTACAATATATTTGCTACCTGTATTTTTCAAGGTATGAAAATGCCCCAACTGCCAAAATCATCAAAGACCAAATTTCTCTGCAATTTTTTTTGCAAGCGCAGTATTCAATGCATGGCTGGATGCCACTGCGATGACATGCCCGCGAACCGGTCCTGCCAACCGCAGATCACCGATCACATCCAATATCTTGTGACGAACCAGTTCATCTTCAAAGTGCAGTGGATTCATCCAGCCCTCATCATTATAGACGATTACATTTTCCAGTGTACCGCCAAGGCCAAGCCCCATCTGATGAAGTGCCTCGATTTCCTTTTCATACGCTATCGTGCGTGCCGGAGCAATCTCCTTGCAATAAACACTCTCATCAATAACAAAGTCTTCATACTGCATGCCGATCAGCGGATGAGGATTCAACGATACGAAACTCACGCGGAAGCCATCATAGGGAGCGACCATAACAAACCTGCCGCCCTCAGTATCATCTACCCTCAAGACTTCCTCCACAACGACCTCTTTGCGCGGCACCTCCAACTCCTTTTTGCCTGCGCGCTGCAATAACTCAAAAAAAGCCAAGGAACTCCCATCTGCCACGGGAGGCTCTTCTGCATCCATCTCAATAAAGCAATTATCTATGCCAAGGGCATGAAAAGCACTCATCAAATGCTCCACGGTAAAAACCTTCACGCCATCCTGCTCCAATGTCGTTGCCCGAAGCGTCGCCGCTACATTTTGGGCAACAGCTTCTATTCGGGGCGATCCTTCTAGATCTGTACGAACAAAAACCAATCCCGTATCAGCAGGTGCCGGCTTGCAAGCCATATGCACCTCAAGACCGGAATGCAAGCCAATTCCCACGTAAGAGCATGATACTGCCAAAGTTGTCTGTAACTGCAAGATATCTCCCTCCCGTCAAACTCCTCATTCTATTGTACCCAACAATCCGAAAACGTGCAAGTGAGAAGCCACCTGTTTTTAACTAACAAGCCTTGATTCCTGAAAATCATTCCTCCCGCATAGACTTCCAGCGATCATGAAGCCAAAACCATTCCTCCGGATAGGCTCGAATATGTTCCTCCTGCAAACGGATCAGCTCCTGCGTTGTCCTGCGTATATCCTCCCGCTTGTCCTTGGTGCGCACGACCTCCATCGGCGGCAGGATGGTAAGCTCATGCGTTCCGTCCTGCTTCCGATGCATAAAGCTGGAAAAGATAGGAACTTTCTTGAACCGAGCCATAGAAGCAGGTCCCGGCACGCAATTCGTTGGACGCTGAAAAAAGTCAAGGATGATTCCATCATGGCGATTCGTATCCTGATCCATGATAAGACCAATGAGCCAGCCCTTTGCCAGCATGTCATACATCTCCCGCACATCTGTCTTATAGGTAATATGCATGCCAATGCCCGTTCTCTGCTCATTGATGAAGCGATCCGAACCCGTAGACTTCTGCTTCATTGCAACACCGACAATGGGAAGCCCTGCCTGTGCCAAAGCTCCTCCCATCAGCTCCCAGTTGCCGCTGTGCGAGGTTACGATGATTCCGCCCCGACCGCTTTGGACAGCCTCTTGCAGATATTCAAGCCCGTGGATCGTCACATACATCTCTATGTCCTTCTGCAAAACGGAAAAACGCAAAACCTCCATCAGCATAGGACCAAAACGCGTTGTCGATGCCTTTGCTATCCGCACTGCATCTTCCTTGCTTACATTAAGACACCCCATAATATTTTCAACAGCCATTCTCTTGCGTTTTCCTGGCACAATGACCCATGCCAACGCACCAATTGCCTCCCCAAGCATTTCTGCCGCAAAAGAAGGCAGCAGGCAAGCCAGCACGCTTGCAGCCCTCGCGATCCAATAAGCCAACATGCAGTATCCCTCCTAATCCACTATAGAGATTATAGCCCAACCGTTCCAAAAAATGCAATACAAAAGCCAGCCGCAAAGGGCTGGCTGTATCTCAATCTTTCTTTTCTTCCAATAGCTTCTTGAGTTTCTTGATCTCCTTGCGCATTTCCGGCAGGTGCTTCATTGCCGCCTGCATACGAAGCCATTCTGCATGCGACTGCACAGGGAAGCCTGCGCAGAACACACCCTCCGGCATATCCCCGATAATTCCGGAACGTGCCGCATAAATAGAATTCGCTCCAATATGGATATGTCCGACCGTTCCAACCTGCCCGCCAAACGTCACATTATGCCCAACCGTAGTTGAGCCGGAAATCCCCGTCTGTGCCACGATCAGGCAATTTGGTCCAATCTTGCAATTATGTCCAATATGCACGAGGTTGTCAATTTTTGTTCCATGCCCGATAACCGTTGACCCCATAGCGGCACGATCGATTCCATCATGTGCACCGATCTCCACATCATCTTCCAAAATGACATTTCCCACCTGCGGAACCTTCGTATGCACACCGTCCTTCGTCGTAAAGCCAAAGCCGTCTGAACCAATAACTGCCGAGCTATGCACAACGCAACGCTTTCCAATATGGCAATATTCCCGCACTGTTACATTGGAATAAAGCACCGCATCCTCTTCGACCTCGACATGCTGCCCGACATAAACATGAGGATAGATCGTCACGCGATCACCAATGACAGAATAGTCATCCACAACAGCAAACGGCATAATGACAACATCCTTGCCCAGCTTCACGTTTTTGCCAACATGCGCCTCTGCGCTGACCCCCTGCGGAATTTCCAGCTTTGGGGTAAACAGCTCCAAAAGCCTTGCAAATGCAGCCTTTGGTTCCGGCACATAAATCGCAGGAATTGGAAATTCCCCTGCATCCAGAGGAAGCAGTACGGCTGCCGCCTTAGAGGATCTTGCCTCCTCGATATGCGGTTCCACAGCAAAGATCAGGTCCTGTGAGCCAGCACTTTCAATGCTTTCCAGCCCACGAATCTCGACAGAGCCGTTACCTTCGAGCCGCCCGCCAAGAAAATCCGCTATTTCCTTCAACGTCTTTTTCATCTCAAACCATCCTCAAGCAATTACTGAAGCTTCTGTATTACTTTATCCGTAACATCAGAACACCCATAAAGAATCGGCTTCTCCAGCGTATCGCTGGTTATGACGACCTCCAGATTCTCTTCCCTGGAAACATCCGCAAGCGCTGCATCCATTTTCTGCTTAACCTGCGTCATGTACTGCATCTGGATGCCGGAAGCCTTCATCTGTGCTTCCTTCTGAAGCTTTTCTGCATCTTCCTTCGACATGTTGGGGTTCTGCTGAAGCTTCTCCTGAAGAGCCTTCTGCTCCTCCAGCAGCTTCTTATTTCCTTCCTCCAAGCTCTGCTTGATCTGCGGAGCTTCCATTTCGATGCGATCCTCATTCACATAGCCCACGCGAAGCGGTCCGCAGCCTGCCGTAAGCATTGCCGCTGCAAGTGCCAATGCCATGCATATTGTTTTTTTCTTCATCCTCATATATAAATTCTCTTCTTTCTTTAATACTCAAAATACATATAAAAAATTAGTGCTTAAGCTCAGCAACAAGCTCGTCCGTGATATCCGTCACGCCAGACCCTACTACCGTTTCATACCGTTCTGCCGGAGCACCTACCCTGTTCTCCCAAGGAATCAAGGCCTCCAGCCGCGTCGCTGGATTTGCCACGATCATCGTAAAATGATGCAAAATAGCCAGCCTCGCCGCTTTCCCTGCCACATCGTTCAGTATATGTGATTCCAAAGAAAGAACCTCTTGTTCCTTTTCCTCTAATGCCCGCCTTTTCTGCATGGCATTTTGAAAACGAATCGGTGCTTCCATCTGCGCAGCCATAGCTGCAGCATCCCGTGCCTGAGCTTCTGACAAAGCCCTTGCCTTTTCCGCCTCCAGCTGCTGCTTCGATGCCATTGCTTCTGCCTTCCAAGCCTCTATCTTTTCTGCAATCGCTGCCCGAGAGGCTTCTTCCACCTCCGCCTCGCGATTGGCAGCAAGCACCTGCATCAATTCCAGTCGTTCCTGCTGCAAGGCACTCAGCTTTTCGGAAAGCATCCCCACAAGCTCCTCACTGAGGTGAAGAACATCTGCATTATCCAGCTTCAAACGAAGCTCCATCATAGCATTGACGTATTTTGCATTCAATGCCCCGCGCTTGGCAAGATAATCCTCTTCCGTCTTCGCACGGTATACATCCGCCGCCTGCCGTCTCTCCTTCTCGATCTCCGTGCGCTGTCCCACAATGTTTTGCGCATTCTTCTGCCAAACCGAATCATCAAACGGTTTAGCATCCACAACGGGAGGCATAAGCCCTTCCGGCTGTACCATCGACTTCAGTTCTTCCCGAAGCACCTTGCACTCATTCCGAAGGTCTTCCAGATTTCCATACTCCTCATGCGCCTGCATAGCCTCCTGCAAGCGAAGAAATCCTAGCTTTTCTCCTTCCGTCCTCACAACAGGCGGAGGCGGCTTTACACAAAGATGAACCAGCCATCCTCCGAAAGCCATGACTCCCAACGAAACAAGACCGCCAAAAAACAAAAGCTTTCCATGCCGTTTCCAAGCAAAAAAAACTTCCTTGTCCTTCGTCTCTTCCTGCCTCTCCCCAGAAGCCATATGCCCGCCTCCCTTCCTGCCCGTTTCAAGAAAATACCGAGCACACTCAGGCTCGGTATTTTGGATTTCCTATGGATTCCTGCTTATTTAGCAAGCTTCTTAACAACATCCTGCGTAATATCCTGACCACCATAGACAACCGTGCTCTTTTCAAGAACTACGGAAAGTCCCCTTGTATCAGCAACGCTCTTGACTGCCTCTTCCACTGACTTCTGCACTGGTTCAATAAGCTCCTGCTGCTTCTGCTGGAGGCGCTTCTGCGTCTGCTCGTAATAGTCACTCTTTTCCTGATCGCTCATACCTGCAGATTTTTCCTCAAACTCCTTCTGAGCTTCTGTAATTGCCTGCTGCATCTGAACATTTGCATTCTGGAGGTCCGGATGCTGCCCCATCACCTGACGATAATCTACAACACCAACGCTGGAAGATCCCGATGCCGATGCAATACCGCCACCAGACTGAGTGAGGGCAATCGCGACCACACTTCCCATAAAAACCAAGGCAATCAGAACACTGATAATCCTAATCTGCTTCTTTTCCAACTGTACCATATTGATTTCTCCCTTTCCTAAAAAATAAATACACTTCAACCGCTAAACAATTTTCATTAAAACATAGGCACGAAACACTGTCAAGCATTTTCTCCCCCCATGTCCATTAGAAATTTCCTAGAAAGCTAAACCATCCATCCTCGCTTTCCGCTGTCTCCAAACCCAAGAAAAGATACATCAGAACATACCGCCTACGCTAAAGTGCACGCGCCCGCCATTGGAACCACGGCCATAATCAAAACGAAGCGGCCCAAGCGGCGTATCAATGGAAACGCCCACACCTATGCTCCCATGGAAACCATCCGGCACAAAGCCATCATCCCATGCAGAACCCCAGTCCGTAAAGACAGCGCCCTGTACCTTCTTTACAAGCGGGAAGCGGTATTCCAAAGAAGCCATGCACATGCGATTTCCACGGAACTGGTCATCCCGATAGCCACGAAGCGTATTCTGTCCGCCAACCTTATACTGATTGTATTCAGAAATATCTCCCATGCCTATACCATAAGCCAATCGTGCCGCCACGACCTGTGCACGCCCCACCTTCAGAAAATGCGTATCCTCGATCGATGCCTTTTGAAAATTGAAATCACCGCCAAATCCTGCAATTTCCGCAGTAATAGCAACCCTGCCGCCCTCTGTCGGCATGTAAATATTATCGCGCGTATCCGTAGCATGCTCAAAAATAATGCTGCGCGTCAATCCAAAATTCTGATTGCGCCAGTCAGCCCATTCAGGAGTACTGCGATCTCCCAAATTACCTGTTTCATAGTTTCTTTCATAGTTATCCTCACGATTTCTCAAGGTAATCGTATTGACGGAATACTCACTGACAGGACGTGAAAAGGAGATCTCTCCGCCCTTGTAGCTGCGCATATATTCTTCCTTGAGATCGCCCTCTGTATCATAATCCCTATAACGGTAAGTACGGTCATAGATCCGAAGCGTTGCACTAGTTTCCTTCTTATCCATCCACGGATGCCGATAAGAGAATATATAACCATGCGCATCTTTATCATCGCCGCTGAATTCATACGTCAGGGAAACAGCATCTCCCGTACCGCGAAAATTCTTTTCGCTGAGACTGACCATGCCCAAAAAACCATCTGCCGTGCTGTAGCCAGCACCAATACCAAAGGAACCTGTCCGTTTCTCCTTTACATCGATCTCCAAAACGACAGCATTAGGTCCCACGCCCTCCAAGACCTTAACATTGACATCCTCAAAGAAACCCAAGTTCTGCAAACGCTGAATACTTCTCTTGGCCTGCTTGACATTGAACGGCTTTCCTTTTTCCGTACGCATTTCCCGCAGAATGACTTTGTCCTTTGTCTTCGTGTTTCCCTTAATTTTGTAATCTTCCAAAATGCCTTCGTTGATCTTTACATGAATGATTCCATCTTCTGTCGGAGCGATATCCATGACACGGGCACGGATATAACCGTCCTCATGGTACTTATCCTCGATCGCCTGCATGTTTTTATGAAACACCGCACCATTGAACACGGTATCTGGCTTCTGCGTAATCAGCTTCTGAAGGTCTTCTGTCGTCTCCACAGTATTCCCTGTAATCTCAAATCCTTTGCAGACGGGATACTGCTGCAGGTGATAGGTAAGGACGACCCCCTCCGGTACCTTCTCAAAGGTCGGATATACATCCATAAAATAACCCGTATTCATGACGGCCATTGCATCTTTATCAAGGGACTGCGATAAGAAAGTATCCCCCGCCTTCATGGACAAAGCAGCGGATGCCGTAGCCTGTGTCTGCTCACTTCCCCCATCAAGAATGATCTCTGCCACAGTCTGGCCTTCCATTTCCTTGATGGCATTACGGATCGCCTCATCACTTGGCCTGTTAGGATCTGCGGGAATCGTCAAAGTCCCCTCGGTTTCCTTATCGGCTGCCATGCTTTCTGCCATTTCAGCAGCTTCGCTCGAATTCTCAACCTTCGTTTCCTGCACAGCTTCTGCTTCACTTTCCGACTGCACAGTGCTCTCCGACTGCAAAACCTCTGAACTAACCGCCTGTGTCTCTTCAGCCGCCTGAGCAATTCCTGAAAATGAAGAAAATCCAATAGAAAATGCTACAGCATATGCCAAAGAAGAATACTTTTTCTTGTCCAACTTTATAAAAACCTCCTAATATCGCACAATCTATGCCTTGCCATTCTGCAACGCAAACAACGGCCACTCCTCTAATATATCAGACCTGCTGCTCTGTGTGCAAGACCTTCCAAGCAGATTACGCGAACTATGCTTCACTTTTTCGTGCCTGAACATATTCCTGCAGCTTCAGCTTGCACGCATCTGCTAAAAACCACGGCTTATTCCGTTACTCATTTATCAGTACTTCCCTAGAACTTAAACCTCGCCTCCACACCAAAAATAGTTTCGTTCCTGTCTTGCTCCACACTAAGCCCTACCCGATCATTCAAGTCATACAGAATACCAACACGGCGGACATCGCTGCTGCCAAAGCCATGCGTATACTTGAGCATTACCTTGTCACTGAGATACTTTCCCATCGTCAAGGTATATTCATCATCAGCCTTGGAGCTCTGGCTTGCAAATGCCAGACCATCCCCGCGCGAAATTGAGAGTACATCCAAATACAGAAGATCCCTCATTGCACTTTCCACCTCAGAAAGCACGCTCATCTGAAGCCCCAAGGTCAATAATTCTCCCATATTGATATCGCCGCCGTTCCTGTAGGCATCCCGAAGTGTCAGCATCTGCATGATTTCTGTCTGGCTCATCTCCGGACTGGACGTCAGCACAAACTTCAGCGTATCGTTGCCGATCGGACCATTTGCCCAAAGGTAGACTCGTGCCTGTGAAAGCCTTGTATCTGCAAACAGGGACAAACTGGGCAGGAAGGAACCCACTTGATTAAAATGGATCTCCCCTTCCCGAATCTTGAATACCGTCTTCAGGTAATTCAAGGTCCCGCCATGCAGTACCTCAATAGAACCGGACGGAGAAGGATGACGTGCCGTACCCTCAAACTGCACCGTTCCTGCAAGATACATATCGCAAAGATAAGGACTGTAAAAATGAACATCCTTCCCAACATTCAGCGAGCAGTCCAGCAGGATTTCCGGCAGTTCTCCCTCCGATTCCGGAATCGTAGGAATTGAGATCATGCAATGCTGCAGGTCGATCTCCCCTGTCAGCTTCGGCAGATAAAAAGTCTTGTCCGCAAACTGTACCTCTCCCTCTCGCAGGGAAAAAGCCGCATTCAACGGTCCACGGAAAACACTGCTTTGAATATCCAGTTCATCTGCGGCAACATCTAAATCATACTTCGACGGCTTGAGACCGTCCATAACAAGCGAACCCTGAATAGAGTATGTACCTGTTCCCATCCTGCCGGAACACTCCACGATTCTATACTCCGTGCCATTAAATTCCAAATCGATCTTCATGTCCGTCACGGGCTTCTCCAGCTCTTTGATCTTCAAATTTCCCTCAGGAACTTGAATCGCCCCATGAATGAGAGGATGTGCCAGAGTTCCCGTGACTTGCAGGTTTCCGTCAATATCCCCCAGTGCCCAATCAATATGATTGGAAAACACAGGTAAAAGAGCAAGCGAGGCATCATCCAAATAAAGATTCAGCTTCATCTGCTCATAATCGTTCAGTACATCCTCCCTAGATGCCGAAAATGCACGAAGCGGCAGGATTCCGTCCACATGAAAAGAATACGTCGTATCTGCTACCGTCTTTTGCGCAGACAGATTCTTTACCGTGATCAACCCATTTTTCAAAGACAAGTCTCCCTGCAAAAGGTCAAAGGAAACACCACGGACCCCACCCTTTCTTCCTGTCACAAGAAGATCAGCCGCTGGATTGCTGACGGTTCCTCCCAAGCTTAATTCCATGTCACAGGTTCCCATAACGGAAACGTCGTCTCCCCCTGCGAGCTTGGCGAAAATATCCATGTCTATATCATGTGCCGTGAGTTTTCCATCCATAGGACCAGCCAAATCGATCACTGCCTGTCCCTCGAAAGCACCGCTGGAGCCTTGCTCGCCCGCAAATCGATTCACATGGACAACTTGATTCTTAAAATCTCCTTGAAAATCTACATCATGAAGGCTATATCCGCCAACCAGCCCATCCTTCAGCGTTCCCTTAAATCGCACAGCCGGATTTTTCAAGCTTCCGCCAAGCACGGCTCGTGCCGAAAGACTGCCCTGCACAGATTCCTGTTTTTGGTTCAAAATGGCAGAAAGCGCACAAATATCAACATTCTCTACTTCTACCCTGCCTGCAAGCTCCTCCGAGCCCATATTGTATCCGGCTTCCATGGAATATATGCCATTTCCTTGGTGAAACCCAAAATCCGATAAATGGATCCAGTTTCCTTCCGTTTTCACATGGCCTTGAACCTGCTGCAGCTCCTGTCCATTAAGAACGATCTGCGGTGCACCCAAAACACCATAAATATTTACCTTGTCAAAAGTTCCCTTTGCCTCTCCCTCAAACGTCCCATGCCCACTGACTTCATAGGGAAGCTGATGCCCCACACGTTTCATATCGATATCATGAACAGACATCTTCATATCCAGCGTCCTGCTGTCTATATCCAGTGTGCCGTTCACATCAAAATCAAACATCGGGGAAAAAACATGGAAATCCTGCAGCCGCACTTCGCTGCCGTCCAAGAAATAATCCCCTTCCGCACCAGTCAGCAATATTCCATTGTAGCTTCCTCGATGCAGCTTGACAAAACCAACTGCTTTGGGATGATCCAGCGTCCCCGTCAAATGGATAATATTGTCCACGTTTCCGGTAATGTTCTGTTCCGGTGCCACCAATGCCACAATATCTTCCATGCGTGCACCTGCCGTATCTACTTGGATATCCATTCGCTTTTCCCCGACAAAGCCGGCATAGCCCTTGACTTGCCAAACCTCCTTGCCATCCTTTTCCATGAAAAAGCTGCGGACACCGACTCCGTTCAAGCTGCCGCCCAACACCGTCCGCAAAGTATCAAATGGCTGCTGGAACAAAGTACCGTTTAAGCAGGAAAGCTTGAGCCCAACACGAGGATTGGAAAAATCCCCCTTGACCCTTCCGGAAAAATCCGCATAGCCCGTCATATCTGCCTGCGGAACCAGCTTCGATACGAGCGACAGATCGACATGCCCGCCATAAAAGGAAAGATCCATCTGCTCCCCATGAATTTCACCCTCCAGCCCAACATCACTGTGATTCGGCATTTGGAGGCTCAAATAATCAATTTTGATATCCTCGCCCTGCATGAAAACAGATGCATCCAAGGATGAAATAGGAAGCTCCCTGTACGATGCTTCCCGTGCCGATACACTTCCATACACAGAAAGCTGCTCCCGCTTTGCACCAATTCCAGAAATTCCCAAATCTGCAAAAAGTCTGCCCCGAATCTCCGGCACATATTCCGAAATTCCTTCCGCATCCAGATTTTCTGCCTTTACATGCGCCGTATAGCCCAAGTCATCTAAGCGAAGCTCGCCTTCTCCCTGCACAGCTCCGCCGAAAATACCGCCTCGCAGCTTCTGCACATAAACCGTATTGTCCTCAAGTCGCACATGTGCCGAAGCGTCTCGAACCGAAATTCCCTCAACGTCAGCAAGTGGGATCTCAAGATCCGCCTCCACGGAAGGATTCCTGAACACCCCCTTCACATGTGCCTGAAATTTAACAGCACCATGAAAGGGAAGATTGTGCAAAATCTCTCCCGGATCAAAGGAATCCGACCTTGCCTCCAAATCCATATAGGGGACACCCATATCAAAACGGAGCTTGCCGTTCACATGCACGCCCTGCCCTGACGACTCCGCATCCGCAGACAAGAGCAGTTCCTTCTCCGTAAAGGAGGCTGTCCCATGAATATTGCCGATCTCCGTCTCTTCCACCTGAACGGCCCCGTTCTCATACTTGGCTTCTCCGCAAAGGCTCAATGTGCCATACTGCCGAAGCAAGGATACCTTTCCTTCCTGCATGATACCTGACAATATCTTCACATTCTCCGGAATCGTGCCTTCCGGCAAAAACGGCAAGTAGTTCTTCACATCCAAGCTGGAAGCTTCCACGGAAACAATCTGGCGATCCATATCGACCGTCCCGTTTGCCTTCACCTTTGCACCTTGATTCTCTGCCTCTGCAGAAATCTTCATGACAGGAGCATCTGCCATATCCAGAGAAGCAGTTACCTGAGAAAGCGTCAGTTCCTTTCCCTGCCTTCTGCCGACGACCACAGCATCCTCAACAGACACCTTGCCCCGAAAAGCTGTTTCACCCTCGCTTTTCGTTTCAATATCTTCAAAATTCCAATGCCCATCGGAATCCCGTTCCACAAGATAGGCTTCCACATGCTGAAGCTCTACAGAATCCACCGCTGCAGCAGGATCCTCCTGAAACACGGAAAGCAGGCGGAATTTGACCCGTGCATTTTCTGCGCGGGCTATACATTCCGCCTGCTTGTCATAAATTACAATATCTTTGACGGAGAGCGAATGAAGCGAATCGATGCGAATGCTTCCTACATCTACCTGAACCCCTAACAGTTCCTTTGCCTTTTCTGACGCAGTCGAACCTGCCATGGTCATAAACGCTTCTGTCCTGAGGCAGCATGCTGCAGCAGCCATTACCAAGAAAATAATGCCCACTGCCGCTCCTGCTCCCCAAATGAGTCCCTTGTGCTTCATTTTTATCTCCGCCTAAATATACTATATCTGCTTATTGGGTTATTGCGCCATTTCCGTTTCTACCGCTGCAGGCTCCGTGCTTTCCAAGCTTTCCTGCACAGCTTCCTTGCCTGCTTCCTTGCCTGCTTCCTTTATCGGTGTTTCCACCGTCTCCAAAACCGCTCCTGCCTCACGAGCCTTCGTCACAGAATGAGAAATCTGCTCCTCCTCACTGTACTTGAGCGCACTGAGATCCACGGGAACACCCATTGCCTTGTCCAATGCCGCCTTGCTCGTATTGTACTGGTAGAGTGCATTATTATAGCTTCCTCTTGCATTGGTAAGATTCTGCTCAGCATCCATGACATCGAGGTTCGTACCCACACCGGCACTGTAACGGACCTGCGCTATCTTATAATCCTCCTCTGCCTTGACAGCTGCCACGGCAGCCGTATGAATATTCTTTTCTGCAGCGATCAGATTCAAATAATTTTCACGCACCTCAAGCTGAATCATTTCCTTTGCTTCAGCTGCCTTCTCCTGAGCCTTTTCCAAAAGTGCCTTGTACCGCTCAACTTCTGCAGCAGTCAGTCCGTTGTCAAAAATATTCCAATTAGCAGCAATTCCTGTCATCCATGTATCCGTTTGGTCATCACGGAAGGGATCGCTTCCAGCAATGTTCTTTTTTACGACTGCCTGAACCGTTGGACGATAGCCTGCCTTTGCAATATCCACCTGAGACTGTGCTTCCTTCACAGCATAATCTGCCGCAATTCCATCAGGACGGTTCAAAAGAGCATACTCTGTGCAATCATCAAGCAAAAAGTCATATTTCATATATTTCAGCTGATCCTTGATGTCCAAAACAGTATCCGTGGGAAGACCTATGATATTGTTGAGCGTTGCCACTGCAACATCATAATCATTCTGCGCCGTTACCAAATTCTGCTGTGCACCAGCGAGCTCTACCTGCGACCTCAAAACGTCCGACTTTGCAATCGTGCCGACACGGTACTGTGCATTTACGTTATCCAGATGCTGCTGCAAAAGAGCCACATTTTCCTGATAGATCTTGACATCATCACGGCATTTCAAAATCTTGTAATAGCTGGCAGTTGTCTTGTATCGAATCGCCTGCTTTGTATCTTCCAGCATCAGATCCGATGCATTCAAACCGTAGCGTGCACCCTCCATGGCATTCTCATTCTTCCCGCCAGTGTACAAGGGATACTGTGCAGCCAGTTCATTGCTGTAAGCACGATCCATGCCGTAATAGGTTCTCCCCCCCACAGCACCTGCCGTTCCTGACCATGAAAGCACAGGCCCTGTCATACGCCTTGCAGAATGCAGGCCCCATTCTGCTGCTTTTTGGTCTGCAGAGGATTCCTTGATGGTACGATTGTTTTCCAGTGCCATACGCACACTGTCCTCCAAATTCAACTCCACCATATCCGCAGCCATTGCCGTACTGGACATCATCATTCCTGCCAACACCATGACCGTCAAATTTTTATAAAACCCTTTTGTACTCTTCAAAGCTCATTCCTCCTAATACTATCCGCAAGAATTTCGCCCAAAACAACAGCGAATCCCCACTTGAAAGATACAAATCAAAAAACAAAAAGTCAGAAAGACTTGCGAATACCAAAATATGCCGCTCTCTGATCCCCATCTGTCACATGGTCAAGCTCCCCCATCAAATAGGTACCTGCACCAAGCTCGTACTGCGAGCGCAGCCGAAGCTGCACGTTATTGAGATCATACGCATCTGCGGAAAACTTCCATTTTTTCCCTGCATACGCATCCACACCAACCCCGGGACGGCTGGCTATCACGCCTGCCCTCATGCCAAAGTTCCCATTCCTTGTCCCTGCCTGCGCATTGAACAAATTTTCTTGCCCAATATCATCTACACCAAGACTCAGGAAAGCTCCCTTCTCTGCTCCAACATCTACGTTGAAATCTGCACGCCACTCGCTTTCCTTTCCGCTGTAAAGGACATCTACAGATGGCTGTACCTTGATGCTGTCAACCTTTCCCAGCATCTTGTTTGCACGATCCGAAAGCTCCCTTGCATTATGGATCGTTGCCTTGAGATCCTCTGCCGTCTTGGGATCTCCGACCACGCCTTCTATGCTTGCCGCCATACGCTCCACTCTTGCGCTTGCCGACGCGATATTCTGCAGCGTAGAACGCAAGTCCTCTGCCGTCTTTGGATCGCCGACCACACTGTCTACATTATTTACCATGTGCTCCACAGTATTCATCGTGCGATTCATACTGGAAGTTAAGCTCGAAAGATTTGCAACGATCTGCCGCACATCCCCTTGGTTCTGGTAAACCATCTGCTCAAGACTGGACGTCAAGCGATTGATATTGCCTGATGCTTCCTGCATATTGACCATCATATCAAGGAGAGAGCCTTTCATTTTTGGATTATCAATAATGTCATTGATCGTTGTCAAAAGCGACTGTACCTGCCCAATGGCAGTACTGAGTCCCATAAACATGGTATCCATTCCCTGCTCATCATGCCCAATCAGGTAATCCCCATCAGACAAGGGCACGTTATCCGTCTTCCCCGGCAAAATACTGACGTACTTTTCACCCATAACACCTGAGGAAGCTATCGTAACATAAGCATCCCGCGGAATACGTACTTCCGGCGATATATGGAGCGTCACCATAACACCGCCGCCATCATTTTTTACATCCTTGACCTCACCGACCGTAACGCCGGAAAGCTTTACCGGTGTCTGCTCTGCCACCCCAACTACCTGCGTAAAGCCAACATACAGGCGATATCCCTGAGATCCCCCTATACGAAAGCCACTGAGATGAACCAATACCACAGCCAGCAAAAGGATTCCTGACAATGTAAACAAGCCGACCTTTGCTTCCTTTGTCATTCTTCAACCCCCTTTTCCGTGCGCAGCGTCTGGAAAAACTCCTGTATACGGGCATCCTCCAGCTGCTTGAACCGTTCCACCGTATCAAGCGCAATGAGTTCTCCCTCATAGATCATAGCAATGCGGTCTGCAATCCGGCAGGCACTTGCCATATCATGCGTGACCACAACAGAAGTCACACGCAGCGCCTTTTGCGTATTCACGATCAACTGATCGATCTTTCTTGTCATGATTGGATCAAGCCCCGAGCTTGGCTCGTCATAAAAAATGACCTTTGGTTCTATGGCGATCGCCCGTGCAAGGCTCACCCGCTTCTTCATGCCGCCGGACAGCTCGTTTGGCATCATGTTTTCCACGCCGTCCAAGCCGACCAGATGAAGTTTCTCCCTCACAATGCTCTGGATCCGTGCCTCGTCATAATCGGTATGCTCCCGAAGCCCAAACGCAACATTTTCCCCAACCGTCAGCGAATCGAACAGTGCCGAATACTGAAATACCATGCCCATCGTAAGACGAAGCCTGCTCCATTCTTTCTCCGTCAAGTGTGAAATCTCCTGCCCGTCCAGCCAAATTTCTCCGCTCGTTGGCTGGATCAAGCCTATCAAAAGACGAAGGAGCGTACTCTTTCCAGAGCCTGAGCCTCCGATAATGGCAAGCGTCTCCCCGTCCTCGATCGTCATATTAATATGCTTCAATGCTGCCTTTCCGGAAAAAGACATGCAGACATCTATTAATTTTATCATACTTTTCCTCAAAATGCCTCTCTTTCACTTTTTAAAAAAGCAGAAATGTCAGAGCCGCATTCAACACAAAAATAGCCACGATAGACGATACCACGGTTCTGGTCGTCGCCTTTCCCACGCCCTCGGCACCAGCAGGAGCCTTGAGCCCATAGTAACAGCCAAGCACAGCAATCACCGCACCGAAAAAGACAGCCTTTATCATGCCACCAGTGACATCAAAAGGTTTGCAAAACATATCAATGGAAGACATGTAGGTAGCCGAGCTGATGCCCGAATAATAAACAGCGACTACCCAACCGCCAAAAACACCGACAAGATCGCCAAACACCGTAATGATCGGCACAACGATCATGCATGCCAGCATACGCGGCACAATGAGGTAATCCACGGGATTGACCGCCATGACACGAAGCGCATCGATCTGCTCCGTGACCTTCATCGTACTGATCTCCGCCGTAATGGCAGAACCCACACGTCCTGCACAGACAACGCCGACCAGGACGGGACCAAGCTCCCTCCCGATAGCGATCGACACAACACCGCCGATTGTGGACTGCGCCCCAAAACGAATAAATTCATGTGCCGTCTGCAGTGTAAGCACCACACCCGTAAACAATACCGTCAAGCAGACAATATACAAGGAATCCACGCCAAGGTGCGACATCTGCGCAACCATGTGGCGCATACGAGGCTTATGCCCCAACTGGCGCATCGTCTCAAAAAACAGCAAGACGACCTCGCCCAATCCTTCTAATCGCTGCAAAACAAATTTGCCCAAGCCTTCCAAGCAACGATTCAGCATAGAGCTCTCCTTCCCAAAACAGATTTACCCATTTGATTTTAGCAACCAAATCAAAATTAGTAAATAGAAAAATACAATTTATTTCTCTGCGTCCCTTGCATTCACTTTCTCCGTATGATTTAATGAATACAAATTTTTAGAAGCTGCGGCAGGGCAAGGAGCCTTGCCGCAACCTGCAGAAAGGAATTTTATTTCATGCCAACAAAAATATACGCCGTACAGAACGGAAGAAACACAGGTATTTTCCGCACATGGGCAGACTGCGAGAAGCAGGTCAAGGGATACCCCGGCGCAAAATACAAGAGCTTTCCAAGCCTTGCAGAAGCCATGCAGTGGCTGGGACTCGCCGCCTCAACAGAAGGCACATCAAGAACGCCATCTGCCAGAAAGCTGCCGACCGCTCAGATAAGTGAGCCTTCCTCCGCTGCCAGCGAAAGTATCCCACCGTCTATCGACCACATCATCTATACGGACGGCTCCTGCCTCAAAAATCCAAATGGTCCCGGCGGATGGGCTGCCATCATCGAGGAACGTGCCACGGGAAGCATCACGGAACTGCACGGCGGAGAACCCAGCACGACCAACAACCGCATGGAGCTGGCTGCCGCCATCGCCGCACTCTCCCATTTCACTGCTCCGACAGCAGCACAGCTTTACACAGACAGCCAGTATCTCAAAAACGCCTTCACCAAGCACTGGATCGCCAACTGGAAACGAAACGGCTGGAAAACCGCGACGGGCGGTGACGTAAAAAACAAGGAGCTTTGGCTGCAGCTGGATTCCCTCTGCCAAAAGCACAGGATCACCTTCCAATGGGTCAAGGGACATGCCGGCAACCCCCTCAACGAACGCTGTGACAGGCTTGCCAAGGCAGAAGCGCAAAGTTATTGGAAAACCAAGCAGGAGGCTGCCCATTGCTTGCTTAGCCAGCCTCCCACACTGCCGTGTGCCATTCGGTAAATCCTGTAGCGATCGACCTTAATCTCACGGGATTTGCAGGAAAACAACGGGGAATCTCTGCCAACGTAGGACTTTAAACTGGGCGGCATTCTAAAACATACAAAATAAACAAAACCGTCTGATGGAATCTCCCATCAGACAGTTTCGTGCTTCTTGCTGTGATTCAGCATTATGGCATACCTGCTAAAAAAGCCTCCTCGCTCATGCCGGCTCTTTTGGCAGCTTCTGCCAAGGTCAGGACACCGTCCTTCGTCAGCTCATACAGCATAGAAAGCTTGCCTTTTTCCACGCCTTCGTTTCTGCCCTGTTCTATGAATCTGTCAATCATTTCGCACATCGTTTCCGCACTCCTTTCCCGTTTTGCGTTGATGATGTCCTCGAATCGAACGTCCTGCGTGAGCAGGGAGAGCAATCTCAAGATTTCGGTGACATGTCGCATGATGTCCGAAGATGGCTGGTAGTTCTTGTTCTTTCGCATTTGGACAAAGTAATCCGCCACAATCTTGAAGTCGCTTTGGAACAGCTCTACCTGCTCCGGCTCCAGCCAAGCAATCTCGAATACGTTGATGCGGTAGTCACTGACAAATGGTTTCAATGCCTTTGGGATGTCGAGAAGCTCATGCAGGCTCTTTGGCTTGTTCCATCGCTTCGTGCCAAAGTACAGCACCAGTGTCACGACAGGGTAACGAGCCTTTCTGCCGTTCTTTTCCGCTTTTTCATCGTTCAGCTGGCTTCGGTATGCCGCACCGTCGTAGCTGATGCATCGAATGGGCATGTGGGGAGCTACGTCCGTCTGGTTCTCCAAGCCAAATCTTTATCGCCCAAGCACATCACCTCGCTTTTTCCTAACTATATCATACAAAAGATCCTAAGCAAAAAAAATAAAAAATTTTTCAAACAAAGGAGGCTTGTTTCCCGTTAGAA
>JAZLHW010000007.1:0-23037 GCA_045617105.1 Selenomonadaceae bacterium | reverse complement strand
CTTGAACAATGGCGTTATAAGTGGATATGTAAAACGAAATCTCGAAGGGAGATGTCTTATGGATATGGATCCGGCAATTATTACATTGCTTGTTATGGGAATTGTCGCCATTCTTATGGCAACGGAGCTCATTCCTTTGGCAGTTACTGCGATGTGTGCCGCCGTATCGCTTTGCTTGCTGGGCGTTTTGACACCGGCGCAGGCTTTTGCGGGACTTTCCAATTCTACGGTCGTGCTTTTTGCAGGAATGTTTGTCGTGGGAGAGGCGATGTTTGCAACAGGCTTGGCTCACAAGATCGCTGTGACTGTCGTGAATGCGGTGGGAACAGGAGAACGCAGGCTGATGTCTGCTATCATGGCACTTACGGTCGTAAAATCGGCAACGGCTTCCAATACGGCGACCGTTGCCTGTCTTATGCCGGTAGTTAATCAGATCTGCTCGACAGCGAAGATTCCCGTTTCGTCGCAGCTGATGGCACTGGCGGTTGCCGCTAACGTGGGCGGCACGATAACGCTGATCGGTACGCCGCCGAATGTCATGATGAGTGCGGCACTCGATACGGCAGGCTATGCACCGTTTAGTTTTTTTGAGTTTGCACTGATTGGCGTACCGTTGTCCTTGGTCGGTATTTTGTACATGGTGCTGATAGGACGGAGGCTTTGCCCGCAGAATTTTTCAAAGGCAAAGAACGATGAGCTTGCCAAAGAGACCTCATACAGCGGAAAGAAAATGCTGATCTGCGCAACGATCATCATTGCCGTGGTGATCGGTATGCTGTATGAAAAGGAATTGGGGATTCCCCTGCATGTGATATCGGTTATCGGCGCGCTTGCCTGTGTCCTGACGGGCTGCCTTTCTGAAGAGGAGGCATATCGGGGCATTGACTGGGTGACGATCTTCTTGTTTGCCGGTATGCTTCCTGTGGCATCTGCGATGGAGATGACGGGGGCAGGGAGAATGATTGCCAATGCGGTGATGGATCTGGCAGGCAGTTCGCCGTCCCCGTACCTGCTGACCTTTTTGATGTTCCTGATCAGCTGTGGGCTGACGCAGTTTATGTCAAACACGGCAGCTGCGGCACTTTTGGCTCCTATTGGAATTTCTATTTCCAGTGCGATAGGGGTGTCGCCGTATCCTGTTTTGATGAGCATTGGCATAGCGGCGTCCTGTGCTTTTACAACACCGATGGCAACTCCGCCCAATACCTTGGTTATGGCACCGGGGCAGTTGAAATTCATGGATTATGTAAAGACGGGGCTTCCCTTGGCAGTTCTTTCGATGCTTCTGTGCGTGGTGCTGATACCGATCTTTTGGCCCTTTTACCCTTGATGGAGATTCGTGCAAAAACCAGTTCAGGTGCTTGGTGATGGGGATAAAAACAGAAAGGAAACAGGAGGCGGAAGAATGGAGAAGGATCATAAAAAGCTATGGGTCGTTTCGGTATTGCTGATCTCATTTGCCTTGCTTAGTGCAGATATCTATTTTGATTACCGGAAGATGTCTTTTGCGGAGTACAATGAGGGCCGATGGAAGGAAAAGTGCGTTTTGCTGGATACCTTGACCAGCCACCTCAGCCAGCATGCTCGATTGCTCAGTGACTTGGAGGATACCGAGGGGGAAAGGAAAACCGAGATAGAGCAGCTGCTGCTCTCCTCGGAAAAGACGGTGGCAGAGGATATAGAAAACCTTCGTGACTTGGTGGAAAGGAATTACTATAGTGAGGAGGAGCAGGAATTAAGGCAAACGGATTGGAATGAGACAGAGCGATGGAATGCTATGTGGAAGGAAACGGCAAGGCTGTCTCGCAGGGTGGTGAGGCTTTGTTTGAATTTTAACAGAGATGGCGTACTGCATTCGGCTGACTCCATGTCGGATTACCAAAACGCGATGAAGCTCTTGCAGGAGGACGTGCGGATGTCGGCAAGGCAAAGCAGGGAAAGCGTGGTGATGGAGAACGTCCGAAGCGAGGAACTGCAAATTTCCATTTTCAAGGCAGCAAGTGTTTATATTATTGTCATGGCATTGGGCTATGTTGTTTGGCGGACAAGGTGAACGGCGGACTCTTTTCGGGCCCGTGAAAAAGATACAGAAGATGCCAAGCACAAAGGCCGATAAACGGCAACTATAAATACTTGCAATGAAAAGTTATATCTGCTATAATTCAGGGGTATACTGCAAAGTGAATATTTTTTATAGGGGATCTCTAAAAATTGACGTATTCAGATTGTTTAGGGATTTTTTCGTCAGCTGCAACAAAAAGCACAGGGAATACTGGAGGTATTTCCGAGTATTTTTTTGAAACATGACGGAAAAAGAACAGGCAAGATGAGTGCAGGAGAATTTTTAGAGATGCCCGATAATAGGATCTGCATAGATAGTGAGACTGAAGTTTTAGGAGGGACTGCGATGAAAACGGACATCACCATTAAGTCGGCAAGGTGCAAGGGCTGTGGAATCTGCGCAGCGTTTTGCCCCAAGAAGGTGCTGGCCTTAGATGATTTGGGTAAGATTCAAGTCGTTGACAAAGAGGCATGTATTGGTTGTGGACAGTGCGAGCTGCGTTGTCCGGATTATGCGATTTTCGTTGACAAGAAGGAGGCGGCACAATGAGCAAGGCAAGGTTGATGCAGGGGAATGAGGCTTGCGCAGAAGGTGCAATTGCCGCTGGCGTGCGTTTTTTTGCAGGATATCCAATCACGCCGTCCACAGAGATCGCGGAAATGATGGCAAAGCTTCTGCCGAAATGCGGAGGCAAGTTCGTACAGATGGAGGACGAGATCGCAAGCATGGGAGCGATTCTTGGCGCATCGCTTGCAGGCAAGAAGGTCATGGATGCTACGTCCGGTCCCGGCTTTTCCTTGAAGCAGGAGCTGATCGGCTATGCAGCTGTGGCGGAGATTCCTTGTGTGCTGGTCAATGTACAGCGGGTTGGCCCGTCTACGGGACAGCCGACAGCACCGTCGCAGGGTGATGTCATGCAGACACGCTGGGGAACGCACGGCGACCATCCGATGATCGCACTTGCGCCATGGAGCGTTCGGGAGACCTATGATGCGACGGTCATGGCAGTTAATTATGCGGAACGTTTCCGCACGCCGGTCATTTTGCTGATGGATGAGATCATTGGTCATCTGCGGGAAAAGGTGGAGCTGCCGGAGACGGTCGAAGTCTATGGGCGCCGTCAGCCGAAAAAGACGTTGGCAGAGGGCTACAGGGCATTTGAGCCAGATGAGGATCTGGTTCCGAATGTTGCTGATTTTGGCACGGGACACCGTATCCATGTGACGGGCTTGATCCATGACGACACGGGCTTTCCTGTGGGAAGTCCTGAGGTTACGGAGAAGAGTATCCGCCGTCTGCATGAGAAGATCTCGCGTGTGGGCGAGGAGATCATTCATACGGAAGAATATTTCATGGATGATGCAGAATATGCGGTCGTGGCGTTTGGCGGTACGGCCCGCACAGCTTATGAGGCAGTGCAGAATGCCCGCAAGAAGGGGCAGAAGGTAGGTCTTCTGCGTCTTATGACGATTTGGCCGTTTGCAGATCAGGCAATCGAGCGTCTTGCTGCAAAGGTCAAGGGAATCCTCGTTGCAGAGCTGAATTATGGGCAGGTCGTGCATGAAGTACGCCGTGCAGCAAACGGTAAATGCAAGGTCGAGCTTTGCGGCAAGTACGATATGAAGGCGTTTGAGCCTGAAGAAATAGAAGCTTCGTTGGACAAGCTTTGTGCGGGAGGGAATGCATGATGGAAAGAAGCTATGAGAAATATTTTCGCCAGAATCGCCTGCCGCATATTTGGTGCCCGGGATGCGGCAATGGTATTGCAATGAAGGCAATGGTGCAGGCTATCGAGAAGAAGGGGCTTTCACAGGATAATACGGTTATCGTTTCTGGTATTGGCTGCTCCTCCCGTGCTTCCGGCTATATGGATTTCGATACGATCCATACGGCACATGGCCGTGCTATCCCGTTTGCAACGGGCATTAAGCTGGCAAATCCAGACCTCAATGTTATTGTAATTACAGGCGATGGCGATTGCACGGCAATTGGAGGAAATCATTTCATACATGGCTGCCGCCGCAATGTGGACTTGACGGTTGTGCTGTTCAATAATAATATTTACGGCATGACGGGCGGACAGGCTTCGCCAATGACACCTACGGGGAAGAAGGCAACGACAGCACCGTATGGTTCGATCGACCGTCCGTTTGATGCCTGCAATCTGGCACAGGCAGCAGGGGCTACTTATGTGGCTCGTTCCACCGCATTCCATGTACAGCATTTGACAGACATGATTGCAAATGGTTTGGATAACAAGGGATTCTCCTTCATTGAGGCATTGGTGCAATGCCCAACGTCCTATGGGCGTAAGAATAAGCTGGGCGGTGCGGCTGAGATGATGATGTGGATGCGCGATCATGCTGTGATGAAGGCGGCATGGGACAAGCTGCCGGAGGAAAAGAAGGGCGAGGAGAAGTTCCCAATCGGTCTTTTCTATCAGGCAGAGGCAGTAGATTATGATGTGGCTTATGACAAGGTTATCGAGATAGCAGGGGGTGCGTCCAAATGAGAAAACAGCTGAGACTTTCGGGCTCTGGCGGACAGGGCGTTATCACTGCGGCAATTATTTTTGCTGAGGCGGCAGTAGCAGAGGGCAAGGAGGCAGTGCAGTCGCAGTCCTATGGTCCGGAGGCACGCGGCGGTGCGTCCAAGTCCGAGGTCATCATTGATGATGCGCCTATTTACCATCCGCATGTACAGGTTCCTGATCTGGTGCTTGCTATGACACAGAAGGCTGCGGACAAATATTATGGCGATCTTAACAAGGATGGGCTTTTGGTGCTGGATACGGATCTTGTTCCGGAGGTTCCGGATTTCCCGCATGTCATTCGTATTCCTATTACGAAGCTTGCAATCGAGCAGGTTGGCAAGGCTCTCTTTGCTAATATCGTTGCTCTTGGTGCATTGGTTCGCCTGACGGGAATCGTTAGCTTTGAGACGATCCAGAAGTCTGTTACTTCGCGTGTGCCGGCACATACCGTAGAGCAGAACATGAAGGCTTTGCAGATCGGCTGGGATGCCGCAGAGCAGGCTTGAAGTGAGATAACAGGAAGAAGTTCCCCCGCTTTTCAGCGGGGGATTTTGTTCTTGGGGCTTCCTTTCAAATAAATTCTGCTGTATCGTCTTTTCTTTTTGCAGGGAAACGTGTAGAATGAACATATATCTTAGTAGTATAACGAAGCTAAGATGTCCCCTTCTGCAACAGTTTGCTGTAAGTGGGGGAAGCCAAATTTTAACAAGCGGTGAGCATATCTCCCGCTTCGTTGAAACGCAAATTGGAGGGAAAATGCTTACGGCATTTTCTTGAACAATGGCGTTATAAGGGAAATAAAGGAGCGATTTTAATGGCAGTAAGAGGAAAGAAACCGGCAGAGGCGGAGGAACACAAGGGCGTAGAGTCCAATGTAAAGGCAATTAAGTTTCAGGAATTTTTGATGGACAATGACATCAAGGCATTTTCGGCAGAGTCCTTGGAAGATGAGAATAATACGGTGATTTTCCGTTCCCGCATTGAGGTTCACGGGCAGATGCTCCCTATGGCAGTATTGATCGATATGAGCGTGTTCACGATGATCCGCACGCAGATCGTGGCAGGTGTTGCACCGGAGAAACATTCCCGCATTGCGGAATTCCTCAATGAGCAGAATGCGAAATACAAGATCTTCAAATATTATGTGCGTGAAGACGGTATCATCTATTTGGATATCTGCTTGCCGTTCGTGGATGAGACATTTGACGGAAAGATGATCCAGCTGATGCTTTCGATACTTGTCCAGCACTTGCAGGAATGCTATGAGGAATTGATGGCGAAGGTCTGGGCAAAATAACGAAGCTAAGATGTCACCCTCTTCAACAGCTTGCTGTAAGTGGGGGAAGCTAAATTTTAACAAGCGGTGAGCATATCTCCCGCTTCGTTGAAACGCAGATTGGAGGGAAAATGCTTATGGCATTTTCTTGAACAATGGCGTTATAATCTTTGCAGAAGACCTTTTGTAAAAAGGCATTTTAAATGAAAGCGGCAAACATGCCCCGTTCGGGGCTGTTTGCCGCTTTTTGTTTGGTGATTTCTTTTGTTTTTAGTGGAACAGCAGCATGATGATGCCGCCGATGGCTGACATAGCAACAATGCAAAACTTCAAGATGGGAAGAGGCGCGAGGTGTGTTCCTTTGGCACCGAACCATGCGCCGATCATAAGGCCAAGGAGTGTTTGGACGAAGATGGTCAGATCCAGCCGCCCGTTCAGGAGATAGCCAACGCCTCCTGCGGCAGAAATGGGGGAAATGATCATCATGCAGGTGCCGACGGATTTCAAGAGAGAAACGCCGAAAACCATCATAAGCGACAGCTGGATAAAGGCGGCAGCACCGATGCCGAAGGCGGCAGAGAGAAAGCCGTTGATGATACCGGCGAGAATTCCGTAAGCATAAAGCCGTCCTCCTGTCAAAAGCTCTGTACGGACGGGAAAATGCCGAGAGATCCATGGGCTGTGATAGACCTTGGCATATAGGATCACGGCACTTGCGAGCATCATAACAGCAGTCATGGTACTTAAGGTATCCGATGCAAACTGATTGGATACAGCGGCACCTGCAAAGGCACCGATAATTCCGCCTCCGCCGATTACGATCCCCGTTTTGGTTTCAACTTCCTTTTCCCGAAAATGACTGACAGCTCCGGATATGGTGGTAAAAATCATGGAGGCAAGGGCTACGCCGACCGCTGTGTGGATGGGTACATGAAAACCGACAGTGAGGAGCGCAATGGTAACGCCGGCACCGCCAGCCCCGACAAAGCCTATCAGCCCGCCGAGCAAGAGCATGGAAAAAAAGAGCATGGGAAGATCCTTTCTGAAAGCAACAAGCTATCCTATACGTATGGAAGCAAAAGAGAAATAAAAAACCGGAATCCTGCGATTCCGGAAAAATTCTTTGGTGACGCCTATGGGATTCGAACCCATGAACCCGCCGTGAGAGGGCGGTGTCTTAACCACTTGACGAAGGCGCCGATCTGGTGACGCCTATGGGATTCGAACCCATGAACCCGCCGTGAGAGGGCGGTGTCTTAACCACTTGACGAAGGCGCCACATATTTAAATTTTGTAACCAACGAATAGTATTATATTACAGCTGCAATCAGAATGCAAGCAATTTTTTTTGCGTAGCAGGAATGAGGCAGGAGCCACTAAAAGGATTGCCAGAACTTGCCGCTTAACACGTCCACGCAGGAAATTTTTCCGTTTTTCATGAAGCTTCCCGTATCGCATAAAATGATGTTTTTTTGGAAAATGGGCGTGTTTCTCTGTGCTATGATCGCCTGTGTCGGCGTATGCCCGACAACGATGGTGACATCTCCCTTGTAGTTGTCATAGAATTCTGAGCGGATCCAATGCAGATCGATAAGCTCTTGCTTGTCAAAGGGGGCTTCCGGATTTATTCCGGCATGGGCAAAGAAAAAATTATCCTTTTGGTAATAGGGACGCAGGTCGTGCAGGAAGGAAAGCAGAGCTTCATATTCTTGGGGATCGTCCAGTTTTTTTCTTGCAATTTGTGCAGCACCGAAAGAACCCTCGAAGAAAATAAGCCCGTTGTCAAATTTTTCCAAGAGATTGCTTTTCAACAGATCGTCCATGCACATTTCCTCATGATTGCCGGAGAGTGCCACTACGTTTTCGGGATACTTCAAGCAGAGATCGCGTACCAGCTGCAAGCAAGCCACGGAATCCGGACCCCGATCAATGTAATCTCCGAGGAAGACCATAACATCTTTTTTTTCATCAAATTGAACAGAATCCAATAGAGAAACCAATTTGTCGTACATTCCGTGAATGTCACCTACCGCAAGCAAACGTTCCAAGCAAATTCCTCCTGACCAATCAAGTGTTTGATGGTTTGTTCATTTCATAATTAGATTCGCTAAAAGATTCAAAAATCCTCTTTTTTTGTTAAAGAATCACAAATTCCTTGATGTATACAGAGGTATGATATGATTTCTTATCTTATCGCAAGACAAGAAGGCTGCCAGAGGAATAGAGAGGATATGCCAGAGAAGAATGTAGATGATAAATGGCTCTGATTGATTTTGTTTTGATGAGAGAATATAATGAAGCTAAGATGTCCCCTTCTTCAACAGCTTGCTGTAAGTGGGGGAAGCCCAATTTTAACAAGCGGTGAGCATATCTCCCGCTTCGTTGAAACGCAAATTGGAGGGAAAATGCTTACGGCATTTTCTTGAACAATGGCGTTATAATGTTTAGAGTGAGATGAGTGATATGGATTTGGAGAAAGCAAGCACAAACGAAGGGAAAGATTGAAGATGAAGATCAAGCTGCTGTTGTTGCTTGTTGTCATATTGGTGGCGGCAGTGTATGGCTGGTGTCGTTATTATCAAGATGATACGATGGTATTGTATGGCAATGTGGATACCGATTACGTCAGCTTGGCTTTTAACGGCAGCGAGCGAATTGAGAAATTGTATAAAAATACAGGAGATACCGTTAAAAAAGGTGAACTTTTAGCAGAGCTGAATTCGGAAGCAATCAAACTCAATATTGAAAAAATACAAGCGTCTATAGTTGCGCAAGAGGCTGTTTTAAACAAACTGAAAAACGGTTCCCGTCCGCAGGAAATAGGAAGCGCTAATGCACTTGTGAGAAGTGCCGAGGCTGCGTTTCAAGATGCAATGACGGAGTTGAAACGGAGCGAAGAACTGTATGCGGCAGGAGCTGTCAGCAAACAGCAGTATGACGCACGAGTTACCGCATATAAAACGGCAGAAGCAGCTCTGCACGATGCCGGAGAAAAAGCGCAGCTCGTAGAGGAAGGCTCCAGATCCGAAGACATAGAGCAGGCTGCTGCACAGCTGGAAAGCTTGAAGAAGGAACTGAAATTGCAGGAATATTATCTTTCGCAAACACAGCTTGTTGCACCGGAGGACAGCATCGTGCGTTCCCGTTTGCTGCAGGTCGGTGATATGGCATCGCAGGCAAAGCCTGTATTTATTCTGACACCGGCAAACTGTGATGCACTTTTCATCCGTGCCTATATTGACGAAAAAAACCTCGGTAAAATAAGCATTGGTCAAAAAACACGCATTATTTCCGATAGTTTTCCTGATTCGCCGTGCATAGGTTATATTAGCTATATATCCGATACCGCAGAATTTACGCCGAAATCTGTTCAGACAGAGGAACTGCGGACAACACTGGTATACGAAATACGCATTTTGCCCAACGGCAATGCGGAAATGCTGCGCAAAGGTATGCCGGTAACGATTCGAGTTGAGGGAGAATAGTGCATAATGAAAAGTTCCTATATTGCAGAAACTCATGATTTATGCAAAAACTATTATAACCCTAAAGATAAGTCAACCGTGTATGCACTGCAAGCGGTATCGTTTCGATTGATACGTCATAGTGTTACGGCAATTATCGGTCATAACGGTTCGGGGAAAAGCACTTTGCTGAAAATGATAGCCGGCATAGAAAGACCCAGCAGAGGCAGTATAGAATTTCATTGTTCGGGGGAACCCGTTATCAGTTATCAGCCACAATATTTTTCTTTGTACGAGGATCTGACTGTCGGAGAAAATATATCATTATATGCCGATTTATATGGCATGAAGGGAGCAGAGCGTCGGGAAAGAATACAAAAACTGCTGGCGATCAGCAAGCTGGAATTGTTTCGGGATCGGCAGGCAAAGAAACTTTCGGGCGGTATGAAACGAAAACTGAGCCTTATTTGCACGATTTTGCGTACACCGGATATTTGGCTTTTGGATGAGCCGACTATAGGCATTGACTTAGTAGCTCAAAATGAATTGTTTTATATGATCTATGAGTTAGCATCCGAAGAAAAAATAAGCGTTATTATAACAACAAATGATTTGGACGAAGCCGAAAAATGCGATTATGCCAACATAATGAAAGCGGGAGAAATTCTTGTCAGGCAAGAAGACATGACTGCATCCTTGGAAGATCGTTGTTACGAAATAAAAGTTCCTGCAAACTATCATCCTCGTGTCCTGCAAGCAGCTGTCAGTAAGATAGAGACTATTGCCGATGTTGCACTTGATGGCAACAGCGTTAATATTACCACTTATGATCCGCTCAGGATCGACATGCTTGATGTACCCTATTTCGGTAAAATGCCGATTTATCCGAGGAAAGAACGGCTGCGTGATAAATATATGCAACTGTGGAAAAATCACAGAGCGTTGATAGTGCCGGAGTGTGAAATGGATCATGCTCGTTCTGTGCATCAAGAAAATCCCATAGTGATAAAAATAGATCATTTGAATAAAAGATTCGATGATTTTTGGGCGGTAAAAGATGCGACTTTTCATGTCAGGCAAGGAGAAATTTTTGGCATTTTAGGCTTTAACGGTTCCGGCAAGACGACACTCTTTCGCATGATGTGCGGAATTTTATCGGCAACAGGAGGAAAAATCATGATCAACGGCAAGATTTTTTCTAGCAGGGATAATGAAACAAAATCGCAAATAGGCTATGTGGCACAGGCATTTTCTTTATACGATGCTTTGACCGTGAAGCAAAATCTGGCTTTTTTCGGTGGCATGTATGGTCTTGCCGGAGAGCGGCTGGAAAAACGTATTGATGATGTGGAAAAGCTGATGGGTTTGCAGAAATATGAAAATTTGCTTGCAGATAAATTATCCGGCGGCAATCGCCGCAGGCTGTCCATTGCCGTGGGATTGATCCATGAGCCGCAAATATTGTTCTTGGACGAGCCTACAGCGGAGATCGATATGGTTGGCAAACGCCAGCTGTGGCAGCTCTTGACCGCCATTGCGTCCAAGGGGATTACTATTGTTGTGTCCACGCATTTTATGGGTGAAGCAGAGTACTGTGACAGAGTAATATTGCAAAATGAAGGCGAAATCATTGCGCAGGGCTCGCCGCAGGAACTTAGAAATTATCACGGCGGAACGTATAAGAACATGAAAGAAGTTTTTATCGCCGTTTTACAAGGATAAGAGGTTGAGGATAAAAGACTTCCTGATATTTCGGAAAGGACACAATGTGAAGAATAGAATCGAACGTGTTTTAGCTATGGCACAAAAGGAATTCCTGCAGATGCGGCGTGATAAGTTGGAGTTTTTTTGCGGATTGTATGTGGTATTTGCATTGTTCCTGTTATGTTACAGTGTTAATTTGGATATGCATCACTCTCCCATGGCTGTTGTCTTAAATGATTATTCTCCTGTGGCGCAGGACGCGGCAAGAGCCATCGATGCTGCAGAGTGGACAGATGCTGTCTTTGTAAATTCGAGGCAAGAAGCGCAGAGGATGATGGATGAGAGAGAAATAGAGTCGTTTTTGGTTATTCCAGCCGATTTTACGAAGCGGCTGCATCAGGGAGATGGCAAGGTTCAGCTGGTCATTTATGGTGTTACACCTTTGCGGCCGATGCTTATTCAAAGCTATGCGGAATCTGCACTTGCCAAATGGGCAAATGAAAAAGGAAAAAAATATATTTCACTTGAAAAGGCCGCAGATGGCGGTGTTGCTGAAATTATCAGCCGTCTTTGGTTTAACGATCGGGATGAAAATATGATTCCTGTTTCGTTGGGCGTATTTGCTTATGTGATAATCGGGCTGGTTTCGCTGTTTATCTCCTTGGTGATCGTCAAAGAAATAGAATTTGGGTCGGTAACGTCCGTATTTATGACACCGCTTACCAAAGCAGAATTTTTTACGGGGCTATGCTTGCCGCACTATATTTTTTATATATTGTGTTCCTTTTTTTATCTGCTTGAGATAGAAATGTTGTTCAGAATTCCTTTTCATGGTTCTTTGTGGGTATTTATATGCGGCTTGCTGGTTTATCTCTTTGCTTGTTGCGGTTTGGGCACCTTTATTGCCGTCATTATGGGCAGACGTGCTTTTTCTGTACGTTTTGTGCTGATTTTTGTTGCGAGCTGTGTGCCTATGCTGTGCGGTTTGGTTTACGATTTGCAAAATGCGTTGCCTGCCATAAACCTTATTGGTCACTTCTTTCCAGCGACCTATTACATAGAATTTTTGAAAACATTGTTTTTGATCGGCAATTCTTGGCCGACACTTATGAAAGACTTGCTGTGTATGCTCGTTTTTGCAGGTTTCTTTTGGGCGGTTTCTTTTAAACTTATCGACAAGAGGTGAGTTATGGATTTATCGGTAAACTGGACTCGAATAATTATCCTGATAAAAAAGGAATTCACTGTGGTTTTTTCTACCCGTACAAGTGTTGTTATGCTGGTCGCTCCTTTGCTTGTACAAGCACTTTTGTTTGGCTATGTAGCGAATTTTGACCTAGATCATACTCCTTATGCCGTGCTTGACTGCAACCATGGCAAATTGGGCGAAGATTTTTTGCGGCACATCGACAGCACAAAAGCTTTCCAGCGTGTAAAAAATTTGAACGGTCCGGAGGAGCTTGCTGCGACAATTGAAAGTGGCGAATCGATGGTGGCTATTGTCTTGGAACAAAATATGGACAAGAAGCTGCTCGGCGGTGAGAATGCTTCGGTTCAAATCATAACGGATGGGAGATTCCCTTTATCAAGCGGATTGGCTCTCCGCTATATTTCCAATATTGCCGCCGCATACAACCAAGAAATGTCTGGCACTTCACCGGTACTTACCGTAGAAACGCAAACGCTTTATAATGCCAATCAAATTTCCATGTGGTCGCTTTGTCCGGGATATATTGCTATTTTAGCTTTGATGGAGATAATGCAAAGTACAGCAAGGGTGGTAGCAGGAGAAAAAGAAAAGGGTACTTATGAGCAGCTGCTGATGACACCGCTGTCTGTTATGGAATTGCTTATTGGAAAAGCCGTAACGGTTTTTATTACCGGCACGGTGTATGCCAATATCGGGCTGGCAATTTATTATTTTTGGTTTTGTATCCCATTTGCAGGTTCGTATTGGCTGTTGCTGGCTACTGTTATTATTTTTAACTTGAGTATCGTTGGTACAGCTTTTTCTATTTGCATAACGGCTAAAAATCTTGATCATGCCTATATATATGTATTTCTTTGTGTCATACAGTTCCTTTCTCTTTCCGGTTTGATAACTCCTATAGAGAATATGCCTCAGTGGCTGCAATACATTACTTATATCAATCCTGTGCGTTATGCTGTGGAAGCATTTCGCTGTATCATGCTCGAAGGCACAGGTGCAGGAATCCTTTTCAGGCATTACTGGCTTCCGCTTTTTGCCATAGCAGCTGCGACTTTGCCATTGACATATTATCGGTTAAAACGCAGTATGAAATAGGGAGGGGATTGGTACAAAAGTGGTAAAATGATGATATGCTTAACAGATGCAGGGATTGTACTTGAATCATTGAACAGCCGTGCACAACTGTATGCACTGTGGTGCAAGAGAGGCTGTTCAAATAATGGGCAGGATTCTATCTAGTTAGAAAGGATGGCATATATGATGATGTCAAAAGTAAAAAAAGTTTTTTTGATGGCAGGTACGCTTGCTTTTTCAGTTTTTATGTTTGCTGGCTGCGGCAGCGATAATCAAAACACGGAGAAGATTTTAAGAGTCGGTACGCAAGCTGCGTTTGCGCCATTTGAATATCAAGACGAAACGAAGAAGGAATATCAAGGGTTTGATATGGATCTAATTCGTGCTATCGCGAAAGAAATAGGACGCAAAGCTGAAATACAAAACTTAGGCTTTGATGGTTTAATTCCGGGATTACAGGCTGGAAATATTGATGTGGCTATTTCTGGTATGAGTATTACACCGGAGCGTGAGAAAAATGTTCTCTTTTCTGAACCTTACTATGAATCAGGTTTGACTATAGTAGTCAAAGACGATAATAAAACTATTAAAGGTTTTAATGATTTGAGCGGACATATTGTTGCTGTGCAGATAGGGACTACCGGTGCTGCGGAAATGAGAAAACTTTCTGGTGTGACGGTAAAAGAGTTTAATACCGCTCCCGATTGCTTTATGGAATTACAGACAGGCGGTGCGGAGGCTGTGGTCAGTGATCGTCCTGTAAATGATTATTACATACAAAAGAGCGGTCAGGCTGGAGTAGCAGCTTTACCGGAGAAGATGACAGCTGAAAGCTACGGTATTGCTTTAGCGAAAAATAATGCTGAATTACAGAAAGAAATCAATACAGCCTTGCAAAATTTGCATAAAAATGGAGAATATGACAAAATTTTTGCGAAATGGTTTGGGGAAAAAGAAAAATAACGAAGCTAAGATGTCCCCTTCTTCAACAGCTTGCTGTAAGTGGGGGAAGTCAAATTTTAACAAGCGGTGAGCATATCTCCCGCTTTGTTGAAACGCAAATTGGAGGGAAAATGCTTATGGCATTTTCTTGAACAATGGCGTTATAATACGAACACTATACTTCGTAAAATGGAAGAGAGTAGGGAAATAAGCGATGCCTTTTAATTTTTCTTTGATAGTTGATTCTTTGCCACTTCTGATGTTAGGGGCAGGACTTACTGTTGAGATTACTACATTGTCGATTGCTATAGGATTGGTTATAGGTCTTTTTGTAGGTGTCATGCGTATTGGCGAAATACGTTCCATTCGTTTTTTAGCTGCTTGTTACATAGATTTCTTTCGTGGGACACCGTTGTTGGTGCAGATCTTTATAGCTTATTTTGCACTTCCTATTATTATAGGACAGCGTATAGATCCGTATGCAGCGGCTATCGGGGCGTGCGGACTCAATTCCGGTGCTTATATCGCAGAAATTTTTCGGGCAGGTATTCAGTCTGTTGACTCGGGACAAATGGAAGCAGGGCGTTCCTTGGGAATGTCGTGGTTTCAGACGATGCGGTATATCATCGTACCGCAAGCATTTCGTAAGGTTATACCGCCTTTAGGCAACGAATTTATCGCACTGCTCAAAGATTCGTCATTGGTTTCGGTTATAGGTTTTGAAGAATTGACGCGCCAAGGCCAGTTGATTATTGCCAGAACGTATGCTTCTTTGGAGATATGGCTTTCTGTGGCGATTATTTATCTGGTGATGACATTATCCATTTCTCGTTTGGTAGTGTATTTGGAAAAGAGGTGCGGCATAAAATGATAGTAATAAAAGATCTGAAAAAGAGTTACGGACATTTAAATGTGCTGCAAGGGATAGATTTAGAAATTAAGGAAAAAGAAGTCGTTGTTATTATCGGGCCTTCCGGCTCAGGAAAATCTACTTTATTGCGCTGTATCAATTATCTGGAAAAACCTACGAGCGGTGAAATTGCCATAGATGGGATAAAGCTATCTGCTCAGTCAAACATCAATAAAGTGCGTACTGAAGTCGGTATGGTATTTCAGCGTTTTAATCTATTTCCGCACTTGACAGTGTTGGAAAATATCATGTTGGCTCCGCTTAAGGTTCGTAAATTATCGAAGGAAGAAGCAGAAACAAATGCGTTAAAGCTGCTGGAACGAGTCGGTTTGGAAAATAAGGCGAGGGCTTATCCAGAGCAACTCTCGGGAGGTCAACAGCAGCGTGTCGCTATTTCTCGAGCATTAGCTATGGATCCTAAGGTCATGCTTTTTGATGAACCAACTTCTGCACTCGATCCGGAAATGGTCGGTGAAGTATTGAATGTCATGAAGGCGTTAGCGAAGCAGGGAATGACCATGGTCGTGGTAACACATGAAATGGGTTTTGCTAAAGAAGTCGGAGATAGGTTATTATTTATGGACGGCGGATGCATTGTAGAGCAAGGCATACCTAAAGATGTGTTTGAGCATCCCCGTGAAGAGCGAACAAAATTGTTTTTATCAAAAGTGTTGTAGGTCAGCATTTAAACATTGGTTTACTGGTTTGAAATGGAGGTAATTATGAGATTACAAAAAATTGCAGATGCCGTCATTTTTATATTGTTACTGATGTGTTTTTCAATCAGTATGATTTGCCTGCCTATTTCCGATGGTTACGCTGCAGCAAAAGCAATGAATGCAAATAAAGTGATTTACGGAAATATCGTTACCATGAACGAACAGCAGCCCAGGGCAGAGGCTATGGCGATACAGGATGGAAAAATCGTGTTTGTCGGCACGAAGGATGATGCACAGGCATTTCTCGATAAGGATACTGAAGTGGTCGATTTCGGTTCTGAAGTCGTGTATCCGGGCATGATCGATGCACACAGTCATCTGGGGCTTCTCACGAGCATTATGGGTGGTGGCCCGAGGTTTCTTTGGGGGGACAGCTATGAAGATAATGTGCGGGATATGACAGAATTCATCAAGGCGAATCCCGGCAGAGAAATCTACAAAGCCTATGGCTTTACCTCAGATTCTGTTCGTGGAGTTCCTTCCCATGAGCTTTTAGATGGCATTGAGATTGACGGGAAAAAATTTGATAAGCCAATCGTTATCGCGGAAGTGAGCGGACATCTGTGCTGGCTGAATAAGGCAGCTATGGAAAAATTCGGTGTAAATAAGGAAATGGTGAAGAGGTACGGTGAAAGTGTTGTCCCTTGCGATGCAAATGGCGAACCAATCGGATGCGTCAAGGAAACGCCGCATTTTGCCATTTTCAATACGCTTCCGCTAGAGCGTGAGGAAGCCAAGGAAATCATTCTCCAAATGCAGGGTTCACATCTCGAAAGCGGTTACTCTATGGTAGGCGATTGTGGTATCAACGAAGGCCCCAATCCTATGGTCACGGCAATGGGCGAGCTTGCGCAGGAAGGCAGATTGAAGCAGAAGGTGCGCGCATATTATCAGATTTTTGAAACCTGTGAGGAACCTTTGCGTGAGGTTGACCGTGCCGTTGAATATGCAAAGCAGTATAATAGCGACAGCTTCAAAATCGTCGGTATCAAGATTTTCTTGGATGGCGTGAACGAAGGCCTGAGCAGCTGGTCGCTGAATCCTTATAAGCACTATCAGTTCCAGGGGAAGGCTTACTCCGGCTACAAGCGCTGGGATTATGACCGCATTGACGAGCTGGCTGAAATCATCCGCAAGGCTAATGCGAATGGACTTTCTATGCAGTTCCACGCTTACGGTTCCGGTTCAGCCAGATATGCACTGGACGCTATCGAAAAAGCACAGGCGGGAATTGAGCAGCCTGATTTTAGAAACGCTGTTTCTCATCTTCTTTGTGTAGATAAGGAGGATCTTCCCCGTTTTGCGAAGCTGAACGTCATCCCAACTGTGGCACCGCAGTGGTATATATTTGTGCCTCAATCGATCGAATTTGAAAAGATGATTTACGGAAATCCCGAGACGGACAAGGAGCTAGATGGAAATGGCTATTTGGATATGGGATATTTGCAGTCCTATTTGGATACCGGTGCAAACATGGTCTTTCATTCAGACGGTGATGATAATGTGAACCCGAGCATAGTTTTCTTCTGTGCCGTCAATAAATATGACGCTTACCATGCTCCCGACATGAAACCCAGAAATATCAAAGAGCGTATGTCCGCTTATGATGCGGTGAAGTGCTTTACAGTAAATTCTGCCTATGCGCTGCACGAGGAAGCAAATGTAGGTACTCTGGAAATAGGAAAACAGGCTGACTTCGTTGTGTTTGACGCAGACTTTACCGATGATACTGTAATGGCTGATCCGAAGGTTTGCGGTATCCCACCGAAGGCACTGTACATCAATGGTGAAAAAATTTACTGATTTTAATCAGTAGTAAAAGAAAAAAGGATTGATTATACCGAAGCTAAAGATGTCCCCTTCTTCAACAGCTTGCTGTAAGTGGGGGAAGCCCAATTTTAACAAGCGGTGAGCATATACCTCGCTTCGTTGAAACGCAAATTGGAGGGAAAATGCTTACGGCATTTTCTTGAACAATGGCGTTACAATAAAAGCAACGAAAAAGGGTTTTGGAAAAGAGGTGCTTGTTTTGAGATTTTTGCATTTGGGTGACTTGCACATCGGCAAGTCTGTCAATGAGATCGACCTATTGGGAGATCAGAGGGTGATGCTTCAAAAGGTGCTGGATCTGGTGGAGGAAAAGGAGATCCATGCGGTCTTGCTTGCCGGCGATATTTATGACCGTGCCATTCCAAGCGAGGCGGCAGTGCGAGTGTTGGACGATTTTCTGACTGCTTTGGCAAAGCGTGATGTAAAGGTGCTGGCTGTCAGCGGAAATCATGATTCGGACGAACGCCTGCATTTTTTGAGTGGGATCCTTTCGGCACATGGAATCTATATACAGGGGTGCTATCGCGGCGGTGCATGTCCGTGTGTTTCTTTGGAGGACGCTTATGGGACTGTGAATTTTTACTTGCTTCCTTACATCAAAGGAGCGCAGGTACGCAGTTTTTTTCCAGAGGAGGAGATCAGGAATTACGAGGATGCGGTTCGTGCCGTGCTTTCCCATACGGAGATCAAAAAGGAAGAACGCAATGTCATACTCTCCCATCAGTTCGTTACCTGCGGGGGAACGCTGCCGGAGCTTGGCGGTTCTGAAATGTCAGCGGTGTCTCTTGGGACGATCGACAATATTTCTGCGTCTGTGTATGACGATTTTGATTATGTTGCACTGGGGCATATCCACAAGTCGCAGGCAATGGGAAGGGATACGGTACGTTACAGCGGCTCGCTTTTGAAATACTCCCTGCGTGAATGGAATCAAAAAAAGGCATTCCCTATCGTGGAAATGAAGGAGAAGGGAGAGATTTCGATGGAATTTGCCGTCTTGCCTCCTCCGCACGAAATGCGTCATGTGAAGGGAAAATATGAGGAGCTGATACAGGGAGAGCCGTCTGAGGATTATATGTACATCACCTTGACGAACGAGGATCTCATCAAGGACGCAATGCAGCTGATGCGGCAGATCTATCCGAATGCCATGAAATTGGATTATGATAATTCACATACGAGAGGACTTTCGGAGGATTTGGAAGATGGCGGTGATTGCCGAAGCTTCGAGGAGATTATGCGGGAATTCTACCGTGCTGTAATTGGCGGAGAACCGACAGACGAGGAATGGGAGATCTTGAACGAGGCGGCGAGAAAGGCTGGGGTGATGGAATGAAACCGATGCACCTTGTGATGACAGCATTTGGACCGTATGCAAAAAGGACAGAAATAGATTTTCAAAGGCTTGGGCTGGACGGCATGTTTCTGATCACGGGAAAGACTGGGGCTGGCAAGACCATGATCTTTGATGCCATCACCTATGCACTCTATGGGGAGACGACAGGCGGGGACCGTGATGGGAAGTCCTTGGAAAGCGATGAGGCAGATCCTCGGAGCAAAACCTGCGTGGAGCTGACGTTTGAACATCGGGGAGAAATCTATACGGTGGTTCGGTGGACCAGCAAAAAGACCAAGATCGGCGGACGCATGGTCAATGCAAGCTTTTCGCATGGGACGGATGTGATTCCCGGTGCAAAGGAAACGACAGCTGCCGTTACGGAGCTTTTGCGTATGGACTACAAGCAGTTCAAGATGATCTCTATGATCGCGCAGGGAGAGTTCAAGGAGCTTTTGACCTCCAATTCTGAGGAACGCAAGCGAATTTTCCGCAAGCTGTTCCATACGGATAACTATAATAAGATGACGGAGATCCTAAGGGAGAAGAACAGGGAATGTGAAGGGGAGCTGAGGCAGACAGAGCATGACATGTATGTACAGTTCCAAATGACGGCATGCGGCGAGGATAGCTCCCGAAGGGACAGTTTGAAAGAGAGAAAAGGAATCGCAGAAAAAGCACTGAACGAGATGCAGGCAAGGGAAGTACTGGTTCTTTTGGAGGAGATCGATGCAGAGGACAAGGAAAGCCTGCAGGTCACGGAGGAGCAGATAAGGAAAGAAGATCAGCTTTTGGATAAAGCCAAGAGCTCATTGCTTGCGGCAGAGAAGACCAATCAGGAGATCCGCAAAAGAGAAGAAGCGGATGCACTTGTCGAAAGGCTTTTGGAAAAGAAGCCCGTCATGGAGGAGAGGAAGCTGCGTTTAGCGAAGGAAACGGCGGCATTTTACAAGCTGAAGCCTGTGCATGAAGAGCTGCAAAGATTCCGCAGGGATCGGCAGGAAAAGGCAGAAAGTCTCCAAAAGGCAAGGGAAGGACAAAGGACTGCCGAGTTGGCATGGCAGGAAGCGGAAAGGCAAAAGGAGCAGGCAGAAAAAAAGAAGCCAGTCTTGGATGATATCAAGAAACAGATTCATGCTATGGAGGAGAAGGAAAGCAGGTATGAAAAGCATGATGTTTTGGCAAAGGCGATAACCAGACTGCAAGCAGATAAGGAAAAGCTGGAGCAAGGTTTAAGGGCGGCAGAAAAGAGTATTTCAGAAAAGCAAGCACAGCTTCAAAGCAAGGAAGCCGAGGAAAAGATGCTTGCAGATGCACCTGCTTGTTATGAGGTTCAGGATGCCCGATTGCAGGGAATCTGCAAGGCATACAAAAACGGAAAGAAAATCCTAGATGAGAAAAAGGGGCTTTCCGACTTGCAGAAACAGCTTCGTGCCGCACAGGAGAACTTCCTAAAAAAGGAGGAGAGCTATCAGAAGGCAAGAAACGAGTATGAGAGACGCAGGAAGATTTTGGCATACAACAGTGCAGGGATGCTGGCAGAAGCCCTGCAAGACAATACGCCCTGCCCTGTCTGTGGCTCCCTGCATCACCCGCGTCCAGCAAAGCTAATGGAGGAAAGCTGCACGGAAGCCGAGGTCAAGAGTGCCGAGGAAGCTGTCCAGCAGAAGGAGCGGGAACGAGATGAGGCAGTGCCACAGGCAGAAAGCTTGCATGGAAGGTATGAGGAGCGGACACAGGCAGTTTTAGGGGACATGCAGTGCCATTTTGCCATGCTTGAGGAGGAATGGGCGATTTCCTGCGGGAAGCAGGAGGCGCTTTCCTTGGAAGAAGGCTTTGCAAAGCTGGAAGCCGTTCAGAAGGAAGTGGTTCTGCTGGGAAAAGACGCAAGGAAAGCGGCAGATGAGCTTGATGGAAAGGTCAAACGGCTCAGAATTTTGCAGAAGGAAACGACAGACCTTCGCAGGGAAAGGGAAGAAAACCAAAGGGAGCAGGAACTGCTTCAAAAGAAACAGCTGGAGATCACGCAGGAGCTTTCTGCCGCAGAGGGAGAAAGGAGACAGCTTGGCACGCTGGAATTTCATAGCTTGGCAGAGGCATTGGAACACAGAGCCGCACTGACAGCGAAGCTGGAGGGCATGGAAAAAAGAATACAGGCGGCGGAAAGTGCTTTTGCGGAGGCAGACAAGAGACGGGCAGAAACGGCAAAGGAGGCGGAGCTTTCAGAAAAGGCAGAAAGGGAAGCCAAGAAGACTTGCGGAGAGGCACAGGAAAAATGGAAGCAGGCGTTGAAAGAGCAAGACTTCCGAGAGGAAGGGGAGTATCTGTCCTGCCTTGTGACGGAACAGGAGCTGTCTAAGAAACAGGAATCCTTGAAGGATTACGAAAAGGAATGGACGGAAGCCCATGTTCGCCAACAGGACGCACGAGAAGCGGCGAAAGGAAAGACGCGGACGGATACGGCTGCCTTGCAGAAGGAGATCGAGGACAGAACCGCAAGCCTAAAGGAAAAAAGGGATATCAGCATAGGCTTGCAGGGACGGAGGGCAGTCAACCAAGGTGTTATCAAGGAAATGAACCGCCTTTCTAAAAAAGCAGAAAAGGAACGAGCACTTGCAGGAAAGACAAAACGGCTTTATGAGATGCTCAGCGGACAGGCGGCGAACCGAAAGGGGATAGGTACGTTAGAGGAATATGTGCAGGGGCATGGCTTCGACCAGATCCTGCGTGCCGCAAACAAGCGTCTGGCAATCATGTCGGAGGGCGTTTATGAGCTGTATCGCCATAGGAGCGAGAGCGGCGGAAATAAAAGCGAAGCACTTTCCATCGACGTGCATGACACTATCAAGGACACCTACCGTTCGGCAAAAACTCTGTCGGGAGGAGAGACCTTCAAGGCTTCCCTGTCCCTTGCCCTTGGGCTTTCTGATACAATCAGCTCCATGAACGGCGGGATCCAAGTAGATACGCTTTTCGTAGATGAAGGCTTTGGGACGCTTGACGACACTTCCCTTTCCGAAGCCCTCGAAGTTCTGGTGGGGCTGTCCTCCTGCCAGCGTATGATTGGAATCATCAGCCATCGGGAAGAACTGAAGGAATGTATTCCGAGGAAGCTGAACGTTACGAAAAACAGAGAAGGAAGCAGCGTAACGATCGACCTTGGGATCTGAAGCAGGCAGAGGGACTGTTTTTGGACAAAGCAAGCGTGCAGGATAAGGTTTTTGATTTACATTTCCCTGTATTTTTGTTAGGATAATAAAAAGGGGGGATTGGCATGAGCATTTCAGGAATTTCGTTTTCAAATGCGGGCTATGCATATTCGATGCCGTATCCGTCAAGTTCGTATGGAAGCACTGGTGCAGAAAATGCCGGAGTTCCTTCGGGTTATGCAGCAGGGGAAGAAATGACGGGAGCCGTTCCTGAGGATAAGGCAGAGAATGTGGACGGACATAGTACACCCGCAGATTGCGAGACGTGCAAGCACCGCAAATATCAGGACGGGTCGAATGAAATGGTTTCCTTCAAGACACCCGGACATATCGATCCCGGCAGTTCTGCTTCTGTCGTGCTTGGGCATGAGCATGAGCATGTAGCGAATGCATATCAAAGGGCGGCAGAGAACAACGGCGAGGTTATGCGGTGTTCCGTTCAGCTGAAACATGCTATATGTCCGGAGTGTGGACGCAGTTATGTTTCCGGCGGAACGACAAGCACGCAGATTCGCTACTACAACGAGGAAAACCCGTATCAAAAGGATCTCAAGGAAATGGAAGCTGACAATAAGTATCGAGGCATGAACGTGGATTTTGCAGCATGACTTCGTCTCTTGTTCCTTGTTTATAACGCCATTGTTCAAGAAAATGCCATAAGCATTTTCCCTCCAATTTGCGTTTCAACGAAGCGGGAGATATGCTCACCGCTTGTTAAAATTTGGCTTCCCCCACTTACAGCAAGCTGTTGAAGAAGGGGACATCTTA
>JAZLHW010000006.1:0-3015 GCA_045617105.1 Selenomonadaceae bacterium | reverse complement strand
GTTGTTTTAATAAGATTGGAAAGATTTCTAAAAAAGGAAGCTGTATAAAAGGACAAAAATGACAAGAAGGGGTTTATTTATCCCAAAATAATATATTTTTGCAATGTTTTGTATTGGGTGCAACATACGGCATTCTTTATTCAAAGAAATTGATATCGGTTGACGAGGGTGTACCATCGGAGGGTGCCCTCGTCAGTCTTTTTTCTAAGTTTTATGGATATTTGATGTAATTTCGGTAACGTCTGGACATGGTTGTCCCTTGCACGGCGGAAGATGTATGATTGATACGTGGTCAGGCAGCCTGGCTTGATTCGGCTTTCGCAATTCTCCTTGCCAGTTGGACTGCATTGGCGGTGTGGATGCCGAAGAAGATGATTAGGATTTCTGTCTTCTTGATTCGACCGTTTATCCGTTTGAGGCCATAATGTTCCTTCTGTGTTCCGAAGGATCCTTCCATCGCAGTGGCTCGTACTCGGGCAAGTTCTTTTCTGATCATACTGACGGGTGCCGTTGCTTCCCGCTTCCTTCCCTTCTGCGAAAATGACGTTTCAATGTCTCGCCCATTGCAGAAGGTGCGGTTGGCATTGCCAGAATAGCTGCGGTCACCGCCCAGTTTGGTAATCTTCTCTCCGAAGAGTTTTTCTGCCAGATTTACGCAATGCACAAGGCGAGTTCCTTCGTTGAAGGCGTTGAAGGAAAGCTTTTCGATGAACGATATGCCATCAATCTGGATGTTGTTGCACTTGGCTCCAAACTCCACCTTCCTCGTTTCCTTGCCTCTTACGATTGGACGCACATATGGCTTGTTGACACTCACGATACGGTTGGGGATGCTTTCCTTGGCATTGCCGCTCTCCTGATGGTTGAGCTGCTGGCGGTATATCTTCGTTACCGTCTCTATTTCTGTGAGTTGCCTCTCTGAAAACAATCCTATGCAGGGATTCTCCCTGTCGAGCCTTCTCAGCTCTGCGAGTATCTTTCCCAACAGATCCAGTAGGCGACGGATAATCTTGCGAGTCTGCTTCTGAGTGTGACGGCGTTGCTTCACATAGGCCATGTTGCCACGGGACACATCAAGGTATTTCGTCCTCATGCGGTGGATGCCGAGCTCACGACTTGCCCCGCACATCATCGGATATACCTTTTCTATACATTCCCACAGCAACTTTGCATCGGTTGGGTAACGCATGGCGCTTTCGTAGCAGGTGGCATCGGTATAGAGTGTATCGAAATTCTTCATGTATGGTTTCCATGCTTCTGCCAACGCCTCCTGCAGGCTCTGTATCTTCAAACGGTTGGACAACTCAAGCGCAATGTCGTCTATGAGTTTGTAGTTGGTCAGCGGATTATTTGAATTTATCCTGATGCCGCAGAATATCTGGTAGTGGATGTTTGCGTTGAGCTGTTCCATGAGTTTGGGAGCAGACAGCCCGGTGTATGCCTTTAGGAACATAAGTGCCAACTTGCCTTCCGGACTGAAGTAGGACTTGCGACCGGCTTTCTTGCGTGGATGAGAATCTATCAAGCCAAAACGGATTGCCATCTCACGAAGCGGAAGAATGGAATAAATGCGTCCAATCTCGCTCCTTTTGAACGATTCTTCATAATCTTTGTAAAAATCGAACTCTGTGAACGCAAAACTTGGTGTTATTTCAGAAATTTGTTGTACCTTTGCCATGACGATTTGTTGTCGTTTCCCCCAAAACACGCCATGTAAAGCAGTTTGGGGGATTTTTTGGTCTCTTTTGCAAAGATACAAAAATCTTATGACATTGACAAACAAATCGTTATGTTTCTTCCAACAATTTAACGATTTTCCCTATGTAAACAGTCCTACTCCCCCTTATGTGGCAGATGCCAGAAATTTCGTTCCCGAAGATGTCTACAAATATGCATTCCTTCATGTTCCTCGGAAATCGCAGGAAGCCTATTCTTCCGCCTATGCGTGGAGAGAATTCCTGCGCTACAAGGAAGATATGGCCAATGCAATAGAGGACATACCCGAAGAAGGAAGCACATCAGCGAAAGTCTATGCAAAGGGGAATTTTATCGTGGTGAACGGAGCGAAAGACCAAGAAACCATCCGCGTGTACAGCATGGATGGGAAGATGTTGGATTCCAAGCAAGGCGATGGGGAATTCTCCCTCGCAAAGGGTGGAATCTACATTGTGAAAGTAGGCGAAGAAAGTTTCAAAGTATCATTGTAATAATTTGAAGGGATGAACAGTTTTTCTTCATATCCATTTTTAATAAGTAGAGAACGACAAAACATTGTTGAGTTTCAGAACGAGAATCCGTTATGGAATGAGTTATATGATGCGTTCCTTGACGTAAAGGACAGTAATGGAGAATTGAAAGTTAGCGAAATAGATATTTTCAATGAGGTACGGTACCAATGTGTAAAAATCTTGCTCGATCCCAATCCACAAGAAGACATAGAAGGTTACTACCTGAACTTCGCATACCAGAAATTGAAGTTTAAGAAAGCCTCTAAACTTTGTTTCTCAATAGTATATGCTGTATTATCGCTTTATCAGGATTTACCTGAAACACATACTGGATTCTTATTAAGACTTGAAAGTCTTCTAAAGGAAGACAAATTTTATTTTTTCCCTACATTTCAAAAGTTTACCAGCAAACGGAAGGATAACAAGGTGTTCTACAAAATAGACTTGAGTCCGCAACCAGTCAGACCAGACGAATTGGATGATAGGAGATATGAATGTAACGCAGATTTTTGGAAGGAAGTTACTTTGGGTTATGACCAACTGGGCATCCGGGAAATTCTCTCTCTTTGGAAGCGGGAAGAAAACCAGCTGAAGATTCTTGAACGTATAAAAAATGCTTTCGAATATCACGAAATAATTAGCCTCATCGAACCTGACAATCTTTCCGATTCCCATTCTACCTCTATGAAAGCAAACGAGGAATTCTTCGATTCCCTACGGAAAGAGATTGCAAACATGGCAGAAAATGCAGTCTTACTTTCTCCCCAAGAGAGAGCCGAATTGGAGA
>JAZLHW010000005.1:0-5700 GCA_045617105.1 Selenomonadaceae bacterium | reverse complement strand
CGGGCAGATCCTCCATACCGACATTGCCATAGCTTGCTGCCGTAGATGCAAAAATAATACGTTTCACAAAGCTTCGGCGAGCCGCCTCCAAAAGATTCACAATTCCCATGACATTGATCCTAGCATCGTTTTTCGGATCCTTAATGGAAGCATCTACCATAGTCTGGCCTGCCAAATGAACGATTGCATCATAGCATCCCTCTGCGATGACACCAAAAAGTGACTCATCGCAGACATCCATTTCCACCAGCTCCGTATCGTCCGGCAGATTTTCCCGAAGTCCCGTACTCAAATTATCCAAAACTACCGTGTCTATATTCTGCTTGCTGCATTCCCTGACAAGATGGGAACCTATGAAACCTGCACCGCCAGTAATTAAAACTCGCAAAATAATCATCCTTCCAACAAAATCACTATTTATTTTATGTGTTTTTCACTGAAATTTCAACTTCCATTTCATTTTTCGGAGCAAAGCAAAATTATCACATGCTCCAAAGCCTCCTCACCTGCCTGACCTGTCTTGAGTGCATAGTCCGCATCTGCCAGCTCCAAAAACACTCTCTTCAGCAGTGGCTCTGAAAATCTGCCTGCCGACCTTGCTAAACGCTCTGCAATAAAAGGATTCAAGTCCAAAGCCTTTGCCAGCTCCTTTCCCCGAAGCCCTTTTCCCATGCATGACTTGGCAACCCAAAGCTGCCGCACATGCCGTACCAGCAGGATCAACAGCAAAGGAAGATATACGCCGTCCTGCAGCTGACGCTTTAAAAGTCTCAATGCTTTTCCGCCCGCTCTCTCACTGACAGCATCCAGCAGGGAAAATACGGAAATCTCAGGAATCTCAGCAAGCACATGCGAAAGCTCCTGCTTCGTAACAAGCCTTTTTTCAGAAAAAAGCGCCAGCTTGTCAAGCTCCCTATCTAAATATTCCAAGGAGATCTGCTGCATCATGCTGACAGCCTCAAAAAAATACGCATGTGCCTCTCGATCCATTTCCTTGTTCAATTCCTTCAGCTTGCCTTGCAGCCAAGAATCAATATTCCATGCCCTTATCGGCTCAGACTCCAGCACAGCACCATGCTTTTCCACCGCCTTGTAAAGCCTGCGCCGCTTGTCTGCCTTTCCATCAGCCACAAAAACCAAATAACCATACTCTGGCCAATCCTCAAGCAGCTTCAAAAACCGTTCCTGTTTCCTGTCCTTTTCCTGGCTTCCACCCTTTTTTTCTTTGAAGATATTCGTATTTCTCCAAAGGATCACGGTCTTATCCGCAAAAAAGGGTGCTGTTTCAAGCATTCCTATCAGGTCATCCAGATCCACTTCACCATGCAGGATCTGAAGTGCTTCCTGCTTGCCCTCACCATTCGGAAAAAGAGATTCCATAATCGCAGCTTCTGCTTTTTTTATATAGTAGTGTTCCTCTCCGCAAAGCAAGCAGACATGCTTCGTCCCATCCTTGCGAAGACTCGTCATAAACTCCCCAAATCTCATAAATGTCCCTTTCCCAAGCGTTGCCTTCTTCTATTGTACTGTCTTTTCACACCTCACGCAAGGAACACATATATGAAAACAGAGAGCCTGCCACAAGGCAAGCTCCCCTGAACCCTTAATGCACCAATGGATAAATACAGATTACAGCCAACAAGAAAATTACCTTTTTCATCAACCGTCATCCTTTCAAAACTCATTCCATCAGCCAAAGTTTCCGATACCGGCACATTTCCTTTGCCAATGCCTGCGAGAATCTCCACGCAAGCTTACTGTTTCTCTCCAGTATCCTGCGGAAAGCCTCCATAGGCAGGAACAAAACAAGCGTATAATCCTCCATCGCAGTTGCTCCGATGAGACTATTTCCCTCCAGTGCAACATCATAGGAAACCACATCTCCTGCCCTGAGGCCCTTTACGGGGGACGGCCAGCCATCAAGATTCACCTGCCAGCAAACAGCCTTTCCCTGCAGCAGGATACAAAGACTTTCCTGCACAGCACCTTCCTGCAAAATTGTTTCCTCCTGCATGAAGCAATCAACTTTTGAAGAAAAAACTAATTCCAAAAGCGACGCATCCTCCATCTCTGACAAGAAGGCTGTCTTTTTCAGCATACTGACTACCTGAAAATCTGTAGGAATCGTTCTGGACACTACATCAGCCAGCCTCCCCCGAAGCACCGAATTCAAGGTTTGGATATCTTGATTCCACCCCTCCAGCATTGCTTGTATCACCATGCCATAATGAGCGAGGATCTTCTCTGCGGCTTCCCATGAAACCGCATTGGCATTGTAGATGGCTTCCAGCTTGATCATGGCACCGTTAAAACGGAAATAAAGCACGAAATCGCCAAGCTCCATATCGATTGCATGAATTGCTGCACGCTGAAATCCTACCTCATCCGGAAGCTCCGTATACGGAACAGTCTCCGTCCAAAAACTCTGAAAGCTAATATAGACCCTAGGACCATTCTGCATGGGAAAGCTTCCCATAGAAGCGGATTGCAGAAGCTGGACCATCTGCTTCTTAATCAATTCCCTAACGGTAACACCTGTCATTTGGCAAGTGAGCCTCATAGGAAATATTTGGTAATCCAGTACCTTGTTTGCACTGCGAAGGCTTGCTCCCAGATCCGGCATAATGATGGGATAAGCCAAATCTTTTGACCCATTATACTGGTGAAGCAAAATTCCCCATGCCGTTCCCAGCAAAGCGATCCAAAAATTCCGGTTTTCCTTAGGAATCTTCTCCGCAATCTGGCTCGTTCCCCGTTTCCCGATACGCAGAATCGAAGACTTGGAAACAAAACTCTCACTGGATTTTTGTCCAAGCAGCTTGGAATTCAAGAACGCACCTTTCACTAAATCCTTCCAATAGCTTGAAGAATCAACGAATTTTTTAGAAACCTTCGGTATAGGTTCCGTATTCCACAAAGGCTTCAGCCAATGAAACCACAAAGAAACATCCACCCGTGTCGTCACCAAGCGCAATCCAGAAAGCAACACCGCAAACTCGCCTTTTTTCAAGCGGAAGACGTTCACCCGAACCAAGGTTCCCCGCTCTAAGTCAAAGCCTTCCCTGCGATCTGCCTCCATGATATGCCCTATCTTTTCCTCCACTTCCTCCGGAAACTCTGCATCTATCACACCAAAGTGCAAAGGCAAAGGCTTCTCTGCCAAAACAACTCTCCAAATTTCACCGGAAATGCTTTTGTAAAAATTGCTGCGAAGTGCCGGACACATCTTCATAAGGTTCTTAGCATGCTGCTTAAAGCTCTGCGGCTCGATAACGTAATTCCCATGCTTTTGCGGCGACAGAATCTCTCCTGATGCTTCCAATGCACGGGAAAGGATCTGATACCTGCCATCTACGTCACCCTGCTTGCACGTTACCTTGTACAAGCTCTGTGTAAACATGTTGGGAGAAATGAGTCCCCTCTTCAGAAAGACGTCTCTTTCTTCTTCCGATAATGGTTCAATATCCTCGACCTGCGTTCCATAAATTGCAAATAACCGCTGCTTTTCTTCCGCTGCAAGCTCACCTACAGAAAAACGTCTGTTTCCATAATAATCCCGCGGCAATCCTTCCATACCATTCCACATCACGTTCATAGCTCCAGCCCCGCATTTCCATGATATCAACAAAAAACGATCTGGCTCATCTGCCTGCCAACCTTTTTGCTTTCTATAAAATGAGATTCTGCTTACTTTTATAAAATCCTCCAAAAAAAGAGGCAATCCAACGATTGCCTCTCAAAAAACTATTTACACCGATCCCTCTATCAGACAACACCATGTGCCATCATGATATTTGCAACCTTCTCAAATGCGCACATATTCGCACCTGCAACAAGATTGTTCGGATCGCCTGCATACTTTTCTGCATTTGCTCTTGCCTGCTGATAGATATTCTTCATGATGCCCTTCAGCTTGCCATCCACTTCCTCAAACGTCCACTGGAGACGCTCGGAGTTCTGTGCCATCTCAAGCGCAGAAGTAGCAACGCCGCCAGCATTAGCAGCCTTAGCAGGAGCAAAGAGAATCTTGTTCTCCTGGAAATATGCAATTGCCTCAAGAGTAGACGGCATGTTTGCGCCCTCACCAACAGCATAAACACCGTTAGCAACAAGTGCCTTTGCGCTCTCAAGGTCGATCTCATTCTGCGTTGCGCAAGGAAGAGCAACATCGCACTTCACAGTCCATACACCCTTGCAGCCTTCATGATACTCTGCATTCTTGTGGCTGGAAACCTCAATATATTCCTTGATACGTCCGCGGCGAACCTGCTTGATCTCCTTGACTGCATCCAAGTCGATTCCGTCCGGATCATAGATATAACCATTGGAATCCGAGCAGGTGACGACCTTTGCTCCGAAGCTCTGAGCCTTCTCAATAGCATAAGTAGCAACATTGCCGGAACCGGAAACGACCAACGTCTTGTCCTTGATATCATAATTGTTTGCATCGAGCATGTTCTTTACGAAATAGAGAAGACCATAGCCCGTAGCTTCCGTACGTGCAAGGCTGCCCCAATAGTTTACGCCCTTGCCCGTAAGAACGCCTGCATCATAGGAGTCACGAATGCGCTTGTACTGACCGAAGAGATAACCGATCTCACGGCCGCCAACACCGATGTCACCAGCAGGAACGTCCACATTCGGTCCAATATGGCGAACCAGCTCCGTCATAAAGCTCTGGCAGAAATGCATAACCTCGTTGTCAGACTTGCCCTTCGGGTCAAAGTCAGAACCGCCTTTGCCGCCGCCGATGGGAAGACCCGTAAGCGCATTCTTGAATACCTGCTCAAAAGCAAGGAACTTCAAAATGCTGAGATTTACGCTTGGATGGAAACGAAGGCCACCCTTATATGGTCCAATCGCACTGTTCATCTGAATACGATAACCACGGTTGACCTGAATCTCACCCTTGTCATCCTGCCACGGAACACGGAACGTGATAATGCGCTCTGCTTCTACCATACGCTCCAAAATCTTTGCGTCCTTATATTGCGGGTTCTTTTCGAGAACCGGAACGATCGTTGTCAAAACTTCCTTTACCGTATTTTGGAACTGCTTCTGATCTGGATCACGCTTTTCTACCAAATCCAATACATCCTGCACATACTGCTTCATGTCTGCCATAATAAACGCTCCCTTGTAAATACACTTGTATTTATTCTGCGGAATGCTTCTTCGCACTTCGCTCCAACAGATGTTATTATACAACACTATATTACAGTTTTACAAGCGTTCCTTCATGTATACATGGACACACGCACATTCTCGCTAATGTCGGAGCGCTTTGCCGTCCCTTTCGATGTATGTTTCCGCCCACATACGTTTTCCGTCCGTGTGAAACTCGATCGCACCATCCATATCCGTTCGATAGATCTCGATTCCCTGCTTTTCCAATCGTTCAAGAATTTCCTTGTTCGGATGCCCAAAGGAATTGTCCCTGCCGACACCTATGACAGCCACGCTCGGATGCACCGCCTCCAAAAAGTCCTGTGAAGTCGAGGTTCTGGAGCCATGATGCCCGCATTTCAAGACCAATGCCTGAACATCCTTTCCCACCTCCAGCAGTTTCCTTTCCTCTTCCGCAACCAGATCCCCCGTCACAAGAAAGGATGCCTTCCCATAAGTGATACGATATACGTTGGAAACCTCATTGCCTGTCGCTGGTTTTCCAGAGCAAGCAGGTGCATAAAGCACCTCCAC
>JAZLHW010000004.1:0-30673 GCA_045617105.1 Selenomonadaceae bacterium | reverse complement strand
TAAAAAATATCTATGGCGAAAATAATGATCATTTGTATTGGGGTGATCAGGGACTTTTATCAATAGCTTTCGCAGGTAATATACAATACTATCGGTATAACGAAATACGTAATATATGGTATATGCCATATAATTTTTGTTTATGGTATTATGACCGTAACAATGTAAAACCAGCTTATACGCCAGCTATAGTTCACTTTGCAGCTTGTATCAAGCCATGGGAAGCTAGGTATCCAATTTATGTTGATAGATTTCAAGCGGACCATGAATTAAGTGATATGGTGGATCTAAAAATTGGACAGGCAGAATGGTTTTATATGTGGCATGAATATGCCATGATGACAGACAAAATCTTAACAGATTCTAAAAAGGGTTAGTCCTAACTAGGCTAAGCCCGAAGTTCCCCGCAAGCACAAGACTGATTGGGTGAACACAATACTCTCCACCTAAGCAAACCATACTGCACATAAAAAGTGCAGCGATAGCCAAATAATATCTCCCTACGCCCTTCTCTATCCTATCATCTCCTTTCCTTCCAAAGCAATCCTTCTCATTTTGATACCTCCATGTTAATAGCTGAAGGCAACTAAACCACAGATTCCCTCGTAAAACAAAAAAGCCATGTTTCGCTGAGTTTTGGCAAACCAATAAAGGAAAACCTCAAACGAAAATGCTTGAAACACTCAGCAACTTATGGAATAATATTTCTAGAAAAAGTACTGTGAAAAACCACCATGGTCTCCATCGTGCTGTTCCTCGTCAGCTGCTACAACGAATTTTTTGCATAAGGCACCACGGAAAAGAACGGCCGTATCAGAGCATCAAACTCCGATACGGTCGTTCTTTATTTCTCATTTGCTGTATTGTGCATCTGCCGCCACCTGATCGGCAGCAGCCTTTCCGCAAAGCATCTCAATCATCTTGAGTGCAAACAAGAGCGATGTAGCTGGTCCTTTGGAGGTAATGACCTTGCCATCAACGGCAACGGGATCCGATACCACGATCCCTCCGGCAAGCCCTTCCTCCATGCCTGGGTAGCAGACACACCTGCGCCCCTTCAAAAACCCAAGTCCGCCAAAAATGACCGGCGAAGCACAGATGGCGGCGATCCATTTTTCTTCTTGATAGAATTTCTTTAAAAGGCTTGCAACGGCTTCCGATGCCTTTAGGTTCTGCATGCCGACACCACCGCCCGGAAGAACTGCGATATCATATTCGTCCTCATTCACATCCTTTAAAAGCGCATCTGCCTTGACACTGACTCGATGCCCGCCCTCTACCATTCTTTCCTCGTGGATGGATGCCGTTGTCACCTCAATACCTGCACGCCGCAAAAAATCCACCTGCGTAATGCACTCCACTTCCTCAAATCCATTCGCCATGAGTACCAATGCCTTCATATTTTTGCTCCTCTCTGCCTTTTGAAAAAACGAGCCCCCGCCCGGCAAAGCCACGCAAGGACTCGTTCTTTTTCCTAAAAACTTTAAGCATCAAAACCCGTACCAGCCGCATTCAATCGAGCCATTGCTCTTTTCAATGCAGATTCTGCACGAACCATATCAATGTCCTTTCCTTCCGGAATCCCTTGGTGGAAAAGAGCGATACGCTCCTTGGCGCGCTTATATGCCTGCTTGGCACGATTGACATCAATATCCACTGGCTGCTCCGCTGCACTGGCAAGAACGGTGATCTTCTCCGGCGTTACCTCCATGAAGCCGCCTGCTACTGCAATGAGCTGCTCTTCGGAATCTCCGCCAAGCTTTACTCTCATAACATGCGGTATCAGCCCTGTGACCAATGGTGCGTGATGCGGCAGAATACCCAGCTCCCCGCCCGTAGAACGGACGATGAGCATTCCGATATCCTTCTGATATACGACCTTGTCGGGAGAGACAATCTCTAGCTGGATCGTAGCCATGGATTATTCCTCCTCTTTGAGCTTCTTCGCTTTTTCGATAACCTCGTCGATGTTTCCTACCATGTAGAAAGCAGCCTCCGGGAGTTCATCGTATTTTCCTTCCAGAATTTCTTTGAAACCACGAATCGTATCCTTGAGCGGAACATACTTGCCCGGCGATCCCGTAAATACCTCTGCCACTGCAAATGGCTGGGAAAGGAAACGCTGGATCTTGCGGGCACGGGATACCGTCAAGCGGTCCTCGTCTGAAAGCTCCTCCATACCAAGGATCGCAATGATATCCTGCAATTCCTTGTACTTCTGGAGAACGGCCTGCACACCGCGAGCCACCTGATAATGCTCCTCGCCAATGACATGCGGATCAAGGATTCGCGATGTCGAATCCAACGGGTCAACGGCAGGATAAATACCAAGCTCCGCAATCTGTCGGGAAAGAACGGTCGTCGCATCAAGATGGGTAAACGTTCCTGCCGGTGCAGGGTCCGTAAGGTCATCGGCAGGCACATAAACGGCCTGTACCGAAGTGATAGAACCCTTCTTCGTGGAAGTAATACGTTCCTGCAGGCCACCGATATCCGTGGACAGCGTTGGCTGATAACCAACGGCAGAAGGCATACGGCCAAGCAATGCCGAAACCTCCGAGCCTGCCTGAATGAAACGGAAAATGTTGTCAATGAAGAGCAGCACATCCTGTCCCTGCACATCACGGAAATATTCCGCCATCGTAAGCCCAGTCAACGCAACTCGCATACGCGCTCCCGGCGGCTCGTTCATCTGTCCATAGACCAAAGCCGTCTTGTCAATAACGCCGGATTCCGTCATCTCGTTCCAAAGGTCATTACCCTCACGAGTACGCTCTCCGACACCTGCAAATACGGAATATCCGCCATGCTCCGTTGCAATGTTGTGGATCAGCTCCATGATAAGAACTGTCTTGCCAACGCCTGCACCGCCAAACAAACCAATCTTACCGCCACGGGAATACGGAGCGATCAAGTCAACGACCTTAATACCCGTTTCCAAAATCTGCGTGGAGGTCTCCTGCTCATCAAACTTCGGAGCTGGACGATGGATCGACCACGACTCCTTGTTTCCGACTGGAGCAGGATTCTTGTCAACTGTCTGACCAAGAATGTTGAATACACGGCCAAGGCATTCCTCACCAACGGGAACCTTGATAGGAGAACCTGTGTCCTCTGCATCCATACCGCGCATAAGACCATCTGTAGAGCTCATGGCAATACAGCGTGTTACACTGTCGCCCAGATGCTGCATGACCTCGACCACCAAATCGATCTCCACTGCATCCGCCTTGCCCTTGATAGTAATTGCGTTCAGAATTTCCGGCAGCTCGCCTGCGGGAAACTCAATATCTACGACAGGTCCAATGACCTGCACAACTTTACCCTTTGCCAATGGTAAACCTCCTTCTTGCCACTATTTCAACGCCTCTGCGCCGCCCACGATCTCCGTGATCTCGCGGGTAATGCCAGCCTGACGTACCTTGTTGTAGTACAGATCGAGCGTTCCAATAAGCTCCTCAGCGTTATCCGTTGCGTTGCTCATTGCATTCATGCGGGAACTCAGCTCACTTGCCGCGGACTGCAAAAGTGCCGCATAGATTGTCGTGACAATGTACTGCGGAAGAAGATATCCCAAAACTTCCTCAGCGGAAGGCTCATAGATGTATTCCGCATGCGGTCCCTGCGTCTCTTTTCCTGCACTCTCAAACGGCAGGAGCTTTACAGACTCCGCCACACAGGAAATAGCCGAAACGAAACGAGTGTATATCATACGGACTTCCTTGATTTCTCCCGTCTCAAACCGCTGTATGATGTCAGTGGCAATCTTCTGAGCATCCTCATAGCGCGGACGCTCGCTGATACCGATGTAATCCTTCACGATCCGATAGCCGCGATTCTTGAAATGATCTCTCGCTTTGCGGCCTACCGTCACAAGCTGCGTCTTTTCCTTGCTTTCGATATGCGCCTTGGTCTCCTTGAACGCATTGCTCGAATAGGCACCTGCCAGTCCCTTGTCCGCCGCCAAGACGAGGAACAAGGTCTGCCCCTCCTCATGAACCTCCAAAAGCGGATGAGTGAAATCACCGGCATTTGCCGCAATATCCTGTACCACATGGGCTACCTTTTCCGCATAAGGCTTATTGGCAATGGCTGCTTCCTTTGCGCGGCGCAAGCGGGACGTTGCAACCATGTTCATTGCGTTCGTGATCTGCTGGATACTTTTTACGCTCTTGATACGCCTGCGTATATCCTGTAAACTAGCCAAATTGAATCACCTCGCTGCCCTTATGCCATTTTGTAGGTCACGGTTTCCTTGAACTCCTCAATTGCCTTGGAAATCTCTGCTTCCAGTGCATCATCCAGCTTCTTCTGGTCTGCGATCTTCTGTCCGATCTCCGGATGCTGTGCATGCATGAACTTCACGAAATCGTTCTGGAACACAACCACCTTATCCACTGGAATATCAACGAGGAAGCCGCGAACTGCCGTAAAGATAACGAGAACCTGATCCTCAACGGAAAGCGGCGAATACTGTGCCTGCTTCAAGGTCTCAACCATGCGGGCACCGCGGTCGAGCTGTGCCTTCGTGGACTTGTCAAGGTCAGATGCAAACTGGGCAAATGCCGCAAGCTCACGGTACTGTGCCAGATCCAAACGCATGGTTCCTGCTACCTGCTTCATTGCCTTGATCTGAGCGGAACCACCAACACGGGATACCGAAAGACCGACATTGATAGCCGGACGAATACCTGAATTGAATGCACCCGTTTCCAACATGATCTGACCATCCGTGATGGAAATAACATTGGTCGGAATATAAGCAGAAAGGTCACCTGCCAGAGTTTCAATGACCGGCAATGCAGTAATAGAACCAGCTCCCAAATCGTCGGAAAGCTTTGCTGCACGCTCCAGCAAGCGGGAGTGCAGATAAAACACATCGCCCGGATATGCCTCACGTCCCGGCGGCCTGCGCAGGAGCAAGGACATTGCACGATAAGCAGCAGCGTGCTTCGTCAGATCGTCATAGATGCACAGGCAGTGCCCGCCCTTGTACATGAAGTACTCAGCCATAGATACGCCTGCATACGGTGCAAGATACTGAAGCGGCGCACTGTCAGCAGCTGTTGCAGCCACGACAATGGAATACTCCATAGCACCATTATCTTCCAATGTCTTTACCACACGTGCTACAGTAGAAGCTTTCTGTCCGATTGCCACATAAACGCAAATACAGTTCTGTCCCTTCTGGTTCAGAATCGTATCAACAGCAATCGCCGTCTTTCCTGTACCGCGGTCACCGATGATAAGCTCACGCTGTCCGCGTCCGATAGGAACGAGAGCATCGATTGCCTTCAAGCCTGTCTGCAAAGGCTCATGAACGGACTTGCGGTCAGCAATTCCCGGAGCCTTGAACTCGATTGGGCGAGACTCTGTCGTATTGATAGGCCCCTTGCCATCGATTGGACGGCCAAGAGCATCTACGACACGTCCGATCATGGCTTCGCCAACCGGCACCTGCATGATCCTGCCCGTGCGCTTAACGGTATCTCCTTCCTTGATCTCCGAATCCCTACCAAGGATAACGGCACCAACATTGTCCTGCTCAAGGTTCAGGACCAAACCATATATATCGTTACCGAAATCAAGAAGCTCGCCAGCCATTGCCTTGTCCAGGCCATGCACATGGGCGATACCATCACCGATCTCGATAACCGTGCCAACGTCATCAACGTTCAAATCAACATTGTAATTCTTGATCTGTTCCTTGATGATGGCAGTGATTTCTTCCGGATTCATTTTCATACTTCGCTGTCACCCCAATTTCACTTGTTTGCCATCAGTTCTTTGGAAAGAGCTGCGAGACGGCCCTGCACACTGCCATCGATGCGCTTGTCTCCGATACGAACGACCACGCCGCCGATGATCTTCTCATCCATGTGCATGCGGAGCTGTACCTTCTTGCCCGTGACACTCACGAGCTTCGCCTTCAGTTTCTCCTGCTGGCTGCCAGTCATCTTCTGCGCTGTTGTAACATCAGCGATAACAATACCCTGTGCCTTGTTGGAAAGCGCACGGTACTCTGCTTCGATAGCCTCCAGCAGTCCCATGCGGCGCTTATCGACCAAAAGCAGCAGGAAATGGTATACGGTCGCAGAAAGCTCCTTCTCGAAAAGCTTTTTCAGAAGCTCCTTCTTTGCCTTCGGCTGCACCTGCGGATTCTGGAAAAATTCCTTTGCTCCCGGCACCGAAAACAAGTCCTTGCAAATATCCGCAAGTTCCTTGCCGTATTCCTCCAGCTTCTGATCCTCCTGTGCAATCTCAAAAATTGCCGTGGAATATTTGCGTGCAAGCTGTAGATTTAGCATGGCAGATCACCAATCTTGTCCTTATCGAGCTGTTCGATGAATTCACCAATCAGCTGCTCGTTTTCGCCGGCATCGATATTCTTTGCAATGATCTTGCCTGCTGCGGCCATCGACAGTGCAACGACCTCTCCCTTGAGCTGCTCAACGGCTCTCGCACGCTCACGCTGGATCTCCTCCTGCGCCGCCTTCTTCATCTGCTCGATCTCATGTTTTGTTTCCTGAATGCTTGCATCATGCTCATCGCGAGCAAGCTTTTCAGCCTTGTCAATAATCTCCTGTGCTTTTGCCTGCGCTGCAGTCAGCTTATCCTGATATTCAGCAAGCGCCTTCTTTGCAGCATCACGATCAGCATCTGCCTTCTCAAGGCTTTCCGCAATCTTGTCCTCACGCGCCTTCAGCATATTTACCACTGGCTTGTAAGCGAACGCCCGCAGGAGAACGACGAGGATCAGGAAGTTCAGGATCTGCGCACAAAGTGTCGCATTAATTTCTATCAATTCCTATGCCCCCTTTTCTCATACTTACGAAAAACAAGATTACTTGATAAGCGGGTTTGCATAGAGCATGATGAGTGCAACAACGGTTGCAATGATCGCCATGGACTCGATGAGACCAACAGAGATCAACGTATTCGTAAAGAGCGTGCTCTTTGCCTCCGGCTGGCGGGTGATACCCTCAATGAAGCGGCTCGTTACAAGACCATCGCCGATACCTGCACCAATTGCTGCGAGTCCCATCGTGATACCTGCGCCGATCAGAGCGGCTGCTACCATAATTGCATTTTCCATGAAATAATCCTCCTCAAATGTTCATTAAGATTTTTTAAAAGCTGCTTCCCTTACTCCTCATCTGCGTCCTTCACCGCATTTGAAAGATATGCCATCGAAAGCATCGTGAAAATAAATGCCTGCACTCCGCCAATGAAGATACTGAACGCCAGCCAAATTACTGACGGAACCGGCATCCAGATCGGCATAAGCTTCAGCAGGATAATGATGAGAATCTCACCTGCAAGGATATTGCCGAATAGACGGAATGCCAACGTAATCGGCTTTGCAACCTCCTCGATCGCATTGATGATCACGAAAACCGGCACAGGCTGGAAGAAATGTGCAATATAATGCCCACCCTTGTAATAGAGTCCCAGCACATGAACCATGACAATGACCAAAAGGGCAAGCCCCAGCGTGGTGTTCAAGTCATTTGTCGGCGATGCCATCGTTGGGATAAGTCCCAGCCAGTTGGATATCAGCAAGAACAGGAACAGCGAAATAATGAGCGGTGCAAGCAAGCGCCCACGCTTTCCCATTGTCACATCGATCTGCGAATGCAGACCTTCGATCACCATCTCCACCACATTCTGCCATCCGGACGGCACCATTTTTAGGTTGCGCGTCGCCAAAACAGCGATGAGGATAACGACAGCCATCGTGATCCAAGTCATAACCAAGGTCTCCCAGTTGAAGGTCAAGCCGGCAAACTGCACTACTTCACGAACACCGATTTCATGCATAAACCTCTACCTCCTTTACTTTTTACAGCCTCTCAGCTGTCCCCGGAACCGTTCCTGTCCCTGTTTGCCTTCGCCATAAACACCATGGAAAGCACATAAAACAGAAGAAAGCCGAACGCCGTCATGCTGAAAACTTGTACGGAAATATGAATGGCTGCAAAAAGCACTGCAAAAAGTGCAGCTAATCGCAAAACCAATCCCCACAGCATTTGCTTTTTCGCACCGCCAGCAGACAGCTCCGCACTTCTCCAAGTGCGATAAACCAGCGTCCAAACGTAGATCGCCCCTGTAAAATAGCCTAAAAGCAATGCCCCGATCAGTCCCCCTTCTCCCCTCGAAAGAAGCGTAACAAAAATCATCAAAGCACAAACCGCAAGACCTATTCCCAAAGGCTTGGCAACCAGCAACAAGAACTCCCTCATATTCCTCCTCCGACGACAGCAGGTTCACTGCCATCTTCGATTGAATATCAAATTTGGACATAATTACGCCCAGTAAATAAAATTCGACACAGAACTAAAATTCCCTTCTTTCTTTTGGGAAATTCCTCGAAAATCTCTATTTTTAGGCAATGCTTGCAAATTCTCCATGCCACAACAGCAAAAAAATTGAAAAAAGCAGCCACTGCGCAAACGCACAGCAGCCGCTTATTACACTCTTATGCCATCAAATGGAATAGACCCGAATCGCATTGGAATTATGCTCACTTACCTTGATTCCGGAGGTAATGATCGTGCAATCACCTTTTTTCAGGTATCCTCGCTCCAGAGCCGCTTCCGTTGCGCTGGAGATCATCTCATGCACATTGCTCCATTTCTCACCCAGAATAGGATAAACACCCCAACGAAGATTCATCTTGCGAAGCACTCTCTCGTCCGGCGTATATGCCAGAATCGCAGCCTTCGGGCGGTATTTGGACACGACCTCCGTCGTATAGCCGGACTCCGTAGGCGTAATAATAGCTGCCGCCTCCAGCTCGTAAGCCATCTGTACTGTTGCATGAGCCACAGCGCGCGTGCGGGACTTGGAATGTTCAAAGCCCTGCTCCACGAAAAGGCTCTTGTAGGCAAGAGATGCTTCCATACGCTGCGCAATGCGGTTCATCGTGGCAACTGCCTCCGCAGGATAATTGCCGGAGGCTGTCTCGCCCGAAAGCATGATGGCATCCGTTCCGTCAAGGATCGCATTTCCCACATCAGAAACCTCCGCACGGGTCGGGCGCGGATTATCCGTCATGGATTCCAGCATCTGCGTTGCAACGATAACCGGCTTGCCTGCCTTGTTGCACTTCTTGATGATCTCCTTCTGTATGAGCGGAACGTCCTCTGCCGGAACCTCCACACCAAGATCACCGCGCGCCACCATGATACCATCGGAAACCTCAAGGATCGCATCAAAATTCTTGACACCTTCCAAATTCTCGATCTTCGGAAGGATCTCCATGTGTCCGCCATTCTCCTCAATCAGCTTGCGGATCGCCAAAACATCCTCCGGCCGCTGGATAAAGGATGCCGCAACGAAATCCATCTCCTGCTGACAGCCAAAAGCAATATCCTTTGCGTCCTGCTCTGAAACAGGCGGAAGCCCAAGCGGAACTCCGGGAGCAGCAACCCTTTTGCGCGTACTCATCTTGCCGCTGTTTTGAATCGTTGTTACGATATCCTTTCCCTCGATGGCATCTACCTTCAACGCCACCAGCCCATCAGACAAGAGCAGCGTATCGCCCGGCTTTACCTCCGTATAGAGTCCTTTGTGGCTGACTGACACATGCGTCTCGTCTCCCAAGTCATCTGCCTGCGTCAGTGTGAATTTGCCTCCCTTTTCCAGCATGACCGAGCCATCCTTGAATGCTCCCAGCCTCATCTCAGGCCCCTTCGTATCAAGAATGAGCGATATCACCTTGCCAGCCTTTTGGGCAGCTTCCCGAACCATGTTCATGCGGCGGAGATGCTCCTCATGATTCCCGTGCGAAAAGTTGAACCGTGCACAGTTCATGCCATTTGCTATCAATGCATCCAACACACCCGGCTTCTCCGTGGAAGGTCCCTGCGTGCAAACAATTTTCGTCTTTTTCAGCATACATATCCTCCTCTGTTGATCTATTCATAATTTATTTTACACTGTTTAAACCTGCAAGTAAACAAAACACCCACAATATACAGAAAATTTTCCAAAACTTCTCAGGACTCCATAACCATCATAAAGTTCGATACCAAACCTAAAAGTGTCGAATCAAGCTCCGAATCACAGGCAACAACATTTGGTATCAGTGAAGCCGCCCTGCGTCTCCTGCACAGCCTTTCCAAATGCCTTCGGATATTCTCCACAAAATCCTGCCGTGCCGTTACAGCACCGCCAATGACAAAAACCTCGGGATCATAGGTATACTGGACATTGTATATGGCTTGTGCCAAATATCCATACATTGATTCAATGGCTTCCATGGCATCATGGTCTCCCGCCTCCATCATTTCAAAAGCTTGATGGCTGCTGATAGCATCCTCAGGCAGCCCCTTCTTCAAGGAAAGCTTGCCCGCCACAGCAAACGGAGACGCCACCTCGTCAAGAGTCTCCCCCGCCTCATTCATGACAGCATAGCCAAATCCTCCGCCATACCGATGCACACCTGTGAGCACCTGCTTATTCTTCACCATGGCACCGCCGATCCCATGCCCCACAGAAAGATAGACCATGTCCTGATAATCCATGCCGGCACCTGCCCAAGCCTCGCCAAGTGCTGCACAATTCGCCGCATTTTCCATGACCACAGGAAGGAGCAAGAGATTTTGCAGATCCTTTCTGATGTTGAACCCATGAAGATAAGATATTGCCGTACGCCCACTGACAAATCCCGTTTTGTTATCCACGGCACCAGGAAGACTGAACCCAGCCCCGCAAATATCGTACTGTCCGACAATTTCGCTGGAAAGATCAGCAATGCACTGATAAAAATCCCGCAAGCTGTCCGGAGTAGAAAAAGCGCCTTCCCCTGAGATGCAGCCATCATCTTCCACGACAGCATACCTTATTTTCTTGTAACCCACATCAAATCCCAGAATAGCCATACGGCCTCCTCCATTCTGCGACATGATTTTTTCTCCCCAAAAACGCCTTTGGGCTGATCCATCGACAGAGAGCAAAAGCCACGAGAAAAGCCATGTCAGTTAATCTCATCGTAAAAACAAAATCCATCTTTCTTTTGAAGTTCTCCATATACAGCAAAAATCCTTGCAAACATAAAAAGATTTCAATAAAAAAGCTCCTGACAGCAAAGTGTCGGGAGCTTTTCCTACCATGAAAACAATAATTTATTTTGCCATAGCTTCCTGAACTGCAACTGCCACAGCAACAGACATGCCAACCATCGGATTGTTTCCTGCACCGATAAGTCCCATCATGTCAACGTGAGCCGGAACAGAGGAAGATCCTGCGAACTGTGCATCGGAATGCATACGTCCCATCGTGTCCGTCATACCGTAGGAAGCAGGACCTGCTGCCATGTTGTCAGGATGCAGGGTACGTCCCGTACCGCCGCCGGACGCAACGGAGAAATACTTCTTGCCCTGCTCGATGCACTCTTTCTTGTAGCAGCCTGCAACTGGATGCTGGAAACGAGTCGGGTTCGTGGAATTGCCCGTGATAGAAATATCAACGCCTTCCTTGTGCATGATAGCAACACCTTCCTGCACGGAATCAGCACCATAGCAGCGAACGTTGGAACGGACACCATCGGAATACTTGATCTCCTCAACAACGTTGACCTCGTTCTTCTTGTAGTCATAGTCCGTGCAAACATAAGTGAAGCCATTGATACGGCTGATGATCTGAGCAGCATCCTTTCCGAGACCGTTCAGGATAACACGCAAAGGATTCTTACGAACCTTGTTTGCTGTCTGTGCAATACCGATAGCGCCCTCAGCAGCGGCAAAGGACTCATGGCCTGCAAGGAATGCAAAGCATTCTGCTTCCTCAGAAAGAAGCATAGCAGCAAGGTTTCCATGACCCAGACCTACCTTGCGGTGATCTGCAACAGAACCCGGAACACAGAAAGCCTGCAAGCCTTCACCGATTGCCTTTGCGGCATCAACAGCCTTCGTGCAGTCCTTCTTGATTGCAATAGCAGCGCCCAGCGTATAAGCCCATGCAGCATTCTCGAATGCAATTGGCTGGAGATCCTTTACGATTTTGGCAGGATCGATACCCTTTTCATCGCAAATCTTCTTTGCATCCTCGATGGAAGCAATACCATACTGCTTGCAAACCTCATTGATTTTATCAATACGGCGTTCATAGCCTTCGAATAATGACATTCTATTCATTCCTTCCTGTTATCTCTAGTTTCACGGCAAACGCAAAATTACTCTTCGCGCGGATCAATCGTCTTGACAGCATCAGCGAAACGACCCTTTGTGCTCGTGTTGGACTTGATCGCCTCGTTTGCGTCCTTGCCCTTGCGAACAGCTTCCATGACTTTGCCAAGCTGAACGACCTCATAACCAATGACACGGCCTTCCTTGTCAAGACCGAGCTTCGTAACATAACCCTCAGCGAGTTCGAGATAACGAGGACCTTTCTTCAGCGTGCTGTAGAGCGTACCCGTCTGGCTGCGAAGTCCCTTGCCCAGATCGTCAAGACCTGCACCGATCGGCAAACCATCATCAGAGAATGCCGTCTGGCTGCGGCCATAAGCAATCTGAAGGAAGAGCTCGCGCATTGCCGTATTGATAGCATCGCACACAAGGTCCGTATTCAGTGCTTCCAAAACTGTAAGTCCCGGAAGGATCTCAGCTGCCATAGCTGCGGAATGCGTCATGCCGGAGCATCCGATCGTTTCAACAAGAGCCTCCTGAATAATGCCGTCCTTGACATTCAGAGTCAGCTTGCAGGCACCCTGCTGAGGAGCGCACCAGCCAATACCGTGCGTAAGGCCGCTGATATCCTGCACATTCTTGGATTTTACCCACTTGCCTTCCTCTGGGATCGGAGCTGCGCCATGATGTACTTCCTGCGCTACGCATGCCATGTCTTCCACTTTTTGTGAATAAGCAATCATTGTTCGTATTCCTCTCTTTTCTAAATTTATATAACTACTCAAGAGCCGCCCCATGAAGCGGAAGTGCTAGCAAGGGGATATCCCCTCTTCTGCTTCATGAAGAAAACTCCCATCCTGCACCTATAAAGGTATCGCTCGAATCAAAATTCAACGAGATTCTTTCCCGTCATTTCCTTTGGAATCTCCACACCCGCAAGAGTCAAGAGGGTTGGAGCGATATCGCAAAGAGCCCCGTCGCCGACGGACTTCACACGATCGGAAACAACGATGAACGGAACCGGATTCGTTGTATGCTTCGTAAACGGCTGATTGTTTTCATAATCCATCATCTTGTCCGCATTTCCGTGATCTGCCGTAATACAAACCTCGCCGCCCATCTCACGAATTGCTTCCACACAGCGTCCAACGCAGGTATCCACCGTTTCTACCGCCTTGATGACGGCAGGGAATACTCCCGTATGTCCTACCATGTCGCAGTTTGCATAATTCAAAATGATGAAATCGAACTTACCTGACTTGATCGCCTCAACGACCTTGTCCGTAACCTCGACAGCACTCATCTCTGGCTGCAAGTCATAAGTAGCAACCTTTGGTGAGTTGACAAGGATACGCTCCTCACCCTCGTAGGATTTCTCGACACCGCCGTTGAAGAAGAATGTAACGTGTGCATACTTCTCTGTCTCAGCAATGCGAAGCTGCGTCATTCCCTGATTTTGGATAACTTCGCCAAGCGTGTTGTCTATGGACTCCGGTGGGAATGCAACCTCTACGTTCATGCCGTCCTCATACTGGGAGAACGTAGCAAACGGTATTTTGAGGTTCTCGTCACGCTCGAAGCCGTCAAAGACCTCATCTGTAAAGGCATGCGTCATCTGGCGGGCACGGTCTGGACGGAAATTGAAGAAGATGGCACCATCACCATTTTTCATGCCTTCATATCCCTTGACCACGAAAGGAATCACGAATTCGTCCGTAACACCCTCCGGCTTTTCCGTTGTATCCGCATAGCTTGCAAGAAGGCCTTCCACTGCAGAGTCCGCACTGACGCCCTCTGCATGAGCCAACGCTTCATAAGCCTTTACCTCACGCTCCCAGCGCTTGTCGCGATCCATTGCATAATAACGGCCGCTGACCGTAGCAATCTTGCCAACGCCGATCTCCTTGCATTTTGCTTCAAGTTCTTCGAGATATGCCTGCGCACTCTTTGGCGGAACGTCACGGCCATCGAGGAATGCATGAACGTAAACCTCTGCAATGTCATTTCGCTTTGCCAGCTCCAAGAGAGCATAAAGATGGTCGCAATGGCTATGCACACCGCCCGGCGAAACAAGCCCCATCAGATGAAGCGCACCGTTTGCTGCCTTGATACCGTTCACGATAGAAAGAAACGCTTCATTCTTGAAGAAGTCCCCGTTCCTGATATCGCGCGTTATGCGGGTAAGCTGCTGATAAATGATGCGGCCAGCACCAATATTCGTATGCCCAACCTCGGAATTCCCCATCTGCCCATCTGGCAATCCGACATACTCACCGGATGCCTGCAGCTGACTGTTTTTATATTCCTTGAAAAGACCATCGAGAACCGGAGTCTTAGCAAGCTGAACAGCATTGTTCTTATCTGCGGGATCGCCGATTCCGCAACCGTCCATGATGATAAGAGCTACCGTCGCATTCTTGAGTTTTGCCATTTGTCTACTCCTAACTGAATGACAGGGGAGCAGAACTCCCCTGGGGAATCATCTGCGAAAAATTAAAAATTGACGATTGCGCTGAAATCCTTTGCCTTCAAGGATGCACCGCCAACAAGAGCGCCATCTACGTTCGGCTGCTTCATAAGATCCTTAATCGTAGCCGGCTTTACGCTGCCGCCATACTGGATACGGATAGCATCTGCTGCTTCCTGATTGAATTTCTTTGCAACTGCCTCACGGATTTCCTTGCAGACCTCCTCAGCCTGCTCAAAGGTAGCCGTCTTGCCCGTGCCGATTGCCCAAATTGGCTCATAAGCAATAACCAACTGAGCAACCTCCTCAGCCTGGAAGCCCTCCAAAGCAGCGTTGATCTGTCCAACAACATGGTCAATATACTTGCCTTCCTCACGGACTTCAAGGGACTCGCCGCAGCAAATGATTGGCGTAATGCCTGCAGCAAAAGCTGCCTTGGCACGCTTGTTTACGCCCTCATCTGTTTCACCAAAATAATCGCGTCTTTCAGAATGTCCAAGTACGCAATACGTTACACCGATCTCGTTGAGCATATCCGTGGAGATTTCGCCGGTATAAGCACCGCTCTTTTCCCAATGAACGTTCTGTGCACCAACCTTGATATTCGTTCCGCATGCAGCATCTGCAATAGCAGCCAATGCCGTAGCAGTCGGGCAAACAACGATCTCAACATCATTGTTGTCCTTGACCAGCGGAGCAAGACCGCGAACGAGGTTCTTGCCTGCCGCAATCGTGTTGTTCATCTTCCAGTTACCTGCAATAATTGGTTTTCTTGCCATTCCAATTTCCTCCTCTAGCTCTATCGCACTGTTTTCCACAGGAGGAAGCAACGAGAGAAGCCCGCTGCTCCGTCCTGCACATCATCTTATTTGTCAGCAATCGCAGCAATACCCGGCATTTCCTTGCCTTCCAGGAACTCAAGCGTTGCACCGCCGCCCGTGGATACATGGGAAATCTTTTCCGTCAAACCAGTCTTCTTGAGTGCTGCAACAGAATCACCGCCGCCAACAATGGAAATTGCACCGTTTTCCGTAGCCTCAGCAACAGCCTTCGCAACAGCCAGTGTGCCGCTTGCAAAATCATCAAATTCAAACACGCCCATAGGACCATTCCAAACAACAGTCTTAGCGCCCTCAAGAGCCTTCACATACTCCTTGGAGGTCTCATCACCGGAATCCAATGCCTCCCAGCCATCTTCTACCTGATCCACCGGAACGATCTTCGTCTGGCCTTCCGTTGCATACTTCGGATCTGCCGGGAACATGTTGGAAACCTTGACATCGAGCGGAAGGATTACCTTTACGCCCTTCTCCTCAGCCTTCTTCAAAAGGTCACGGGCAAGGTCATACTTATCAGGTTCGCACAAGGAATTGCCGATAGGAAGTCCCTTCGCTGCATCAAAGGTATGTGCCATACCGCCGCCGATAATGATCGTGTCGACCTTCTCAATCAAGTTGGAAATAACGCCGATCTTGTCGGAAACCTTTGCACCGCCAAGAATTGCAACAAACGGACGCTGCGGATTCTCAAGAGCCTTTCCGATATAATCGATCTCCTTCTCCATGAGGAAGCCTGCCACAGTCTCAAGATACTTCGGAACACCTGCATTGGAAGCATGTCCACGATGAGCAACACCGAAAGCATCGTCCACGGCAACATCAGCCAAAGCAGCAAGCTGCTTTGCAAACTCAGGATCGTTCTTCTTCTCTGCCTTGTGGTAACGAAGATTCTCAAGGAGAAGCACTTCGCCAGCCTGCAGATCAGCCGCAGCCTTTTCTGCCTCAGGGCCTACGCAATCCGGTGCCCACTTGACTTCCTTCTTCAGAAGCTCTGCAAGACGTGCCTGTATCGGCTTCGTGGAGAATTGCGGCTCACGAGCCTCTGTCGGACGACCGAGATGGCATGCCAGAATTACCGCAGCACCATTTTCCAAAAGATAGTTGATCGTGGGCAGTGCACGAACGATGCGCGTATCATTGGTAATATTCTGGTTCTCGTCCATTGGTACATTGAAATCCACGCGGACAAATACTTTTTTGCCCTTTACGTCAATATCCTTCAGGCTTTTCTTATTCATTTTCTCAACCTCCATTTTATCTAATACAACAAAACAAGGTCCGGCCCAAACGAAAGGCCGGACCTCAAGAGATCGTTACTCAATATACTGTTATCAATTACTTGAGTTCAGCGAAGTACTTAATCGTGCGAACCATCTGGCTCGTGTAGCTGTTCTCGTTATCGTACCAGGAAACGACCTGTACCTGCGTCTGACCGTTGCCGATTGGGCTGACCATCGTCTGCGTTGCATCGAAGAGGGAGCCATAACGCATACCAACGATATCGCTGGAAACGATTTCATCCGTGTTGTAGCCAAAGGACTCTGTAGCCTGAGCCTTCATAGCTTCATTAACCTCGTCTACCGTAACTTCCTTGTCAACGACAGCAAAGAGAAGCGTCGTGGAACCCGTCGGAGTCGGAACGCGCTGAGCAGCACCGATGAGCTTGCCCTTCAGTTCAGGAATAACAAGACCGATTGCCTTTGCTGCACCTGTGGAGTTCGGAACGATGTTGCAAGCTGCTGCACGGCTGCGGCGGAGGTCACCCTTGCGCTGCGGGCCATCAAGCGTCATCTGGTCGCCAGTATAAGCATGGATCGTAGCCATGATACCACTCTTGATCGGAGCAAGGTCATTCAGAGCCTTAGCCATTGGAGCAAGGCAGTTCGTCGTGCAGGAAGCAGCGGAAATTACCTTGTCGTCCGTAGTAAGAGTCTCATGGTTAACATTGTACACGATTGTCGGGAGGTCATTGCCAGCCGGTGCGGAAATAACGACCTTCTTTGCACCTGCCTCAAGATGAGCCGAAGCCTTTTCCTTGGAAGTATAGAAGCCCGTGCACTCGAGAACAACATCTACATCATGCTTGCCCCAAGGAATCTCCTGAGCCTTTGCGCATGCATAGATCTTGATTTCCTTGCCATTTACCGTGATGGAATCTTCACCAGCTTCAACCTTGTCAGCATACTTGTACTTGCCCTGGGAAGAATCATACTTGAGAAGATGAGCAAGCATCTTCGGGCTCGTGAGGTCGTTGATTGCAACAACTTCATAACCCTCTGCATCAAACATCTCACGGAATGCAAGACGACCGATACGACCAAAACCATTGATAGCTACTTTTACTGCCATTGAAAAATACCCCCTAAATTTTTGTGAAGTTTTCCGAAGGTTTTCCCTCCGAATCCTATTTCAAGTCAAGCTTCAAAAGCATCACTGCTTGGCTGAAAACACTTTTTTGCACCGTCTCACTAGACTGAGTTTTCACATTCTTAATATTACAACAACTCTGATAGTATTGTCAATAAATTTATCAAAAAATTCAAAATGCAGAAGCTTTTTCAAAAGCCGCGATCCTCCGGCACACAGGAAAGAGGACAGCGGCCGTTTTTCCTGCCGCTTCCTCACTTATCTGCTGTATCTTCTTCCGTCTGCCCCATTTTCTCTGCAGCAAGGAGCGCCTGCACCAGAATAGCACATTCCAGACGCTTTTTCTGAATCTCACAGCCAATCTCATAAGGCTTACGGATATCTCCGTGGAAAAGGTCTGCATTTGCATGACAGCCGCCGCTGCAAAAGAATCTTGCCCAGCAGTCCTTGCACTTCTCCTTGTTCAGCACATGCGATTCCCTGAAATACTGCGGCAGCTCCTTGTTCTGTACCCCCTCAAACACGCTGCCCAGCCGATAGCCCTCCCTGCCGACAAACTGATGGCACGGATAAAGGTCGCCATTTTCCGCCACGGCATAATACTCATGGCCGGCACCGCATCCAGCCAACCTCTTTGCCACGCATGGCCCGTTGGACAGATCCATGTTGAAATGGAAAAAGAAAAAACCTCTGCCTTCCCGATGCCGCTTCATGTACGCTTCCGTCAAACGGTTGTATTCCCCGCAAATTCTCGGCAGATCTGCCTCCGTGAATCCAAGCGGGTGATCCTTCAGAACCACAGGTTCCACCGAAAGCACGTCAAAGCCTGCATCCTGCATCGAAAGCACGTCCTCCGTAAAATCGAGGTTCTCCCTTGTATAGGTACCGCGCATGTAATAGTTTTTCCCCTCACGCGAATCCACAGCCTTCTTAAAATTCTTGATAATGCGGTCATACGTCCCATTTCCGCCCGCATCAGGACGCATACGGTCATGAACCTCCCTGCGCCCATCTACAGAAAGAACCAATGAGATATTATTATCGTTCAGCCACGCAATGTTCTCGTCATTCAGCAAAAGCCCATTGGTCGTAAGTGTCAGCTTGAACACCTTGCCCGTTTCCTTTTCCCTTTGACGCACATACTCCGTCACAGCCTTGACCGTTTTCATGTTCATCAGCGGTTCCCCGCCAAAGAAATCGATCTCGCAATGCTTGCGGGGACCGCAATGCTCAATGATATAATCAACAGCCGCTTTTCCAACCTCAGGACTCATAACAGCACGTTCTCCGCCATAGCTGCCCCCGTCCCCAAAGCAATACTTGCACCGCATGTTGCAATCCTGCGCTACCATCAGGCAGAGCGACTTTACCAGCCCTGTTTGCTTGAACGTTGGCGGAACGTCGATATCCGGAGCGAAAAGTCCTCCCTCTTTCATCAGCTCATGAAGCTCCTCCAATGCCTCACGAAGCTCCTCCTCCGAATAGATCCCTGCCAGCTTTTCCACCACAGCATCATCATTGCCGCCATCAAAGATATCCATCATGTCATAGATCATCTTGTCAATAATATGCACTGCACCGCTGTTGACATCCAGCAAAATATAACTCCCATTCTGCTCAAACTTATGGATATTGGCTTTCATTCACCCATGCTCCTTCCTATACGAACAAACTCTATGCGAACATGAAAAAAGCCCTCCCGCAAAAGGGAAGGCCCTTCTCAATTACTTCTCGCAAACCTGATTGCCGACCGTGCAGCTCGTCTTGCAAGCGGACTGGCATGATGCCTGGCACTCACCGCAGCCACCCTTCTTGACCGTGCTCTGCATGGAAGGCTTGTTTACCGTAACGATATGCTTCTTCATCTCAAAACCTCCTCATCTAAACATACACTGGTATTTTACCATCTTTCCACACTTCCTGCAAGGATACGATTGCAAAGACAGTGCAGACCTTCACCTGTTATCTATCAGTGCTGCGGATGTTTCCTTATTTGCAAGCTTTACGCCAACTCCATTTTTCCCTGCTGAAATGCAGCGATCCTCAATCCACAGGCTTCTGCCATGTCCCTTGCAGCAGCATAGTGCGCTCCAACTGCCTCCACGCTATGCGCATCTGAGCCGATCGTCACGAAGCGTCCGCCCAGCTCATGATAACGTTTGTAAATATCCAAAAGTGCCTCCTGCGCAGATTTTTTCCCCAAGCGTCTGGTATTCAGTTCCATCACAGTATCCGTCTCTATGGCTGCCCGCAGAACGGCATCTATTTCCTCGCAGAACTCATCATATCTCGGCTCCGGATCTTCAAACGTCGCATATCTTGCAATATAATCAATATGCCCAAGCACATGAATGTATCCATGCAGACGAAGATTCTGCTCCATTGCCGCAAAATACGCATGGTAATATTCCTTTTTTTCCCTGCCTTCGTAGACATCAGGATAATAAATATCCGCCCCGTCCAGCAGGTGAATCGAGCCTATAACAAAATCAAACGGCGCACGTTCCATAAATGCCAAATTCTGTTCCTTCGCATCAAGCGTAAGCCCCAGCTCAACACCAAGGCGAAGGCAGTCACCCCGAAGCGGTTCATACATTTTCCAATAATCTTCCGCAGAAAATGCCATCTCCCCCTTTTCTGTCATAAGCCCGGCATCAAAATGCTCCGTAAAAACCAACCCCAGCCCCAAGCGTTCCGCCTGCTTCAATGCGTCCTGCGCCTTCATTTGTGAATCCGTTGAAAACTCCGTATGAACATGACTGTCAAAAAACATCGTTCCTTCCTCCCATTTTCCTGAAACTTTTAACATTGTACTATGCCATGCTTCGCCCGTAAACAGATTTTCCCAAATGCTCACACTCTATCCGTTTTTTGTTGAAGTTCTTCACATTTTCTTGTATACTAAATTATGAAGAAGTTAAACGGAAATATTTTGAACATCTATGAAGAAGGACTATCTTATGTTGACCAAAGTGGATACCATCCCAAAACAATTTAACGATGACGTATACAAATTGCTGACGGACATGGATCATTTGCTGTACTTTCGATGGGATCTGCAAACCGATACTTTAGAGTTTACAGAACCAACAACAAATGCACCTTATGATATCCCGCAGTACATACCAAGTGCTTCCTCGGCGCTTTTGACAGACAATCTGATCCATCCGGACGACAAGGAACCGTTTTGGAATTTTCTTGATGCACTCTTTTGGATCAACAAGCCGCGCAAAACAGCCAGACGGCGCAGCGTTACGAAAATGCGCTTGAGAAAACGCCGGCATACCCGCGATTACCTTTGGGTCGATCTGCGTCTCCTGACCTACTATACAAAAGATGGTCCAGCCTACGCTTTCGGCTGTATTCGCAACATCAACAAGCAGCAGCTTTGGCAAATAAAACTGGAACACAGTGCCGAGCACGATATCCTGACGGGCTTCTTGAACAAGGGAGCCTGCGAACGCCGTGTAGCGAGAATGCTGCGCTCACCGGATGCTTCCTCTGCAAAGCATGCCATGATCATCGTTGATGCGGACGGGTTCAAGGCGATCAACGATGCCTTTGGGCATCTCTTTGGCGATGGTGTCTTAAAAGATATGAGCATGGCTATCAAGCAAACGTTCCGCCGTACAGACATTCTTGGACGCATTGGCGGCGATGAGTTCTTGGTTCTTTTTCGCAATCTCCCATCCATGGAGATCCTCAAGAAGCGCTGCAATACTCTCTTAAAGACGCTGCACCGCAGTTATCAGAACAACAATGACAAGCTTCCTTTTTCCGTCAGCATAGGTGTCGCTGTCTTTCCGGAGCATGGAACCAGCTACCAAGACCTTTTCACCCGTGCCGACCGTGCACTCTATGAAGCAAAATCCCAAGGAAGAAACCGTTACTGCTTCTATCATTCCAGCCTCATAGGAAATTCAGCCATTTCCTCCACGAGAGATACGGCAAACACGGCAGATATCCAGCAAAAGGCATTCAAGGACAACATGCTGGAATTCATCTTTACTCTGCTTTACGAAACCAACAATCCCGATGCAACGATCGCTCTCTGCATTGGCTTGTTCGGAAAGCAGTTCCAGCTTGACCGCGTGTCCATCGACCGCTTTCACAAGGATACCAACCAGTATGTCAATGCCTTTGAGTGGACCAGTCCAAAGGGTGTTTCCCTGCGGCAGGAAAACCATGAGGAGGATATTTCTGCCCTCATCGAGGGACATAACAAGATGGTCTCGAGCCGTTACAAGCCTACGCCCTACGGTGTCATGGCGGTCTGCCAAGACACCTCAGAGCTTGGCGAAAATTATCAGGAACTCACAGAAAAGCTCCGTACAAAATCCTTTGCTCATTGCATCATAACACACGGCTCAGAAGACCTGGGCTGTATCGGATTTGAAAGCTCTGCCAGTCCTCGTCCCTTTTCGGAGGAGGAGATCAAGGATCTCAACATCTTTGCCGTACTCCTCGGAAATATTTTGATGGACAGTGCAACGGAGGATATTCTGCGCAGCTCCAACAATCATCTGAAGACCATTTTGGATCACATGCAGGAATTTATCTATGTCATAGACAAGGATACCTACATCCCCATCTATTTTAACCAAACGATACGGCAGACACTTTCCGAATCATCGGCAGACCAGCCGTGCTACAAACGCTTTCACGGGCTGGCTGCTCCCTGCACAGGCTGCCCGATCCCCCGCTTGTCACGAAACGGCAACGAGTACCTTGATGTTACGCTCGACAACTGGGGTGAGGCTACCAATACCCGTGCTTACAACATTTACTGGGAGGATGACAGGGAACGCCATCTTGCCCTTATCATGCAGGAACCATTTTAAAAACACCAAAACGGGGCTGTGCAAAATGCACAGCCCCGTTTTCTATGTCCTCATATCGCTATCATTGCCAAAGTTTCATGCGTAAAGATATTGTAGAACTTCCCCGGCACACGTCCCACAGTGGAGCAGATCTCCCCATAGCCATAATACCCATGAACAGAAAGCCCCTCCGGCAGCCTGCCGGCATAGGCACTCCCCTCGATATTCTTGTCTGCCACGATCATGCAGTAACGCATTACACAGGAGGAGCAAAGGATCATGCTGTAACGGTAATCCTCGGACGAGGCTATCTCCTGAAGCAGCTCATCAAATGCGACCTTGACAGATCTCTCAATGTCCTCCTTGCTGATCAGCTCCATGTTGATCTCATCGCCTTCCTCCACCTTGGACAAGAACCCGCAGTACCTCTTTTGGTAGTTGATAAGCCCAACACTGCGAAGTACCTCCATGCTGTCCCCGTTTGGCATTTTTCGTTTCACAAGAAAGGGCGTTCCGCAAAAATCCCAAGAAACATCTTCATTTTGGGAAGTAAGCCCCATCTCCTGCAGGTAATCCAGCATGGGACGGTTGTCGATCTCATAAACAAGGTACCCTCTCGCCTTGGTCACAATATGATGGGAGGATTCCGCATGTGTCGTAGAATGTTCCACCTTGACGATCGGCTTGATATTGCCGCTGATCAGCAGCATAATAGCACGCTCATACGAAACAACACCATTGCAAAAAACAGAGCAATTCGTGTATGTCCAGCTATCTCCGGCAACTCCCCCAAAGATAGGCACATTGCCTACAGCCTCGCTCAGTGCGTTGATCGCAATATCCCAACTGAATAAGGAAAGAAGCGGCACATAAAGGAAGATCAGCTTCTCCTTCTCAGAAAGCACTTTTCCTGCCTCTTGATAGGCTTCCGCAAGCTTTCCGATATCGGCATCGCAATCAAGGGGATCTGTCATCTTCATGCTGAATTCACAATCATCGCCTGTCATGACCAGAAAAGAAATGCATTGCTCCGAATATCCCTCATTTGTCAGGAAGCCAACCCCCGTCATTCCCATTATGGGAAAATCCAACCTTTCCTTCAGGAGTTTTGCCAAAAGCTCTGTATCTACATCATAATCGCAAAACACCAATCCGCAGGTATTCCTTTGCAAAGAAAAAGCCTTCAGCTGAACCAAAAGCTCGTCTACTGCCTGCTCGATGTCATCGATCTCATAACTCACGGCTTGATAGGATCTCATTCGTTCTCCCTCCTCAGGACATAATCAACCGAATGTTTTTCCAAATACTTTTCCGCCTTTTCCGAATCTCTGACAAAAACCCCCTTATAGCGATCTCCCAGCAATTCCTTGATCTTTCCAAGCCGCTCCGCAGAATCATCCACTACGAGAATGACAGGCTTTTTGGCAGGCTCTTCCATGCGAGGCTCCTCTTTAGAAATCAATTTCGGCGGCAGGTATTTCAAAAGAGTCTTTTCCAAGTCCGCATAACGCACAGGCTTTGAGAGATAATCCGTAAAGCCCTGCTGCAAATAATGCTCCTTCATACCAGCCACAGCATCCGCAGTCAAAATGATAATGGGAATCTCCTGTGCCAGTCCTTCCCTGCGGATCTGCTGAAGAGTTTCCGTTCCGCTCATCTCCGGCATCATCTGATCCAAAAACACAAGGTCAAACTGCGCCTTTCTCAGATATTCTATGCACTCCCGCCCAGAGTTTGCCTTGGTGATCCGAATCTTGGTCGGCTGCAAAAGCCCCTCTGCCACATCCAGATTCATTCGATTGTCATCCACGATCAACAGCTTTGCATGAGGTGCAGATAAAACACTCTTTTTATGGACGGCTTCCTCCGCCTCGCCCTCCATAATGGCTGAAAAATCCCCCAGCTCCCTAGCATCCACCACGGGCTGAACCATAGTAACGGTAAACTCCGAGCCTTCCCCGTAAACGCTCTTTACCTCAACCTCCCCGTCCATATTCTTGACCATCTGCTTGACAATACTGAGACCAAGCCCTGTCCCCTCGATCTTGCGGTTCGCTGACTCCTCCAAGCGATGAAACGGCTTGAAAAGCTCCTCCATCGCCTCCTTTTTCATGCCGATTCCCGTATCCTTGACACGGGCTGTCAGCATTTCCTTCTCCTTATCATAATGCGCAAACAGCTGTACGCCGCCTGTCTTGGTATACTTCACAGCATTGTTGAGGACATTCAGGATAACCTGACGGACACGCACCTCGTCCCCCAAAAGCCGTGACGGGATCGCTTCAGAAATATGCACCTCATAGGAAAGCCCCTTATCCCTTGCTCGCTTCTGCGTCATATTAACGACATCACGAAAGACATCTGCCACATTATAAGGTACAGAAACCATCGTAAACTGTCCCGATTCGATCTTTGAAAAATCGAGAATATCGTTAATGATTGCAAGCAGGGTGTTTCCTGCGCTCTGGATATCCCTCGCATGACGCAGGGTTTTGGCATCTGCAGATTCCCGCAGGATCATCTCGCTCATCCCAACGATCGCATTCATCGGAGTCCGGATCTCGTGGGACATATTGGCAAGGAAATTGCTCTTTGCCCGATTCGCCTTTTCCGCTTTCTTTTCATTGAAGTAACGGAGCCTTGCTATATTATCTGTCAAATTGGAAAAGATCTGCAGATCCTTCTGCATACGGGAATAGTCCCTCTGCAGCTTCCTGTTCTCTTTTTTCAAAAGCCGTATTTCTTCCTGCAAGCTCTCCATGTTCAATCCCCTATTTGCGGCAGTGCCTGCCCAACCAGCTCTGCCGCCTCGTCATACATAAATTCCTCTGCCAGATCCCTTGCCTTCAGCAGATCTGCATGGGTCTCCGCAGGGAAGGGATATTCCATCAGCTCCGTCAAAAGTCTAGAGGATTCCTCATCATCAAAATCCTCCAATGCCTGCAAAAGCTTCCTTGCAGTCTCCTGTGCCTGCCCCTTCGCAGATGCTCCGTCAGGCGATTCCCCCTCATTCTCCGACAAGGCAGGCCGAATAATTTCTATAGCTGCAAGATATTCCTCCAAAAATGCACGCATCAAGCTATCAATATCCGCCCATGCAGCTGCCTTTCCCAACTGTTCCAGCTCCAACGCCTTTTGGGAAAGAACTTTTGCCCCAATCATCTTTGCATTGCTTTTGACGGAATGAACCAGTATCGTAAAATTCTCTGCATCCCTCGCAGAGTGGAAGCCCTTCACGTTCCCGATCACCGACTCATGCGCCTCGAAAAAACGCTGCAGTGCCTTCCTGTATTGCTCTCCTTTTCCGGTATAGCTCATTCCCGAATCCACATCTATCCCCTTTTGCAAAAGGTCTTCTATCCACGCTTCCACGCAAATTCCCCCGTTCTGTTCTTATCCCAAGACCTCGATCATCTTCGTCACAAGCTCCAGCTTGGTCGCTGGCTTCACGAGATAGCCCTGCGGCTTTAGCTTCAGCAAAATCGTCATAACATCCTCACGGCTGGATACCGCTGTCAAAAATACCACAGGAATCTTCGCCGTCTTGGGGTCAGAGCGAAGCTTTCGATAGACCTCAGGCCCTGATTCTATCGGCATCCTATAATCCAGCAAGATCAAGTCCGGCTGGTGATCCTCCAAATAGATGTATGCCGACTTTCCGGAGGGTGCCATCGCAACATGATAAAATTCTGACAAATGATCCTTGATCTGCTGGAGCTGCTGAATGTCATCATCTACGACAAGGACATGCTTCCTCCCATCGTCCGAGGCCTTGCCCGTTTCTCCCTGCGGGTTCACAAACCGTTCCACATACTTTGTCCCCTTCCGATGGAGCCACTCCTTTTTCTCCGCTGCCTCCTCCAGCTTGTCATAAAGCGCAAGCATATTGATAGGGCGATACACGAAAGACATTTGAGGAAGTCTTGTCAGCCTCTTAAAAAACTCACACTGGTCTTTCGTCCCGACCACCAAAATTTCCGTTCCTTTGATCTCCGAATACAGGTTCAAAGAATCAAAAACAGCAACCGTTTTCCAAGTATCCTCAGAGTGAAGGCATATCACGACCACATGCGGACGTTCCTCCGCCATCATCTGCAAAAGCAGCTCCCTCGAAATACCGCAGCGAAGCAAAGAATATTCCTTCGGCCGTCCAATCAGCTTGCAAAGCTCATCTGCAAAAAGCCGATTGCCTCCCGTAACCAGAATCTTAGTCCGGCTGTCCTTCCTGTCCCCTTTGCCAGCCTGCCAAGAGAACATCGTATCACCATCTGCACAGGACATGAGGTAATCCACCTTATGCTTTTCCAAATAGCTGAGCGCATTTTCCTGATTCATGACATAAATGCCCTTGTAGCTTCCCTGCAGCCGCTTCTTTTGCGCCCGCAGAAGTTCCGTGGACGTATCGTAGACCAGCACAGTCTTCTGCTCCTGCGGCTCATCTATATTTTCTACCAGATCCCTCGGCAGGAACTCCCGCAGCACCGCCTCCAGCTCCCGATACAGGATAGGCTTCGTAAGGTATGCATCAAAGCCTTGGTCAATGTAGCGATCCCCTGCCCCATCAGACGTATCCGCTGTAAGCACGACAATGGGAATTGCGGCAGACACCAAGGACTCCTCCCTCATTCGCTGCATCGTCTGCGTCCCATTCAGATCCGGCATCATGGAGTCCAAAATAATCAAATTGTACTGCTCGTTTTTTGCCATTTCCAAGGCTTCCGCTCCGGATTCTGCCGTATCGACCTTGATCTTCGTTGGTGCCAGAAGCCCTGAAATTACTTCCAAATTCATAAAATTGTCATCAACAAGCAAGATTCGTGCGTCCGGTGCCGACAACAGTGTACGATAGTTTTCCTTTACTGCCTCTGCCTGTATCCGTTCTGCCACATTTCCCATCGCATTGGTATCACCGATCTCCTGCCGAAGGGTAAAGAAGAATCGGCTGCCTTCCCCCGTCACGCTCGCTGCCTGAAGCCTTGTTCCCATTCTCTTCAAAAGTCCCCGAACGATGGCAAGCCCTTTTCCCAAAGACTCCTCTTTGCTCTCCTGCTCTCCCAAAAGCACAGGAAGCTGTTCTGCCGAAATGCCCTTTCCTGTATCGGAAACCTCCACCAAGATCTCTGCCATACCGCCGGAAGCCTTCCCATGCATCGACAGGACAGTCTCCCCATGCACCGTAGCCTGCTCCGCATTGGCAAGCAGATTGGCAAGCACCTGATAGACTGCCGTGCTGTCCCCCAAAAGGACGTCAGGCAGGCTCTCCTCAATATCCAAACGAAACCTCACTCTCTTTTTAGAAAGCTTGTCGGCAAACATGCTGTACAATGCCTCGATCACGTCTGAAAGGCGATACTCCGCCCTTCGCAGAGCCAATTCTCCCGACTTCCACGCAGAAAAATATTCCGCCCTGTCCACAAGATCCAAAAGCGTCCTGCCGACCTTCTTGAGCCTTGCCGCATATTCTGCCACATGCACGTCCACAGAATCCTTCGCAATAAGCTCACCGATTCCCATAACAGAATGGATCGGTTCCCGAAGCTCATGATACATATAACCAAAATCTACATTCTTGGACTTGCCTTCGCCTGTTCCCATTCTTTCTCCCTTTGGCAGCTTTTTATCCACAGCTTTCTCTTCCATGTCAAATTCCTTTCCGCTCTCCCTGTCTCCCGCAAGGAAATGCAATTCTTCCCTTTTAGATTTATCTTCGACAAAGCAAAAGAATTTCCTCCCCATATGCAAGGGATATTCCACATGTCCCTGCGATAAAAGGACTTGCCGACTCCCTCTCCTTGTGATTTAATAAGCCTGTGACAAAATAAAAAGGCACCTGCTCCGAAGCCAATGCTCCGCAGCAAGCGCCTGCCCGCAACGATTTTCTATTCTTCCGCCTTCTGGACGATACCACGAACCATCTTTATGAACTTGGGACGGGGGAGCATGACAAAATGCCCACACCCTTGGCATTTCAGCCCAAAATCCATTCCCGTGCGAGTAATTTTCCATTCATGGCTTCCGCAGGGATGCGGCTTCTTCATACGCACTACGTCCCCCACGGCATACGAAACCTTCTCCATAGTACCCCTCCATCAACTCTCTTTTCTCATTTTATCGAAACCCACTCTATTTGTAAAGCACACGGAGGAAGCAACATGAAACTTTCCATTCTTCAATTCTGCCCTGTTCTCGAAAACCAAGAAAGCAACCAAAGCACGGTAGAACGCATGACCGAGGACGCTGTCCGCAGCGATCCCGACCTCCTTCTCCTGCCGGAGTTGTGGAGCATAGGATTCTTCCCAAAGCAGATCGCCCGATTTGCAGAACAGGCAAACGGCGAATCCATTCAGTTCCTGTGCAATCTGGCAAAAAAATATCATATCAATATCGTTGGCGGCAGCCTTGCCCTTTGGGACGGGGAGGAGATCCGAAACACCTGTCCCATCATCGACCGCACAGGGAAGCTCGTGCAGCTTATCTCCAAGGCACACCTCTTCTCGCCTGCCAGAGAAAACCGTTACTTCTCAGCAGGAGAAGGAGCTGCCCCATTTTCACTGGACGGGCATACCTATGGGACTGCCATCTGCTACGACCTGCGCTTCCCTGAGCTGGTACGGGGGCTTGCCCTTCATGGCACAGAGCTATTGCTCCTCCCTGCCGAATGGCCAATGAAACGGCTTACCCACTTTCGCACGCTCCTTGCCGCCCGTGCCATCGAGAACCAGATCTTCGTTGCCGCCGCTAATGGTCTGGGACACTCTGCCATCCTCAACCCTTGGGGCGAGATCCTCGCAGAAGCCGGAGAGCAGGAAACCATTCTCGAAGCCGACATTGACTTTTCCGTGCGGGAAGATCTCAAGAAAAAAAGCGATGTCTTTCTTGACAGGCGAACTGACCTCTACTAGTCCCTGCTCTTGGCTGCCCATCTTGTCAGGAGATTTCCACTGACAGCAAAAATGTCCCCTTTCCGAAAATCGGAAGGGGACTTTTTTTTTCTTCTGCCTGCAATGGCTTCACCCTGCTCATAAATCTGCCTCACCTTGCTCCCAAAAAGGATCTTCCCTTGATTGGCGTGATATTGGTCTTGGACACGTATGGACCGGGCTGGGCTTTGTGCAACGTTGGTGTTGTAAGCTCCTTTATTCCCCAAATAAGCCCTCTTATTGCTGTCACAAGTATACCGCCATTTCCCCGTCCAAATCTTTCTCCAACAACAGCTTCTTGTTCTCCATGATAAACAACTCCTTTCCATTTTTCCTTCCCTTGTTTTTCCTGCTTCTTTACCGACACTTCTAAAATTTTTTCAAATGCCCCTGCCGATGCTTTCGGCTTCCTGCGATATTATGTCCACCACATAGTAAACAACTCCCCTCAATTTGTCTTTCCCTTATTTTTCCTGCTTCTTTACGTTCTTTGTTTTCCTTCTATACCCTATACGATTCTAACCTCGTTTTATTACAAGTATTACAAAAAAAATTTCCACAAAAAAATCCCTTCCGCAATGAGCGGAAAGGGTCATTTTTGATTCCTTCGATATATGCTCACCACCACCACATCATGGTAAACAACTCCTTTCACATTATCTTCTTCCCTTGTTTTTCTTGCATCTTTACGTTCTTTGTTTTCCTTTTATAACGCCATTGTTCAAGAAAATGCCATAAGCATTTTCCCTCCAATTTGCGTTTCAACGAAGCGGGAGATATGCTCACCGCTTGTTAAAATTTGATTTTCCCCACTTACAGCAAGCTGTTGAAGAAGGGGACATCTTTAGCTTCGTTATACCTTATACGATCCAGACTTCGTTTTATTACAAGATATTACAAAAAAATTCTGCTTGCCTGAAAAATCTTTCGCAGCATAAAAATATCCGTCATATCATCTTGATACAACGGATATATAGACTTATTTTAGATATTTGACTTGTCTGCTTGACAGGGGACTGACCACTTCGCCAGCGGTCAACTCGCCCATTCTCCTACAGCACCCCTGCCTTCTTGCCGAGTGCTGTTACCTCCTCCACCGTCATCTGCGTGATCCTCGCAACCATGCTTG
>JAZLHW010000003.1:0-1208 GCA_045617105.1 Selenomonadaceae bacterium | reverse complement strand
GACTTGCAATTTCCTCACTGCTCAACTGCCCCGATGCAATCACCTGTTCCAGCGTCAAAAGCCCGACAGCTATCATATTCCGATAAGATTCCAGCTTTCCTTCCAGCTTTCCTCGTGCTTCGCCCCGTGCTTCGCCTCGTGCTTCGCCCAGTGCTTCGCCTGCAGCCAGTCCTTCTTCATAGCTTTCTTTCTCATGTCTTCTCAGTTCCATTTCCCACGTCATGTACTCTCGCCTCCATTCCTCGCAGTTTTTTGTTTTCTGTACTTCCTCGTCCATGGCAAAGGCAAAATCGCCTTCTGCTCCCTTGCCGTCCACATAGGCAAGAAATCTTCTCAGTTCCTCGCTGATCTCGCCATGCGTTCCCTTGGTCGTCACGAACAGTTTCGTTGCCCCATCTTTCAACTCGATTCTATAGTCCTCCAAGCAGACATTCCGAAAGGTATACTTGTAAAGGTCAGAATCGAACAGCGGAAATGTGCAGATGAAAATGATATAGGTCGAATTCAGCTCAGAATAGTCCTTGCCACGCTCCAGCATGTCGATATCAATGCTTGCTTGGTAATACCTCATGCGCTTTGCCAGCTCGTTCTTGTCATTGACCGTCTGCATCTCCAAGTTGAATACCGTTCCCTGCTCGTCCCGCACATAGACATCAAGACGGACATTCTTGCTGTTCAGCTTCAGGGCAATGGTCTTTTCCTCCTCAGGGTAAGAAACGTCTTTTATCTCCATGCCAAGCAATCTCTCGATCGTTCCCTTGCAGAGACTTTTGTTCCGCATTGTTTTTTGGAAGATAAAATTATCCTGTATCGTCAGCTCGTCAAATGTCTTGATCCTTCGCACGAAATTCTCGCCCCCTGCACCTTTTCTTGCTTTCATTTTATCGCATCCACGCATCTATTCGTTCTTCTGTTTTATCGAATACACCTGCTGCTCTTTTCTCTTGTCGAACCGTCTCACGTTCTGCTAAGACTTGCAATTTCCTCACTGCTCAACTGCCCCGATGCAATCACCTGTTCCAGCGTCAAAAGCCCGACAGCTATCATGTTCCGATAGGATTCCAGCTTTCCTTCCAGCTTTCCTCGTGCTTCGCCTACAGCCAGTCCTTCCAGCTTTCCTCGTGCTTCGCCTACAGCCAGTCCTTCCAGCTTTCCTCGTGCTTCGCCTGCAGCCAGTCCTTCCTCATAGCTTTCTTTCTCGTGCCTTC
>JAZLHW010000002.1:0-4308 GCA_045617105.1 Selenomonadaceae bacterium | reverse complement strand
GAAACAATGCAATCGAACATAAACCCCTTTTTCCTTGGCGATATCCACCCAAGTAAACCTTGTTTTTGTTTGTTCTTCTGCAACTATTTCCGATGCAGGGCACGATGAGCAATATCTTTCCGAAAGTGAACCTTGTCAAAGGATATCTTTTGGACATTCTCGTATGCACGTTCCACAGCAGCTTTTACATTCTCCGCCTTGGCAACAACACCAAGGACACGTCCGCCACTTGTCACGATCGCATTGTCCTTCCAAGCTGTTCCTGCGTGGAAGACCAAGGCAGCATTGTCCTTTGCCTCAGCAAGCCCCTGAATCACATATCCTTTTTCATAGGATTTCGGATAACCGCCCGAAGCCATGACAACGCAAACAGCCGCCCCATCGCTCCACTGGATATCCTGCTGTTCCAAAGTACCATCTACACATGCCGTCATAATATCCACAAGATCACTTTCCAAAAGCGGCAGAACCACCTGCGTTTCAGGATCCCCAAAACGGCAGTTAAATTCTACGACCTTCGGGCCTTCCTTCGTGATCATCAATCCAGCATAGAGACACCCTTGATAACAGCGTCCCTCCTGAGCCATAGCAGCAACGGCAGGCTTCAGTACCTTTTCCACGGCAAGCCCTACCATCTCGTCCGTCATGACAGGTGCAGGAGCGTAAGTTCCCATGCCGCCCGTATTAGGGCCTTTATCTCCGTCATAAGCCCTCTTGTGATCCTGCGAGGAAATCATTGGCTTGATAGTCTTTCCATCCGTAAAGGCAAGCAGAGATGCCTCCTCGCCCTCCATAAATTCCTCGATTACCACACGGCTTCCTGCCTGCCCAAACGCTTGATTCTCCATGATGTCATCTACAGCAGAAAGTGCCTCATCCAATGTCATAGCAACAATAACACCCTTGCCTGCCGCCAAGCCATCCGCCTTGATGACAATAGGTACCCCCTCTGCCTTAACATAAGCACGAGCCTTCGCCGCATCAGAGAAAACCTCATATTTTGCTGTAGGAATCCCGTACTTTTTCATCAAATTCTTGGAAAATTCCTTAGAGCCTTCGATTTCTGCTGCATCCTTCTTTGGACCGAAAGCCTTAATGCCGGCTTCCTGCAAGGCATCGACCAACCCATTGACGAGCTGTGCCTCCGCACCAATAACAACAAGGTCGATCTCCTTCTCCCTTGCAAGACTTACCATAGCGGCATTATCGTTGATTGAGACACCTGCAACGCACTCCGCAATCTCCGCCATGCCGGGATTTCCTGGCACAGCATAAAGCTTTTCGCACTTAGGGCTTTGTGCCAGCTTCCAAGCAATCGCATGTTCTCGGCCGCCGCCGCCCACTACCATAATGTTCATTACTTTTCCACCTGTTCCTTGAGGTATGACTGAATAGCACTGTCATAATCAGACGTGTGTGCAAACGCCTCCCGTGCAAGCTCCATACGCATCATACCATTGACACAGCCGTCCTTTGCCACCATCTCAGCCACCTCATCGTAACGGGAAGGATTCGTAATGACCGTTACAAACTTGAAATTCTTCGCAGCGGCACGAATCATAGCCGGACCACCGATATCAATGTTCTCGATTGCCTCAGACAGCGTAACATTTGGCTTTGCAATCGTCTCCTTGAAAGGATACAGATTGACAGCCACGAGATCGATTCCCGTAATCTTATGCTCCTGCATCTCCCTGACATGCTTCGGGTTGTCCCTGACAGCAAGAATACCTCCATGAATATACGGATTCAAGGTCTTGACACGTCCGTCCATGATCTCAGGGAAGCCTGTCACATCGCTGACATAGGTCACAGGAATTCCAGCCTCCTTGATCGCCTTCATCGTACCGCCCGTAGAAACGATCTCCACGCCGGCAGCATGAAGCTTGCGGGCAAACTCCACAACACCTGTCTTGTCGGAAACACTGATTAAAGCACGCTTGATTTTCATAATCTGTACGCTCCTTTATGATTTTTTATTTTTAAGAATCCTCACATGACGGCCCTCTACCTCAAGACGGCCTTCCACATAAAGCTGAATCGCCTTCGGATAAATAATATGCTCCTGTTCCAGCACCCTCGCACCAAGAGATTCCTCGGTATCATCATCCAGAACCGGCACGGTTGCCTGCAAAATGATAGGACCGCTGTCCATGCCCTCATCGACAAAATGAACCGTACAGCCAGAAACCTTGACACCATAAGCCAGTACGTCCCGATGGGCATGCGCACCGCCAAAGGACGGAAGAAGTGCGGGGTGGATATTCATGATACGTCCACTGTACGCATGAACGAAATACGGGCTCAAAATCCGCATGAAACCTGCCAACACCACAAGCGTAACACCTGCTTCCTGCAAATTCTTGACGAGTACCTTTTCAAATGCCTCACGAGTCTCATATTCCTTGCGGTTGACGCAAATATTCTTGATTCCTGCTTTCTCTGCCCTTTCCAAAGCCATGACATCAGGCTTGTCTGTGAGAACGACAGCGATTTCTGCATCCAGTTTTCCATCAGAAATCGCATCCATGATGGATTGCAGATCTGTCCCCCGTCCCGAACAAAGAACTCCCAAAATTTCCTTATGCATCAAATACGCCGCCTTTGATGGTTACATCATGGCTGCCCTTGACCACCTTGCCGATCTCATAGCAAGTCTCGCCCTGCGCCTTAAGATGTTCCTTGATTTTCTCTGCTTCCTCACGGCTCGTCATAAGAACCATACCGATTCCCATGTTGAACGTGCGGTACATTTCCTTCCATTCCACATTGCCCCACTGCTGAAGAAGGTTAAAGATCGTCGGCATCTGCCATACGGACGCATCAACCTCCACTGCCATATCCTCAGGAAGGGCACGAGGAATGTTGTCATAAAAACCGCCGCCCGTGATATGCACCATGCCGTGGATATCAAACTTCTCGATAAGCGGCAAACAGACCTTCGGATACAGGCGTGTCGGAGTCAAAAGCTCTTCCCCAATCGTCTTTCCGAGTTCATCTATGTACTCGCTTCCCTTGAATCCCTTGCGCTCAAACACGATTTTCCGGACAAGAGAGTAGCCATTGGAATGAACACCGGAGGACGGAAGCCCCAAAAGAACATCTCCCTCCTGAACCAGTTCGCTCGTAATTACCTTGGACTTTTCCACGACACCCACGGCAAAGCCAGCAATGTCATACTCGCCCTCCGGATAAAAGCCCGACATCTCTGCTGTTTCTCCACCAATCAAAGCACAGCCGGACTCCTTGCAGGCATTCGCTACCCCTTTCACGACATCTGCTACCTGCTCCGGCTGGAGCTTGCCAACTGCCAAGTAATCCAAGAAAAACAACGGCTCTGCACCCTGCACCAAAATATCATTGACGCACATTGCTACGGCATCCTGCCCAATCGTATCATGCTTGTCCAGCATAAAAGCCAAACGAAGCTTCGTTCCCACGCCATCCGTACCGGAAACCAGAACTGGCTCCTTGTACTTTCCACTATTCAAAGCAAACAATCCACCAAAACCACCGAGGTCACCAAGAACCTCCGGACGGTAAGTAGCCTTCACACTGTCTTTAATCAGCTTTACGGAATAATTGCCTGCATCAATATCAACACCAGCATCTCGATAGGTAAGCTTTTCTTCCATTTCTTCCTCCAACACTGCACAATAAAAGACACCCCGAAAACGTCACAGCGTTACAACTGTGCCGCAACCCGAGCTGCCTTCTTCTCTACTTCCTGCACCATCTTCTCACGATAAGCCTTCAACTGTTCTGCCAAGGACGCATCTTCTACTGCCAAAATCTGTACAGCAAAAATAGCGGCATTCTTCGCACCATTGATCGCCATCGTTGCCACAGGAACTCCCGACGGCATCTGCACCGTACTCAAAAGCGCATCCATGCCATTGAGCGCTGTTGCATTGATTGGCACGCCAATCACAGGCAACGTTGTATAGCTTGCAACCACGCCAGCCAAATGAGCCGCCGCACCTGCCGCTACGATAAACACACCAATGCCCTGCTCCTGCGCCTCCAAAACGAACTCCCTGACCTTAGCAGGCGTGCGATGTGCCGAAGCCACCACAACCTCCGAGTCGATTCCAAACTGCTTTAAAAGATCTGCCGCAGGCTTCAAAATCGGCCAATCGGAATCGCTTCCCATCATAACTGCTACTTTCTTCATGAGACTCTCCTCTCCTATCCGCAAAACAAAATTTGATGTGAAACTTGCTTTTCTTTTCCAACTTACCTCTAATGATACAGAAGAAAGAAATCCCTGTCAACCGCAAGGCAATAACGAGATTCCACCTAGGTTAA
>JAZLHW010000001.1:0-11354 GCA_045617105.1 Selenomonadaceae bacterium | reverse complement strand
TTGTTCAAGAAAATGCCGTAAGCATTTTCCCTCCCATTTGCGTTTCAACGAAGCGGGAGATATGCTCACCGCTTGTTAAAATTTGGCTTCCCCCACTTACAGCAAGCTGTTGAAGAAGGGGACATCTTAGCTTCGTTATTTTTTCATGGTATCCTGCCCTTGGCAGAAGCTGCCAAGAGAGCTTGCATAAGCGGAAAGGCATTTTCAGCAGGTATGCCGCAATGCCAAACAGCAACAAAAATACCCGAACGACCAGTCCATTGATCGTTCGGGTATTCCCACGGTTCCCTATTTTCCGTCAGATGATATCAATTCTTTCCGTTTCTTGAACGTATGCCTTTTCCACTGCAGTGGCTGCGTTTCCATTGACCAATACAGCTTCTTTCTCCAGCATTTCATTCATAACGCCCAGCACCTCGTCCTTTGTAAGTCCGTCCTTCGGATCTGCCAAGCTGCAGGTCATCGTCTTTCCGTTACTGGCAAATACCAGCTTGAGTACCTTTGTCATGCCTATCCCTCCTTTCCTTCAGATTCTCTCCGTTCTCACGCACCAAGCTCCTTCGTATCCGTGCGGATCATGCCGTTCACCTCATGAACCTGCAATGCACCGAGCTTGCACCCGATTGCATAAACATCCGCATCCGAAATGTCAGGATTGATGTTGGAGAATGTGCGCTGTGCCGTTACTGGCTTTCCGCTTGCAGAACTTCCCGTCACGACCTTCAGCGTCAGCTTCGTTGCTTCCGTTGCCATGTTTCTCACCCCCTTTCACACTCATACATGCAGAAAAGGAGGAAAACATCAACCAGCACACAAAAAAAGGAACGCCAATTTTGCGTCCCTTCCTGAAAATATCAAATTATTGACCTTTTGCCAAGCATCAACATGCCGAGCATAACCAAGGCTTGCAAAGCTCTGTCACTCCACAAAAAAGCGATGATTGTTCCGCAGCAGTTCCCCTGTCGGAAATACCTCATTCAATGGTCTTACGTCAACTTCCCCGTTCATGTTCGCCATCACGAGCGTTTTGACTTCAAACTCCGACATCAGCTGCAGGCTGTTTCCGACCGGCACGAACGGCTTTTCCGTATCTGCAATCACTGCAACCGCATCAAATTTGCGCTTCCCGTCCGCTACTGCCTTGTAAATAGCAAGCTCCTCCGCCTCACAGCAAGCCCTCGCAGAAACATTGCCTATCGTGCAGCCTGTATAGAGAGTCCCGTCACTTGCCAGCACACATGCACCTGAAACAAGCTCCACATGCTCCGCATAAGCATTCTTCATAGCGTCCATTGCCATACGGATCATCGTGTCCATAATTTCCTCATTCAACATTGCAAAATCCTCCTCGCATTTTACTTCTCACTAAATATATTATCCATTTCCGCCCGAAATCCTTCCCACGGGAAAAACTCATGTCACATCAACGCTCACAACACCGTCCAGCTGTTTGATGGAATCCACGATAATTACGCTCTTGATCCCCTGATGATTGTAGACATCCATCTCGATAGAAAGATATTTCTCTGCATCCTTTTCCCAAACCTCGTCCTCATCTGCCTTGACCTTGACTCCCCGAATCTTCAGCTCCATATCCTCCAAACAGGAATTGATATGCATAAGCTGCCCCGGCTTGTCAAGTGTCCGAATCGTAACAGAAAGATTCCTCTCATGCATCACCCATTCATCGAGGCGGGACAGCCTGCCAAGCGTAATAAACACAAGCCCTGTCGTGAAAAGCGCCTCCAAATAATATCCGCCTCCCACAGCAATGCCGACACCGGCTACCACCCAAAGACATGCCGCTGTCGTAAGTCCCGTAACCGTCAAGCCTTCCTTCATGATAGCGCCCGCACCGAGAAAACCAATACCGCTGACCACCTGTGCAACCAAACGTGCAGGATCGGCATTTGTCTTTCCCTCAACACCCGAATAGAGCGCCTGCGAAAGCAGCATGATCAGGCACGAACCAAGGCAGACCAAGACATTGGTGCGAAGCCCTGCTGATTTTCTCCTCGACTGCCTCTCATAACCGATAATGCCGCCAAGCACGGCAGCCATCGTCAATCTCAAAAAAATCTCCCACTCTGGAATCATAGCACCCTCTGCCTTTCTTTTGGAAAGCACTCCTCCCACTTATTCAAAAAACCACACAAAATTTCAGCCTCATTTCTTTTATCCACATAATAATCCACAGGTGTGGATAAATACCGGCCTTCAACATACTATGAACAGTTTTCTTCTATAATATTATACCTATTTGTGGAAGATGTTCCTATATCTTCTTCGCAATTCTGTGTACAATGTGGATAACGTGGGGGATAACTCAATATTTTGTATACAAAAATCGACACTCACAAGATTTAGTGAATCTTGTCCCCATCCATTTCCAGCGATTCACCTTTCCAATTCTTGTATGGATTCTGCACAAGGCTTGCATTGCTGAACCTCGTATCCTGCGAGACTTCCTTGCCTGCCCAAACCGGCAGCTCAAAGCTCTCCTCCTCAGAGCCAAGCTCGATTTCCGCAACGACCAGCCCCTCATTTTCTCCCTCGAACACGTCTACCTCCCATGCCTTTCCTCCAATCATCTCCATATACCGCACTTTCTCAATGATCGGCTGCTCACAAAACCTCAGCATGGTATCCGCATCCCTGACTGGGATCTCATACTCGAACTCTTCCCTCGATATCCCCTCGTTCTTTCCCTTGACGGTCAAGTAGCCATGCCCGCCCTTTCTGCGCACGCGCACGATTCGGTCCGGCACAGTGCACAAGTACCCTTGGGCGATTCGAATCCCTTGGGAAGATGCATTCCACTTCCTTTTATCTACCAAAAATTTTCGTTCTGTTTCTCTTGCCATTTCTATCACCTCAACTGTATGCTGCTATATGTTTCTCCTATAATATTTCTTCCCAAATTCCTCATTCCCTTCCAAAACCGAAAGAAAAACTGCCGTCATTGTGTTTTGCCGATTCTTATGCAAAAAATGCTTGAAAGCCCCTTCCCGTTATGTTTAAATAGAGTCATAGATTGCATATCACTACAGAAAAGAGGGTATCGCCTTGAACAAATCCTATATCCCATCTCGCAAAAAGAAAAAATCCCGTCTTTGGATGTGGATTGTTGTCCTCGTCTGCTTTTTTGGTGCAGCGATTGCAGGAGCTATGTTCGCCTCCTCCAGTCTCTTGGACAAGGCAGAAGACGTGCCGGAGGAAAACCTGCTGACGGCAAAGGATAAGGCGACCATCATGATTATGGGTGTGGACGAACGGGAAGACGATGTAGGGAGATCCGACACGCTCATGATTGCGACGATCGACCCTGCCAAGGACAAGGCTGCTCTCCTCTCCATTCCCCGTGATACACGAGTCAAGATCAAAGGGCACGGCTACGACAAGATCAATGCCGCCTATGCCTACGGAAAAGAAAACCTCACACATCGGACGGTCGAGGATTTCCTCGGTGTCAATGTCGACCATTACGTTATTATTAACGTCAAGGCGTTCATCAATATCATTGATGCCATCGGCGGTGTCGATATTGACGTAGAAAAGCGCATGTATTATGAAGATCCTTGGGACGATGACGGCGGTCTTCTCATTGACCTTCGTCCCGGTCCTCAGCACATGGACGGCAAGACTGCCGTTACCTATGTACGCTACCGTGACGAGGAAGGCGATATTGGCAGGATCAAGCGGCAGCAGAAATTCATGAAGGCGTGTATGGACAAGGTAACCTCCCCATCCATCATCACGAAGCTGCCCTCCGTTATTTCCGAAATCATGAACTCCGTAAAGACCGACCTTTCCATGCGTCAGCTTCTGGAATTTGCAGGAACATTGAAAAATGCCCAGCAAAACGGGCTGGATGCAGAAATGGTTCCCGGCAGGCCTCTTTATATTGAAGGCATCAGCTATTGGATCCCTGATATATCCAAGCTCCGCAGCATTATCGCAGACACACTGGGCATTTCCATCAGCGACAGCATGCGCTCTACGTTTGAACGCACAGCACGGGAATATGAGAATTCCATACCGGCAAGTGCAACGGAGGTTCCTGCCAGCGATACCTCGATCGGCCGTGCCGTCTCCTCCAGCAAAAAAACAGACAAAAAGAGTACCGAAAAGGAGAGCAAAGAAAACAAGGACAGCTCCAAAAAGGATATCCCTGAAAAGAATACATCGGAAAAGGACAGCAAAAAAACGAATGCGTCCGACACTTCCAGCAATAAGCAGAAAACCTCCGGCGAAACGCCACCGCCATCTCCCCAAGGTCGGGACAGCGGACAAGGATCTGCAAACACAGTGGAAACGCCGCAGCCCATCACAGTACAGCAGTCGGATGGACCCCCTCTCAAGGGCGGCTACGAAAAACGCTGACGCACAGAAAAGCAAGGGTCACATGCCCTTGCTTTTTTGCTGTCACGAAACAAGGCAGATCTTCTCCCGTTTCCCATGTATTTATGATAACCAAAAGTTATAGTTATTATTCAAAAATTCTATTTGCTTTTTTCCTATAATCTATTATAATAGTTACCATATCAAAATTACATTTTGCACTTGAAATTACATTTTTTAGCAATTATCTGTAAACCTCATATTTTTGGAGATGTACTAAGAAAAAGTGCAAAGGAACAAATCGACTGCGGAAAATTGCCGCAGCCTGCAAGCAAGAAAGGATGTATCACCATGAACACGACTGACAAGAATGCACTCGCTCTCCATAAGAAATATCACGGCAAGCTCGCCGTCACGGCTACGGTTCCTCTCGATTCTGCAGAGGACTTGACGCTTGCTTATACTCCGGGCGTTGCAGCTCCATGCCTTGAGATCAAGGACGAGCCGGAGAAGATTTACGACTATACCTCCAAGGGGAACATGGTGGCTGTTGTCACGAACGGAACGGCAGTTCTCGGTCTCGGCAACATTGGTGCAGGGGCAGGTCTTCCGGTCATGGAAGGAAAGTCCATTCTGTTCAAAGGCTTTGCAGGCGTTGACTCTGTTCCCATCTGCCTTGACACGCAGGACGTGGACGAGGTAATCCGCACGGTTCAGCTGATGGCACCGACCTTCGGCGGCATCAACCTCGAGGATATCAAAGCACCTCAGTGCTTCGACATCGAAAAGAAGCTCCGCAAGACGCTGGACATTCCGGTATTCCATGACGACCAGCACGGCACGGCAATCGTTGTTACCTCCGCTCTCATCAATGCATTCCGTCTCATCGGCAAAAACTTTGAGGATGTGAAGATCGTTGTCAACGGTGCAGGTGCAGCAGGTCAGGCAATCACGCGTCTCCTGCATCGCATGAACGCAAAGAACATCATTCTCTGCGATTCCACGGGTGCTATCTATGAGGGCCGTCCGACAGGCATGAATCCTTACAAGGACGATATTGCAAAGATTACGAACCACAATCATGAGAAGGGTTCCCTCGCTGATGTCATTAAGGGTGCAGACGTATTCGTTGGCGTTTCCGTTGCAGGCTGTGTGACGGAGGACATGGTACGCAGCATGAACAGTGATGCTGTCATCATGGCAATGGCAAACCCGAACCCTGAGATCATGCCGGATGCTGCTCGTGCCGCTGGTGCCCGCATTGTCTGCACGGGACGTTCCGACTTCCCGAATCAGGTCAACAACCTCCTCGCATTCCCTGGTATCTTCCGCGGCGCTCTTGACGTAAGGGCAACGGATATCAACGAGGAAATGAAGATTGCAGCTGCTAAGGCGATCGCTTCCCTCATCTCCCCGGAGGAGCTCAATGAGAACAAGGTCATCACCAGCCCATTCGATCCTCGTGTTGCTCCAGTCGTTGCTTCTGCTGTTGCAAAGGCAGCTCTCGACACGGGCATTGCAAGACGCACGGACATCACGCCGGAAAAGGTTGCAGCACATACGGAAAAGCTCTTGGAGCTTAACGCTTCCCAGCGCGGCATTGCGTAAGACAGAAGAATCCCATTTCAACCATACAATGAAAGAATCCCCGAAGAATGACCGTTCTTCGGGGATTCTTTTTTATGTACTGTCTGCAATCTCCACCTCTGGCGAAATCTGTAACATTTTGTACGTAAGTTGAATGTCCCTATATCTATGTAAAATGTTTTGATTGCAAGGCAGGCTAACTACTAAAAATCTCAAATGCAAAAGGGAAAAGGCATTATCTTGTCGAATTAAGAACTAAGAGTGTTTATCGAATTTGGACGAAAGGAAACAAAAAAAGATGGATAAGGAAACAAAAAACGAACGACAAGCATTGCCGAAGCAAAGAATTCTGGAAACCATCGCCAGCGGTTTTTCCTACCTTGGTTATGCCACATTTGACAAGGAAGGCGAGGATACGGCGGTTTCTTATAAGGAAAGTGCATGGCTTCAAGAAAAGATTCCTGCATGGAAGGATGCAAACCTCACCAAGAAGCTTTCCCTCCTCACACAGCATCTCATCTATGAGCCGGACAAGGAAGTCTTTCGTGCAGAGACCTGTCTGGGATATCTCCTCCCAAAGCTGATGGAGACTTCCGTGATAACCATAAGTTTTCGTGTCTTGGACGAAATCGACTTGAAATACTACCAGATGAGCTTCTTCCGTGATATGGACGAAAACGGGAACTTTGCAGGCGTTATCTTTGGCTTGCAGTTGGCAGACGAGGAGATACAAAAGCAGATCGAGGCAAAGGAACATGCCATGAGCCAAAACAGCTTCCTGCAGGAAAAGCTCTCCTTCTTGGAGGATGCTCTTTCCCGTGCCGAGCTTGCCAACCATACCAAATCCGCCTTTCTCTTTAACATGAGCCATGATATCCGTACTCCAATGAATACCATCATTGGTTTTACCCGCATGGCAAAGAAGAACTTCAACGATTTGGAAAAGCTCTCGGACTGCTTGGAAAAGGTCAGCCTTGCAAGCAAGCACATCCTCCAGCTGCTCAATGACGTGCTGGAAATGGCACGTATCGAAGACGGAAAGCTTACCTTGGACGAAGCTCTGGGTTCCCTTCTGGACTGCCAGCAGGCAATGCAGGACATGATACAGCCATTAGCGGACAAAAAGCAGATCACCTTCGTGCAGGACTACAGCAAGATACAGGAAAGCGGCATCTACATGGACAAGATGCGCCTCGACCAGATCCTCATCAACCTCCTTGGCAATGCCATCAAATACACGCCGGCAGGCGGCAAGGTGGAGTGTACCTGCGAGCAGATCCCGTCCCAGAGGGAGAACTTTGCCAGATTCCGCTTCCGCATTGCAGATAATGGCATTGGCATGAGCAAGGATTTCTTGGATAAGCTAAAGAAAAGCTTCTTTGAGGCCGATATCGCTCCCGTCAACGGTTCAAAGGGGCTTGGTCTTGGCATGTCCATCGTCAAAAAGCTCCTCGACCTCATGGGAGGCAATATTGAATTCACAAGTGAGCTTGCCAAAGGAACGACCGTCACCTTTGAAATCGAGCTAAGAATGGTAGAATCCCATTCCCTGACATTGGAGGAGACGGAAACCCTTCCAGACTTTACAGGAATGCATGTCCTCATTGTAGACGACAACGAGCTGAATCGAGAAATTGCAAGAGAGATCCTCGATGAATTCCATGTCACAGCAGACGAAGCAGATGACGGAACGACCGCCCTCGACATCATGGAACAAGCCAAGGAAGGGCAATATGACCTCATTCTCATGGACGTGCAAATGACGCATTTGGATGGCTATACCGCAACGAGAGAAATCCGCAAGATGGAAAACAGGAAGATCGCAGAAATACCTATCATCGCCCTCACTGCCAATGTCTTTGACACAGACAAGGAGGAATCCGGAAAAGCAGGAATGAACGACCACCTCGAAAAACCTATCGATATCGAAAAGCTCTCCGAAATTCTGAAAAAATACAGCAAGTAAATACAGCAGCAACAAAAAATAACGGCCATGCAAGAGTTGCATACTCCTGCATGGTCGTTTTTATAAATATGTCACTTCACATATGCAGCCTAATGGTATGAATTACATCTTTCTTGATGAGATCCAGCATGTGCCAAACTTTGAAAAGGCTGTAGACAGCTTATTTATCAAGGAGAATGCCGATGTCTACATTACAGGCTCCAACGCCTACTTCATGTCAGGGGAACTTGCCACCCTGCTTTCTGGCCGTTATGTGGAACTGAAAATGCTGCCGCTGTCCTTCAAGGAATATTATGAAGCCAGTAATCTGTCCGCTAACCATACCTTAAAAGAAATATACGAACGATACCTTACAGAAAGTTCTTTTCCCTACACGCTGCAGCTGGATGGCAAGCAACAGGACATAACCGAATATCTGCTGGGCTTATACAATACAGTGATCCTGAAAGATGTAGTGGGACGGCTCCACATTAACGATGTAAAAATGCTGGAAAGCATCGTCAAATACCTGTTTGCCAATGTAGGGAGCCTGCTGTCCATTCGCAAAATTGCGGATTCCATGGCAAGTGCCGGACGGAAAATTGACAGCAAAACAGTAGAAAAATATCTGACCGGCCTGCAGGACAGTATGCTTATCTGCCAAGCAGAACGCTTTGACATTCGGGGCAAGGATATATTGAAGATAAATCCTAAGTATTATGTGGTGGATGCCGGCCTTCGCTATCTTAAAGTTGGCAGGCATGGACAAGATACGGGGCATGTTTTGGAAAATACGGTTTATCTGGAATTATTGCGCCGTGGCTATGAGGTATATGTTGGTTCCATGACAAACGGAGAGGTTGATTTCGTGGCAAAAGACGAACATGGTCTTGCCTATTACCAAGTTGCTGAATCCACACTCCAAAAGGAGGTAATGGAACGAGAACTGAAACCGCTGCAGCGAATCAAGGACAACTACCCCAAGTACCTGCTTACTCTCGATGAAATCGAATCCACGGCAGATTACGACGGCATACGCAAGCTGAATGTGCTGAAATGGCTTTTAGGGAACTGAGGTCATTTCAGCCAACATTCCCCACATCGTCTCGTTGCCGCTGAAAGATTACTTTCCTGCAATAGCCTTTTCCTTAAATTACTCTGCCTTTTCATTGAAAATGACCGCCAATACCTCGTTGGCATTCATTCTGCGCAGACCTTCGGGATCGGATAGGCCTATCAGCTCCATACCGGAAGTCTGAAGTGCTTTATCCGTCACATTCCAGTGGAAGACACCCACGGTCGGTTTATCGTCCGGAAAATCCAAATACACCTTTGTGTCCTTCACTACCGCAGGATAACGCAAAAACCACTGCGGATAATACTGTTCCATGTAATGAGAAACTAATTGATACGCTTCACAATCCGTATCCTGTTCGCCTTTTGCCGAAAGTGCCGAAAGCTGTACACCGCCGCCAAATGCACCGGTACGGCTGGCAGTAGGACTGCTATGGAGAATCACAATACTGCGGTCATCGCAAACACCGACACAGATCCATACATGCCCGCTGATACTCACAATATCTCCGGGATAAAGCTTCCCCCAAAAATGCTCACTTCTGCCCAGCTTATACTTTTTAGCCAAGTTATCCTTTATTTCTCTTGAGTTTCCTCCCAAGCTTGGATAAACAAGGCTTTTGCCAAAAAAGGTATTATAGAGCGTCCAGCTCACATAACCACTGCAATCCAGTCCCTGATAACAGTATTGGTTCCAGCCTCCGAACGGGTAAGGCGTATGCGATTTATCATCAGGATCTTTATACGAATAATTTGCATCCTGACTGCCAAAAAACTTTTCCCACTCGCCCAAAAGACCGATGGTTCGGGAATCGTTGGAGACGTTCCGATCCTGCCAATCCCAACCGCCGCCGAAAACGTACAGCGTCCGTCCTACAGGCATCAATGCCGTCTGCAGGAAATTCTTTACCGTGCGTTCTCCCGGCGTACCAGCAATTACAGGAACCGTAGCTTTATTCTCAAACAAAGGCTTGCAGTCGACAATTTGCGAATTTTCTACGCTGAGCAAATACCTCTCATTCTCCTGAAGCATGTTTTGAATGGGATATCCGCCAAATTCGGCAGACAAAACACCCATATATTTTGTATCCTTCGCCCGCTCTGCCCCAGTAACTTCGGGTGGATAGATCTCACCGCAGTCAATCGAGAAAAGTCTCTCCTCACCGTCTGCCAAAAAACGGTAAACCTGAGCTTCGGGAGCCAGCACATCTGCTCTTTCCACATTGCCATAGTCTTTGACTCCCAAATAAACTGCCTCCAAAGAAACAGGCTCGGCACCCGCCGGCAGGGACGAAAAAGCCAAAAACATTATGGCAAAAAACACACTGGCTGCTTCACGCAAAAAACTTTTTTTCATTATCTGTCTCCCCTATATACCTCAAATCAAGTCGAACACCTAAGGAACTACGAATTTCTTCCTTGCTCTTGATTCGTCCATGCCATCCGAAAATCCTTTTTTCATAATTGTCATTCTTTACATCACAATACTGTCTATATTCAATGCTTTTTCAGCAGTTTTCTTCTTTGCCATTGTGCGACTCCTTTCAGCCTGTAACGCCTTGAAAATTGGGACATCTGTGCTGAGTTATACAAATACGCTCCCATCCATGAAAATTATACCATGAAAAGGAGCGTATTTCCTATTTCTATTACATTCTTTTCAAACTTTCAAGATTTCCTTGACAGTTCAATCTTCGTTTAACATAGAACAATTCTGAAAAATTTGCTATACTTTTCTTGCCACAGCCTCACCAGCTAAATAGGCAGGGGAGGAGGTTTTGACATTGACTATATTCGATTTTTTGCTCTCGCTGCTCATCAGCATCCTTGGAACGCTGTTGTTGCAGTTGCTGGGGCGGTAGGAGCAACCGCCATTGTGGCAACCAGCTGGGCATAGTCTAACCAACTATGCAAATACGCCGCTGCGGTAACCAGCCGTAGGGGCGTTTTCATTTGGTCTTGATACGACTATATTCGATTTCTACGCTCAGTATACCATGCCATCACAGCTATTTCAAGCCTTTCAACGAATTGAAATCATTACTCCTTTGTTTTTCTTCCTTCGTCAATAGAACCTTTGATAAGAATTGGGCAAATAGCTTTTATTTGTGCTTTTAACTTTTCATTGATTTCTCTACGAATATTATAACGCCATTGTTCAAGAAAATGCCATAAGCATTTTCCCTCCAATTTGCGTTTCAACGAAGCGGGAGATATGCTCACCGCTTGTTAAAATTTGGCTTCCCCCACTTACAGCAAGCTGTTGAAGAAGGTGACATCTTAGCTTCGTTATACCATGAAAAGGAGCGTATTTCCTATTTCTATTACATTCTTTTCAAACTTTCAAGATTTCCTTGACAGTTCAATCTTCGTTTAACATAGAACAATTCTGAAAAATTTGCTATAC